>NZ_JBHUOX010000003.1:240286-369445 GCF_042686245.1 Pontibacter toksunensis | reverse complement strand
GCACCCGAAGACGAAGGGGTGGTGCAGAAAAAAAATGAGCCCAACGGCATGGGCTCATGGAACACTACTTTAGGGCAGATGCCTGTCAGATAACCCTCAACTGTCAGAGCATATCTTGACTATTACAAATCATACTACAAAAAAGAGGCTAACCATGCAGGTTAGCCTCTTTCAGTTCATATACAATAAGGCCTCTAAAACTACATCTTAAACGTGTCGTCACTTAGGTTTTTGTTTACCTCTATGTTCTGCACTTCAGCTTTGATGGCCTGAGGACCTACAACAGTCTCCACTACATAAGGGAACTTCACACCATTCACCTCTTTGTAATTGCTGTAGGTTTTCGTCTGGGTCAGCACACCTTGTGGCGTCTGCAGGTTGTTTACTTCTTTCAGGCGCAGGCCCGTGTTTTTGTCGAAGTAGTGTATGGCTTTCTGGCCATTTGGCAGTGTTACTTCTACCGCATAGGCATCTTTGCCATCTACTTTCTCCATACCGGTCAACTTGGTTTTGATGCCTAGCTTTTCGTACTGCAGCACAGGGAACTGACTTACCTCCAGTTTTTGGGTGGCGAGTTCCTCTTTCGTAAACTCCTTGTTCATACCTTGCATCGGAGCTTCCATTTTACCTTTTTCACCGTTGATGATCACGCGCTGCAAAGGGTTGTTGTTCATCATGATTTGCGTGGCAAACTTATCACTGCCTTTCTGCTGCTGCACCAGAGTAAGCGCCATGCCCTGCACGGTGGCGTTGCTGGTGATGGTGATGTCTTTCAGCTTATCTATGTTTACCTGGCCACCGATTGCTTTGATGTAGTCAGCCAGCACCTGATCAGCTGTTAAGCCAGCTGGCACACCCAACGCTGCACGGTCTACTTTCTCACCGGTGGTGCTGTAGTAGGCAATACTGTTGTCATCTTTATCGAACTTCTGCAGTTTTTCAGCTACCTCAGAGGCGTTACCAACTGCTACAACGTACATCTTGTCCGGGTTAATGTACTTCTGCGCCGCACGCTGTACATCTTCAGCTGTTACGGCTTCCACTTTCTTCAGGTAGTTCGCATAATAATCTGCTGGCAAACCATAACGGGCGGTGTTAATGGCATAAACAGCCACTGTCGCAGGGTTCTCCAAGCCGCGGCCAAAGCTGCCCATGATGTAGGCTTTTGCATCGCGCAGTTCCTCATCGCTCACACGCTGGCTGCGGATTTTGTTCAGCTCGTTCATAAACTCTGTTACAGCACTATCAGTTACTGCATTCCGGACGTTGGCATTGGCGTTAAAGCGGCCTAATATCTCGTCGTTGTTGACAGACGAGTAGGCGCCATAGGTATAACCGTGCGTTTCTCGCAGGTTCTGGAACAAACGCGAGTCCATTCCGCCACCCAGGATGTTGTTCATCAAAGAGGCTGCGACAGCATCCTCTGCACCAGGCTTCAGGTCAGCCGGGTTTGTCAGCACCAAAGAGCTCTGCACCGAGCTTGGGCGATCTACTATCACTACCTGTGTCTGCTCAGGGCGCTGCGGCAGGTCATACTTTACCTCCGGCACATTGCCTTTCTCCCACTTCCTGAACGACTTCTTCAGGAGCTTTTTCATCTCTTTTGGTGTCACGTCGCCCACCACAGCCAGGTAACCAATGTTCGGCTTAAAGTAAGTGCTGTAGTAGTTCTGGATGTCCTGCAGTGCAATGTTGTCTACTGACGCCTCTGTCATCAACTCCCCGTATGGGTGATCTTTGCCATACAGCACCAGGTTGCGTGTGCGGCTGGCGATAGCATCGGGATTGTCTTTAGACTGCGCCAGGTTGGCCTTCATCTGCTTCTTCACCTTGTCCAGCTCCTCCTGCGTAAACTTAGGGTTCAGCAAGGCATCTGTGGTCAGGTCAACTAATGTTGGCAGGTGCTTTTTAAGAGCAGATGCATTGAAGCCAGTAGAAGAGAAGCCTAAGTCCGCTCCGATAAAGTCTACCTGCTCATCAAACTGGTCTTTGCTACGGTTTGTAGTGCCTGTGCGCATCATCTGCCCGGCCGCCTGTACATAACCGGCTTTGTCGCCTTCCAAAATGGGATCTCTGTCCAGCACCAGAGACATAGAAACTACAGGCTGCTTGTGGTTCTCCACCACGTATACTTTCAAGCCATTCTTCAGGGTGAAGTGCTCATACTTGCCTAACTCAATTTTGGGCGCAGGCCCCGGAGGGGGAGGTGTTTGTGTGGTCTGTGCCGGCGCTACATACACCAGTGCCAGCGCCAGAAATACGGTAGAATAAAATTTCTTTATCATGATAAGGATGATTCTTAGTTGTTCTGTTGAGCTGATTTAGGAAGGTAGTGCAGCACTACGCGGTTGTTCTTGGTCAGGTACTCTTTGGCCACGCGCTGGATATCTTCTTTCGTCACGTTCAGGTAACGCTGCAATTCTGTGTTTATCAGGTTAGCATCGCCAAAGTAAACCGCATAGTTGGCAAGGCTCTCGGCACGACCAGCTACGGTGCTATTCTGCTGCACAAAGTTGCTTTCTACCTGGTTGCGCAGCTTCTGGAACTCACGGTCTGTCAGTGGTTCCGTTTTCACGCGATCAATCTCTGCGTTCATCGCCTGCTCCAGGTCATCCACCTCCACGCCCATGTTGGCAATAGCGAATGTCAGGAACAACCCTGGATCTTCTGTAGGGAAAGGAATGGAGGCAGCAGCAACAGCTTTCTGCTGCTTATCGACCAACGCCTTTGGTAAGCGGGCACTTTCACCGCCAGATAGCAAAGTCGTCAGCATCGACAGGGCATAGAAATCGTCTGTGCCTTGCTCCGGCACATGGTATGCTTGGATAACAGCAGGAAGTTGGATGTTATCATACACCGTTTTGCGGCGCTCTTCCGTCTGCTTCGGCTCTACTATGTTAGGGCGCGGTATTTCTTTGGTGCCTTTCGGAATACTACCGAAGTACTTCTCCACCAGCTTCTTTGTTTCTTCTATGTCTATGTCGCCTGCTATGGAAAGGGTCGCGTTGTTCGGCACATAGAATGTCTTGTAGAAGTCGCGGAACTCCTCAATACTGGCTGCATTCAAATCCTCGAAAGAACCAATCGGCATGGTCTTGTACGGATGTTCTTTGAAGGCCAGTGAAAACACATTCTCTCCCATAGAACCATAAGGCTGGTTGTCGATACGCTCGCGCTTCTCTTCCTGCACTACCTTACGCTGCGTTTCCACACCCACTTCGTCTACTTTGGCATGTTTCATACGCTCCGCTTCAAGCCACAAGCCCAGGGCAACCTGGTTAGAGGGCAGCAGTTCATAGTAATAGGTGCGGTCGAAGGAGGTGTTGGCATTCAGGGCACCGCCTGCTTTTTGCACCAAAGAGCTATACTCGCCACGGCCAATGTTCTCCGTACCTTCAAACATCAGGTGCTCGAAGAAGTGTGCGAAACCAGAACGGCCAGGCACCTCATTTTTAGAGCCTACGTGGTACAGCACCGACACTGCTACGTTAGGCGTAGATTTGTCCTGATGCAGAATCACGTGCAGGCCGTTCGGGAGGTCATACTCCGTGAATTCGATCTTGTTGCCCTTGGTTTGGGCCAGCGCAGCAAAGCCGGTGGCGCACCACAAAAGACAGGTGATAAACTTGCGTTTCATGTGTTGTTTTGTTTGTAAGAGTGAGTATGGCTCTAAGGCCGGCTTGCAGCGCTTGTGCTACAACATATAAAATTAATTCTAATCCGGTGAAGATACCAGTTTTAGAAGAGGAGGGAGGCCACGTTTCGGCCAAACCAGTGCAGACGCAGATGAAAGGTTTCTTTTTCTAGACGAACAAGATGCGAGACTATGTGAACAGATACCTGATGCTTGCAAGTATGTACTGCTTGGGGAGATTCAGCAACAAGGATAGTATAAAGAAGGCAAAAACTGCATACTTAGTATGAACTGTGCTTTTAACGCTATCAGGCAAAGAGATCAGCAGATGTACTAGCCCTATCCAAAACAGGAAGCTGAAAGGCGCCAGTAAACGGTAGTCCAGATCATCAAAGTGAGAAAAGCTCCTTAAGAATACAACAGCGGCAAGGTAGAGTAGTGCGACAAAGAAGCAAACAAGGGAAAAGGAATTCGTTTTTAACTGCTCCAGCAGGTGATGGTGCTTCCTGACTTTTGCAATAATAAAAATCATAGTTGCCAGTTGCAAAAGAACCGTAAAATAGAGCAGGTAATCTGGTTGGTTTCCCATCCGAAATTTCCGGATGATGAGAAGCTCATTTAACACCCCTTCTGCCATCATACCTAAAAAAGCTCCCCCTGATTCTGTTTCTGCCTCTAAGCGGTCGAAGCCTGTTGCATAGCCACTGAGGTGGTAGTTCATTAACAGGTAAAGCCCTGCCAGCGCTCCGAGCAAGAACAACACGAAGAGAAGCTTAACAGCTGTTCCGCGTTTCCTTTGATAGAAGAAATAGCAAGCTAACAGTGCGGTAACACTAAACGAAAAGGCTCCGATATACCGCATCAGAAACAGGGAAAAGCAAGTCAGTAACAGAAATACTATGTCTTTTCTGTTGCTCCCCAGCTGCAATATTTTACCCGTAAGGTGACACAGGTATAATAGCCCGAGGAGAAAAGGAGCTTCAGACCAGGTAAAGCTGTAAACCTCCAGCAATGTATAGGAGCAATAGACAGAGGCAAGTATGAAAGAATAATTCCGGTTAATGTGGCGCAGCAGCAGAAAGCCAAGCCCCGCCAGCAATAAGTTCAGTAACTTAGAGGACCAGAAAACAGATAGCGGGGTTACTGCCGAAACAAAATAAATAAGCACGGGGTAGCCAACTGGCCAGGTAGAGAAATAGCTTCTGCCAGTTCCTTCTTCATTTAGAATATAAAAGCCGTGACCATCTGTTATATTCTGAGCTAAGCCAAGATAGGCTACAGAATCCGGGCTGAGATAGCCTGTTGCTTCAACATTCACTCTAAAAACAATTACAATAGCCACAATTGTAAATAGAAAAAGCAACAACAAGTCAGAATTTCCACGACCCCTTTTCATCTTAAAATTTTACACAGTAATCAACATCACAATAGCAATGAGAGTAAGTATTGCTTTGGAAGGTTTAGTAGCACTGATACCAAGAAGAAAGAAAAGATTAGAAGTTTAGCGAATCTCACACCTTTAAGCTGATCTGGCAGCGCTACTATATAGTTCACGACTGCAAAAAGCATAATAAAAGTGAAAGGTGATAAAAGACGGTAGTCGAGGGAATCAAACTGTGATATAGTTCTCAGGTAAACTAGCACAAGTAAGTATGCAAAAGCTACTAAAATGGCTATATGTGACAGAGTATTGCATTTAATTGCTCCGGTAACTCTGTTCGATTCTGCTCGAAGCAGCTTCCAGATATATCCTATTACACTGAATTGCAAAACAGCAGTGGCTACAGTTAAAATACCTGGTGAACCATTCAAATAGTATTTCCTTATGATGAACAATTCAATAACAAGTCCTTTTATAGCCATAAAGAAAACCTCTGCCGGCCGCTCCATATTTTCAGTCAAGCGTTGTGCATCCGTATTATAACCTGCCACATAATAATTATGCAGTACATAGATACACACAAACAGCAGGTTTAATCCAAAAGCTATGAGCAGATGCCTGCTTACACTTTTACGATCATCAAGCCAGGTGAGTAAGGCTAGAAGCAAAATCAGACCTCCAGAAAAAAAGCCAATGTATCGAATCAAAAACATAAAAATTGCTGTAGCAAGTAGCGCATACACCAGTACTACCTTACCACTGATGTAGACTTCGTGGAGCAACACAACAAAGCACAGGCAGCCAAACATAAAAACACATTCTGACCAAGTGTAGGAGTACATTTCTATGATAGTGAAAGCGCCATAAACAGAGGCTAGCACAAAGGCATATTGACGATTTATATGCCGCATCAGTAGAAAGCCAAGACCGGCAAAAAGTAAGTTTATAAATTTGGACGCCCAAAAGAGCTTGAGGCCACTTGTCAAGGATACTAACGCGACCAATGTTGGGTAGCCAATAGGCCACGCTGAGAAGTAGGCTATGCTCCCGGTTCTTCTACTATGAAGACCGTAAAGGTCCCGAATAAAAAAACCTTCTCCGGCCTTGAGGCTCCTGGCTGCCTCCAGATAATACTCAGAGTCCGGAGATAAGTAACCTGTTCCTTCTACGCTTACTCTTAGAACTATGGCAGCACAATAAAAAATGTACAACAGCAGCAGCAAGAGATCAGGATTTCTAAATTTATCCTTAAGCATTTGGTTCTCTAGTACATCCTCGGCAACTCAATGCCTTTGATTTTCCGGTACAGCCCAAGCGCTGCCTGGTCTGTGAGGCTGGCCACAAAGTCGGTAATGTGAATGATGCGCTGGTAATCAGTGGCACCTTCAGGCAACTCCAGGTAATATGGCGGAATGAGTGCCGCCAGTTTGCGGTGGTGTTTTGACTCCGGCCTGAATACGGCTTTCACGCAGGCATCAAGCAAACCGCCTAGCACCTCAAAGCCAGCAGCCTCTATTTCCAGTACCGGGCGGTTCTGGTAAATCAGCCTGATGGATAGGTCCTTTATCTTATCTAACACTGGCTTACAGCTGAGTTCGTTAATAAGAGGGGCATCATAGGTACCCTGCAGCATCTCCTGTTCGTGCTGCAGGAATATGGCAGTAGTCTCTTCTATCAGCTTTCCAATGATACGGGCACGCAAATAGCCGATTTCCTCACGCCAGTCATAAAAACTGAGGCTGGACTTGCGGTTCGGGTTGTCGTTCAGTATCTCCCGGAGAAGGTTCAGGCCTTGTTCCTGCGGCACCAGGCCCAGTTTAAGACCGTCTTCAAAGTCGATGATGCGGTAGCAGATATCGTCTGCGGCTTCTACTAAAAAGGCCAGCGGGTGGCGGTGGTAAAACACTTCTCCGTCTGCTCCTTTTTTCAGAAGTCCCAGTTCTCTGGCGATACTGTTGAACCACGCCTTCTCTGTCTGAAAGAAACCATATTTCTTCTCGCTGGTATTTTTTGTTTTTGGGATAACCGGCAACGACTCTTTTGGGTACTTGGTGAAGGTAGCCAGTGTAGTATAGGTCAGGCTGAGGCCGCCTGGCAGGTTGCAGTGCGCCGGATAGGTATAGGTTAATATCCGAAAGCCAGCGGCATTGCCCTCATAGCGGTATAAGTCTGCTTTCTCGGCTCCTGTTAAAGTGCTGAGGTAAGGCTGCGCCTCTTCGCTTTGGAAGTAGGCAGAGATGGCATCCTCTCCAGAATGGCCGAAAGGTGGATTGCCGATGTCGTGGGCAAGGCAGGCAGCAGCTACCACATCGCCAAAATCAGCCTCCTGTATATGTTTTTCCTGCGCCAGGTCCGGGTAGCGCTCAAGTATGCTTTTGCCCACAATGCGGCCCAGCGAGCGCCCTACCACCGAAGCCTCCAGACTATGCGTCAGGCGCGTGTGCACAAAGTCACTCTCCGGCATCGGCATCACCTGCGTCTTATTCTGCAGCCTTCTGAAAGCCGATGAAAAAACAATCCGGTCATAGTCGCGCTGAAACTCGCCCCGTACAGATTCATCTGTGCTGTATTTTGGGTCTGTTGTCTCGAAGCGTTTTTTTGAGATTAGCCTGTCCCAGGTGGTGGTAAGCTGCATAAGGGTATTTAGATTCTTTGCTCGTCAAAAAGTTGCTTTTTTCTTTTTTGCCACAATTTCATCGAGCAAAAAGCTTCTCCTTCCTCAAATATAACCCCATGCAGATAATAATGCTATGCAAAACGTACTAGTAGGGCGAAAAAGCGTAAAAAAATTAATGGCATAACAACAAGTATAAGCGATTCCCATGTTACACAAAGACCATTTTTTACTATACTTCAATTCCTCACCTGGCCTCTAAAACACGATTAAACTCTTGTAAGCTATTTATCAACCTTGAAAGCCATGTTACAAACAAGCAACAGAATACCTTGTGTTATGGAAAAAAGAGGTTGATTTTTGAATTATCAAACAAGCCACTTTTCAAGCTATAAAAAACAAACTGTTCCAAAACCTATTCGTTGCAACGGGAGCTAAGCTGTTTTTCCATGTACAGTTGCTACCCTGCTTCAAATTTCGGTTCACAGGCAGGCGAGAATCCATCTTCCCCGGATGATTTTCGCCTGCTTTTGTATTTTGTTTTAATTATCATGCGCAGCAGCAACATGTGCCGCTGGCAGTTGCTAATCTCTGCCTGTAGCTTCTCCCTTCCAGGCGATGAGGGTATAGGCCTACTGGTGCCTGCGAAGTACTGAAGTTACAAAAGCCGGTGCTTTTAGCAATTCTGCCGCATCCAACCGGATTAATAGCGCGCATACACTTCCATCCTGATCTCCTTTTTCCACTACTATACTTTACCTGAATGAAGTCGAACCACTATTCGGCATGCCATCAGCACATCAAAACTACAAACGACAGTAAAACCATAAAAAAGCAAGAGGAGAATTCACTTTATATGACTTCGCCTCTTGCCGCAGGTAAGACTGCTGCTACCGCTTTAGTATCTTTACCTGGCCGCTCATGTTGCGTTCCTGCCACTTCAGGATATAAATACCAGCGGCCAGACCGGCTACATCCACCTCTACCGGCAGGTTAATGTCCCTGAAGGTGAGTTCAAAGTCACGGACTAACCTGCCCGCCATGTCATACAGCTTTGCATTCAGGATTGTGGTATTCTCCACGATGTACAAAAGTGTAATGATATTGGTTTCTTCGTTTATCAGGCTAGGATACACGCTTAACTGCCGGACCGAATCCGGGTTTATTACACGTACCCGAGGAGAGAAGCTTTCCCTTCTGTCGCTGTAGACTACGCGCAAGCGGTAATAGCCTATAGCTGGCAAGGGGTTATTGTCCATAAAAGTGTAATCTATTTCTGCCCGGTTTCCGGCAACGCCTTCAGCATCCACTGTACCAATGTCTTCCCAATCAGTGGCATTAGTACTGCGCTGCACCACAAAGAAATCAACCTGCACTTCGTTTTGGGTAGTCCAGTTAACCGCAACGGTGTTTGGGGAGGTGTAGCTGGCACTAAATGTATAAATTTCCGGCGCCAGATTACACTCAGCTGCTGTGCTAGGTTTCATAGGGGCTTCACAGGCATTCTCCCCTACACTGTTTGCCATAATCAGGTTAGCGCCCACCACGTCGGCAGCACTCAGGTCACGGATAATTCTTTCGTTTTCTACTGCATAATGCATGATGGCACTAGGCAAAATAACATGGCTTAGCTGATGCGCATGCCCCAATTCATGCAGCATCACCGTTTCAAAGTCAAACTGCTTTCCCTGAGGCGGACCCGGACCATATTCCCAGCTGATGCTGCTGTTGATTTCCATGTCGAACTCTGTTACATACCACACGGTGTCCCGGCGCCCTCCCACAATACAGCCCTCATAGTAGCTGAAAGTGCGGGCCAGCACTCCTGCGCCTACCGTACTGTTTGATGCAAACCTAACTACGGTGGTCTCATCTTCTTCGGCTTCCTCTATTGTAGTAGGCTCTCCAATCTTCCAGTTTACCCCCGACACACACACCCAGGTTGTCATGGCACGCCGAAAGCCTTCCTGCGCGCGTTGCTTGCCAAGCATGCTGGGTGCATACCGAATAGTATAGCCCCCCAAACCGTCCACGTCAATCAATCTGGGTCTGAACGTTTTATCATCAAAAACAACGTTGGAGTAAGCAAACTCTATGATGATAGGGATGGTGCTGCTGATGACGCTGCCATCATTCGTTACCACCCGTATAGGGCCGGAGCCCGGGGTATCTCTGTCTTCTGTGGCCGAGGGAACGTATAAACGGATCTGATTGTCAGACCAGAAAATGTACGAGGAAGCCAATGGCTGAACAAAAGTCTGCCCCCCATCATCTGCATTCCTGAACTCCACTGCCCCATTGCCCCGCGTGGCACCAAACCCTGAGCCATTTATTGTTAGAACAACTCCTGTTCCTGCACTCACGGTAGTAGGAAGGAAGCTGGTGATAAGGGGCGCAAGTTTGGCATCCTGTACCTGCTGTTGCTTCTGCTCTACGGCAGGCCTGTCTTCCAATGCTTCGTTTCTGGAGATACTGCTGTAGTTTTGGCCTGTTCTCCTGGAGATGTCCTGGTATAGCCCCTGTATGCTGCTGTAGCTGTCGAAGGAGCCGATGGCCCTTTTCCCGGCCAGGTCATACTTCACGTACCCCTGCTGGCTACCATAGGCCATAGTGCTGGTGTACTGGCTGCCGGGAGAGCGTGGCAACTGCTGCTGACGCTTCAGGAAGAACACGCCCTGTTGCCCCGGACGTAGCTGCAGGGCCGTGGACACAACATGTTTTTTTAGGCCAATAGAGCCTCCTTCCGTAATCAGCTCCACCAACTGGCTTTCTACTTTTCCTTTGAAGGACTTGTATACCCGAATAAGGTTGGAGGTGTAAATATTTTTCTGGCCCGTATCCCAGAATGATTTTTGTGATACAACCTCTCCCTCCACTACCATATCTGCTTTGTTAACACGCTCCTCTAGGGTTAGCGGCAGCATATGCCCTCGGTCGGAGGAGAAAGCGCGGAAAGAAAACAGCAGCGCGAAGAATAACAGCAAAACTTCTGTGCGGGGAGTAGCTGCAGTAAGTCCGGGTAATTTATTCATGTGAAATGGTACAGGTCATAATTTATGAAACAAATGGAGGCTTATTTGTTTAGAAAAAGTTCAGCGACTCATACTTACGAAAAAAACCTCATGTAGGGAAACGAAGTCTCAAATATAGGTACAGGCCTCCTACAAACGGCTAAATTAAACAAAATGCCCGCCAACTGAAAAAGCTGGCGGGCATCTGGTACACTGTCCGGGTAAAAATCAGTTGCTCTTATACTGGAAATTGAAGCTGGAGGAATCGTTTCGTTCTACATTCATCAGCGTTTTATACTTCTCATACACTTTCTGAGGCTGCTTTTTACCATTGATGTAAAGCTCCTTGTTGTTGAGTTGAATATTTACGTTGTCATCCCCTTTTTTGATCACACCGTCTTTTACTAACTCCTCCTTTATCTTCTCCCACTGCTGCTGGTGCTTCTGAGCTATCTTCTGGTGCTGCCTGGCTACATCTGCCTGTTGCCGGGCCAGTTCTTTCTGGTGTTGAACCATTTCCTGCAAGTGCGCCGTCTGTTGCTGCGCCAGTTCTTTCTGCCTTTCCGCTACGGCTTTCTGGTGCGCTCCGTTCAGGAGCCCGTTTGCACGGAGTTCATCCTCATAGGCTTTTATCTCTTGCTCAAAGAACTTCAATTCTGCTTCATAAGCCTTCATCTCTTGCTTATATTTTCTCTGTGCTTCCTGATCTTCTCCAAATGGAACCAAAGGTGGCACTGGAGGAACTGGAGGTACAGGAGGAACAGGTGCTACTCCAGGCACTGGGGCTACCTGAGGAGGTGCTGGTGCTGGCGCAGGTGGTGCAGGGGGAGGTGGTGGCACCAGGCTGTCACCGCTGGCGTGGTTGTAACTGTAAGAGTAATTTCTGCGGACATTCCGTCGCGCCTCTGAGGCTGCCGCACGAGCCTGCTCCATTTGCTGCGTTACTTCCCTGCGGTTTGCTTTCGGGGCATTTTCTACTGCCTGCAGCCGCTGGTCAATAAGCTCTTTGTAATCATCTAAATGCCTGTTTGGGATGCGCTTGCCATCTACATACAGTTCCTGCACTTTTCCCTTCTTGTTCTTGATGATAACGATGTCACGCGCTTTCCCGGCTGAATCCTGCACGGTATATACAAAAGCACCTGCATCATCGTTACTGAAGGTATCTCCCTCATCAACTGCCTTCAGCACCTCTTTGCCGTCTGCCTTATCCTGAAGCAAGGCAGCGTCCTGATCCCCTTGTGGCTTCAGGGCGGCCATGGCACCAAAGGAAAGCACCAGTAACCCCATCACCAGTACTAAACCAGCCGCAAAGCCCTCGGAAAAAGTAGGCTTCAGCGACTGCTGCCCCACCAGGCGCCTGATGCGGCTCATAAGCGTTCCCCGCTTGCCCGAGAAAGCAAGAGCTACAGGAGGGGCAGCCGGTAATCGCATGGCTTCAATCTCTGCCAGGGCACGAGCATAGGTCAGGGTGTCGCCGCAAATAGCTACTGCCATGTCGTCGCAGCAATTCTCCCGCTCTGCCCGCACCACCCCCGACATCCACCACACCGCCGGATGATAGAAGAACAGCATGTCCATGACAGACTGCAGCAGGTTCACCAGGTAGTCTTTCCGCAGAATATGCGCCAGCTCATGAGCCAGTACAGCCTCTACCTGCGCCTGTGATAACCCGGCCACAGCGCCCATTGGCAACAGGATAACAGGCTTGACAAAGCCGATTGTCATTGGCACCTGCACTAAGGCCGACTCCACTAACCGCACTGCCTTGTTTACACCTATTGCTTCGCTTATCTCCTTTACTTTCTGCTGCCAGTTTGCTCCAAGCGGAGTAGTTCTGTAATGGCACAGGCGCTGTGTATAGGCAACCCCACCTATAAAGCGAATGGCCATTACCATCATTCCCAGCAGCCAGAGGCTGACCAGCAACGGCATGTGCTGCTCAAAGTATACCTGTGCCACCGCAAAAGGCTCTGCCCAGAACGACGAATGAACAGACGCCTCCGTTACTTCTGCGGCATGAAAGGCTCCTGCTGTACCTCTTAAAGCGGCTTCATTGGGTAGCGCAGACTGGGGTGACGCGCTATAATAGTATAAGAAAGTACCTGCCGACAACAATAGCTGCGCCAGCATGGCACTACCTGAAAACGCATACCGCACGTTAGCACTCTGTTTGTGCAGCAGCACCAACAGCAGGCTCAGCAGCAGCGCAACAAAGGCTCCCTGCCACAGCGAGTGCAGCAGCGTCCAGCCGAAGGCCTGCACCAGGGCTTCTGAGAAAAAGCTTGTGACATAGTTCATTTTTTACCTCCTTCCAGTTTGTCTAACAGGTTTCTGATTTCGTCCAGTTCTTCTTTTGATGTGTTGCTGTTGCCAAGCGCCTGCATCACCAGCTTGCTTGCCGACCCTCTGAAAGCCGCATCCATGAAACGGTCCAGCAACTGCTGCTGGGTCTGCTCCTCTTCCATCAAGGGGCGGTAAACATGGGAGCGGCTTGTTTTGTCAGCTTCCAGCATTTTTTTCTCCGCCATAATCTGCATCAGCTTTAGGGTAGTGGTGTAGCCCACCTCCTTTGTCCTGCTCAGCTCCTCGTGCACCAGGCGTACCGTGCTTGGCCCATGTTGCCAGAGCACCTGGAGTATCTCTAGCTCCGACTCCGTGGGTTTAGGTAATTTTTCTGGATTCATAGTTCATAGATGGTTATATTCTGCAAATGTTGCCTTACAAGTATATACGAATATTTTCGTAAAAGGAAATTAATATACGATTATTTTCGTAGTTATGAGTATAAGTTAGAGGTTGCCGCGTGAAAGGGAAGTTTATTGAAGTGAAAAATAACGAGAAACAAACCTGTAACAGATACCTGCTATGGATATTTAACTCGTCTAAGCTGGCGTAGGAGTAGCTTATCCAGCGATTTGTGGGTTACCTTTCCCATAGTCACAGTCTTTGCGCTCCACTCCCGCGGGGGCGCGTTTTCCTGTTCGGAGCTGTAGGGGATAGCGCTATTTAATTCTCCATTTTACTGGCGCATTTACTGGTGTAAGTTTTCAAACATGTGTCTAAAAATGATGTCGAGTCTGTAAGCGACTGGGCCAGAGGTTCAATTATCCCTCACACTCGCGGGACGCGAGCGAAGGCAACTATAGAATGAAACAGCCCTGCTGCACCCGGCGCTTCACATGGAAGCCGTAGTCACTTTCCCTCCGAGCTGGCAGTAAATTTCACAGAGCAGTTTGAACTGATGTATCTGTACTTAGCCCTTCTTTGAAGCATCAGCAGGAGCAGCAAAACAATCAGCAATCAATGCGTCAGGGCTGATTTTATCATGATGAACTCGTTGATGTTGTCTGTGTTGATGACACCGGCGAGGCGGCCGTCTTCCAGCACAGGATAGAGCGGAACGCGGGTCTTCTGAAGTTCTGTGTAAGCCTCCGAAAGCTTGTCGTGTACATCAAATGTTTTTACGTCCGCAGACATTATCTCAAGCACCGGGGTTTGCATCTGTTCTTCCTTTACGGCTTGTATTAACTGAGAGCGGGTGAGGGTGCCCACTACGGCTCCTTCTTTTTCAACAACAAACTCATGTTCAGAGCCCATCAGCAGCTTGTTTAATGCTTCCCGCACCGTTTCTGTTGGGGCCAGGGTTACAAAGTTCGTCATCATGCCTTCGCGCACGCTGTGGCCGCGCAGGTAATCGAGGTGCTGCACAAGTATGTTCTCTGAATAAGCTCCAAAGAACACGAAAGCACCTATCAGGATCAGGAAAGGGTTGGACATGAAACCAATAAAGACAAAAACGATGGCCAGCAACTGCCCTAAGTTAGCGGCAATCTGAGTGGCCCGCACCCGGCCCAGTTTAAAGGCCAGCAGCGCCCGGAGCACCCGGCCGCCATCCATCGGAAAGGCAGGAATGGCATTGAACACCACCAGCACCACGTTCACAAAAAGCAGCAGGTAAAAGAAGTTTGCTGGGGTGATGCGCAGAAAGAACTCCTCTGAAAAAGAACTGCCCAGCGAAGGCAGCACCAGCCAGAGAATGAAGGCTATCACCACATTTACGGCGGGTCCGGCTACTGCAATAAGCAATTCCTTTTTCGGGTCCTGGGGCATACTCTCTAGGCTGGCCACACCTCCTATAGGCAGTAGCGTAATCATCTTCGTTTTAATGCCGTAACGCTTTGCTGTGAGCGCATGCCCCAGCTCGTGCAGCACCACGCAGAAAAACACCGCAATGATAAACCCTATCGCCAGCAAGGTAGTTGGAAGGTCGCTGCCACGTTGTGATTCGGTAAAAGCAACCCAGCCCAGCAGCAACGCGAAAGTCCAGTGCACCAGTATTTTTATTCCGGCAATACGACCAAGGTTAAGCGACCATTTCATACTTTGATTTTTATTTACCTGCTGCCCGGGTTTTGGCTAACGCGCCAGTTGGGGCAGCACCTTCTCTCCAAAAACATCTATAAAGCGCTCCTGTTCCAGGTTTACGTTGTGCAGAATAAGCTGTGTAAAGCCGAGGTCAATGTATTGCTGGAACCACTCCTGGTACTGCCCCAAGTCTGTTGAAATCAGCACATGCTCTTTCATGACTTCTTTTTTGACCACCTGCGCTGCTTCCTGAAGTTGTTTGGCCGTGCGTAGTTCTGTTAACACACTGCTGCTAAAAATATTGGATCGCCATTGATCATAAGCGCCCTGAAGCGCCTTTTCCTCTGAGTCAGCAAACGATATCTCTACTTTCAGGTTCATTGGTTTTCCTTCTCCTCCACCCTTGTGGAAAGCATCTACCATCTTTTTCAGTTCCTCTGGAGGGCGCGCAGTAGTCAGAAGGGAGTCTGCCCAGCCTCCAACCCATTCGGCGGTCACTGGTGTGATAGCTGCCCCTAATATACTTGGTGGCGTGGCAGGCCGTGTAAAAAGGGTTGCATCCTCGACTGTAACAAGCCCATGGTGGGTCACGGTTTCACCAGCCCAAAGCGCCCGTATAATGTCAACACATTCTTTCAGGCGTGCATTCCGGTCTTGCTTTACAGGCCACACCGTGCCTGTAATGTGCTCGTTCAGGTACTGTCCTGTACCCAGCGCAATGTCAAACCGGTTGGGGAACATCTCGGCCAGTGTGGCTGCCGCCTGCGCGATAATGGCAGGGTGGTAGCGCTGGCCCGGGGCATTTACAACGCTGAAGGGAAGGTTTGTAGCCTGCAGCGCAGCGCCAAGCCACGACCATGCAAAGCCACTCTCGCCTTGTTCGTGGCTCCACGGGTGGAAATGGTCGGAGGAGTTGCAGCTCTGAAAGCCCGCTTCTTCAGCCCGTTGTACATATTTCAGCAAAGCGCTGGGTTTAAACTGCTCGTGCGATGCCTGGTATCCTATCTTTATCATAAAGTCTGTATTTCTTAGTTTGAGGTTGCAAAAGTGCGTATACAAAATATTTTTCAATGCTTACCTCCTACTACGGCCATCTCCAGCAAGATGATATAAAAACAAAGCCTGCCAGTCTTTTAGCAGCCGGTCCTTTATAGCATGGACTTTGATATGCTAGGCTGACTGTGCTGTACAACCTGTTCCGTGTGCCATGAGTAGAGGCAAGGGCCGACGTGTACGTATTGGCAGGGGGCTTTGGAAACTTGCCAGTCACTATCTTTACAAAATGTATCCGAATGAGGTAATTTCAGGTATCCATATATACTATGACAAATTTACAGGACAGGGATTTTGAAAGAGAGCTGCAGTTTCAGGCATCCAGAAGCGGGGGCGCCGGCGGACAGAACGTGAACAAGGTAGCCACTAAGGTAGAGCTGCGGTTTGATGTGCAGAACTCAGAAGTACTGACAGAGGAGGAGAAGGCACTCATTCAGGACAAGCTGGCCAACCGCATTAACAGTGAGGGTTACCTGCAGGTAGTCTCCCAGACAGAGCGCACTCAGCTCAGGAACAAGGAAACCAGCATCAGCCGGTTTTACGAGCTGCTGCGGCAGGCCCTCACGAAGCAGAAGAAGCGCAAGGCAACAAGGCCATCCCGGGCCAGTGTCAGAAAAAGGCTGGAGGGCAAGAAACGGCAGGCAGAGAAAAAATCGGCCCGCGGCTTCCGGAGCGACTACTAATATTCAAAGTACTTGGCTGGTATAAGCCTGTCCTGTTGCTGATCGTTCCAGACCATGGAGCAGACATACCACTTGTCTTTCACCTTCATAAACTGAATGCTGTTGATACCTACAGAAAAAGGCGCTGCCCCAAGGTCGTTCAGATAGGCCTCATAGGTGCTGAAGCGATGCGCAATTTTACCAAATACCTCTGTTCGCGAGGAAATCTCCTGCTCCCTGAATGCAACTAAACTCCCGGATTCAATTTGCTCCTCCACCACCTGGATAAACTGCTGCACCGTATACTCCTGTGGCTGGTCTTTATTGTTATTGATCAACCTGCCTCCTTCATAAAATAAGCTTCCAAGGCCAGGCAGGTCTGGTTGTTCCCCCTTCTCAAAGCTGATGCTTTGGTACAGTGCCTGCGTGAGTTCGTCCAGTTCTTGCATAAATCAACATTAAGTAAAGTTTATACAGCTATAGAAGAAGGGCAGCCTCTTATAGACAGGCCGCCCCGATCCAATTATTTTTTACTGCTGGCACTACCGCCTGCAGCCTTGGTGGTTCCTTTCAGGCACTTATCCAGGAAGGTCAGAATAGCGCTGTAGCCTTCTATCTGGTTCTCCTTTTTTACAAAGCCATGGCCCTCATCATCGAACACCACATACTCCACGGGCACGTTGTTGGCTTTCACCAAGGCTACGATCTCATCTGACTCTACTTTCAGTACCCGTGGGTCGTTGGCGCCCTGCAGCACTATCAGTGGCTTTTCAATCTGGTTTGCAAAGAACAGCGGCGACTTGTTGTAGAGCGCGGCAGAGTCGGTGGCTGGGTTCCCTAATTCCTTGTATAGCGACTCCCGCATAGCCTCCCAGTACGGCGGAATGCTTTGCAGCGTGCGCAGCCAGTTGGCTACGCCAAAAAGATCTACGCCTACAGCAAACTCATCCGGTGTAAAGGCCAGGGCTGCCAGCACCATATAGCCACCATAGCTGCCGCCCATTATTCCAATTTTATCTTCGGCCACATAGCCTGTACCGGCCAGGTACTTCTTTGCCTCAATACAGTCTTTAAGGTCTACATCGCCATGTTTCAGGTCGTCGGCGGCGTAAAAGGTTTTGCCGTAGCCGGAGCTGCCACGGTTGTTGACGGCCAGTATAGCATAGCCATGATTCACGAGGTACTGCATCAGGGCACTGTAGTTGAGGCGCGACTGGCCACCGGGACCGCCATGTATCCAAAGCAGCGCAGGCACCTTGTTGTCAGCACTGGCACTTTTCGGCTTCATCAGCAGGGCTGGTATCTCCATCCCGTCAAACGATTTGTAACGGATCACCTCCGCGTTCACCAGGTCGGCCTGATCAATCTCCGGGTTCATCGTGTCGGTCAGGCGGGTGGTTTTATCATTGCTGAAATCGTACACGTAGAGGTTGCTGGGCGACGTTGGGCTGTTCACATAAAACGTCATCAGCTCACTGTTATCCGACATGTTGACACCTGTTATATCCCCTGCCGGCACCTGCGGCAGTTGCACCGGTTGGTTGGTGGCTGTATCATATATTTTCACCTCAGTGCTGGCATCGTTGTTGATGCCGGTCACGCGATACCTGCCATCGCGGGAAAAATAAGAATACATAATATCCCAGTCGGCTTTCTCCACATTTTCTGTTCTTCCGCTGGCAAGGTCATAGCTTTTAAGCGCCATAAACTCTCCTTCCTCATCCGTCAGGAAGTACAGCTTGCTGTTATCAGGCGTAAAGGTTTGGGGGCTGTATTTTATATCTTTGGCATGATCCGTTAGCTTCTTCAGCTGCTTTGTCTCTGTGTTGTACAGGTACATGTCGCTGCTGTTGGTGTTGATGCCCTTTGTGAGCGCCACATGTTTTTTATCCCTGGAAATGGCGGCAACATCAAATCCCTGCTCATTCTGCATCACCAGCTTTGGCGTCAGGCTTTGCAGGTCCATCTCATACAAGTCGAAGTACTTTGGGTCACGCTTGTTGGAGCGGAAGAAAAAGCTGTTCTGGTCGTGGCTCCAGCCTGCAAACGATGCCTTTGCCTTCGCCTCCGGTGTCAGGTCCCTGGAGGTTCCATCCGGGTTGCGCACATACAGGTGCGTGATTTCGTCGCCGCCTTTGTCGCTGGAGTATAAAATGCGCTCGTCTTTGGGGAAGTATGATATCACAAACACCGAATTGTCCGTTGAGTTGGTGAGCTGGCGCGACTCACCTCCTGCTACAGGCACCTCAAAAGCGTTGTAAACGCCCGTTTGGTTGCTGGAGTAAAGTATTTTTGAGTTGTCAGGTGAAAAGTCGCTGCCACCGATGGAGGTGGTGTTCATGAACTGCTCAATGGTGTAGGTCCTGGCTACCGGCTCCGTTGTCTGGTTTTCGCTGGTGGTGCTTTTCTGGCAGCCGGCAAAAAGGGCAACAACTGCAAACGCGGCAGGCCCCCAACATATTTTTTTTCTCATGGTTTTGGTTTCTTAAGGCGCTGTATCGGAAAAGTAAACTACTGAATTTCAGAGACAAAACAAATAGCAAGATTTTACACTGCAGGAGCAGCTGCAAAACCCTCCTGAAATAAACCTGGTACTGGTTTTTCAGGTAAGGTATTTGCTGCCACTGCAAAGGAGAAGTTCACCCCTGGTGTATGTTTAGAAGATTATTTTTGATAGGATGCCTGCTCTGCGGGATAAGTTTTGCAAGTGAGGCACAGAAGTACAGAACGGCCGCCGGCGCACGCATAGAGAGCGACCGCTTTGGCCTGACCCTGCAACAGAAGCTACATGACCGGGGCACCATAGAAGCAATTGCAACCGTTGGTTCCCGTGACTACAGCCTGACAGGTTTGTACGAGCGGCACTTTCCGCTATTGGGCGAGCGCTTTAACTACTACCTGGGCGCGGGTGCGCATGTTGGCAACCTCAAAGACAGGGGCGTGTTTACAGGAGGCGACGTGATTCTGGGTGTTGAGTACAAGGTGAACGGCCTGCCTTTCCTGCTCTCCGCCGACGTAAAGCCTGCCTTCCACATCAACCACGACGACTGGATTCAGCTTTCTTCCGGCATCTCTATACGCTACGTCCTGATAAAAGAGAAGAAGGAGAAGAAGGGCCTGTGGCCTTTCGGCAAGCAGGACGACAAGAAAAAGAAGAAGCAGAACGGCAAGCCCGGCATTTTCGACATCTTCAAAGACAAAGGCGACAACTAGCCCTGCCTGCAACATAAAACACCAGTAGGAAGCCGTTGAAAAAAGAAAAAGCCCGGTGGGGTCCGGGCTTTTATTCAGAAGTTGAGCTTTGTCTGGCAGCAAGCCTTTTATGGCTCTTGATGCTGTTTAAGTATGTTTTCATAGAGCGCTGCAGCAGGGGAAGCCACAACCACTTCTAGCTTAACCAGGTATTAACCTGCCACCAAACATTGTTGAATTGGTTTTCAAATAAAGGAATATAGCTCTTTCCCTTCTGTTTATTTTCTAAAGCGGGTCCGCTCCTGCCTGTATCTTATTAACCAGCATACCTGCTGATTTGAATTAAGCTGAAAGAATCGTGTGTGTGTCAGCACTGCCCGTACGTCCGGTGTTTGCAACATCCAGGAGGCCTGCCGAAATTTTAGAACCGGCCTTAAGCTTTGCTCTGCATCAGCCTCCTATCATGCCTTTCAACTTTAAAAAGCTGGCACTGAAACAGTATCCGCGCGCACTCTCCGCTAAATCAATACAAAGTTAGAGAAGGCACTATTGAAAAAAAAGGTAATACAAGCATGCAATGCAACATAGGCTTACAAGGCGCAATAGCGCATGCAGAAACTCTCATTTATAAAGAAGCGCTTAAAGCACCTGATAATTATGCTGAAAAGCACAGCTTTTGTAACATAGCTTTTTTATTACTGTTTCTGGAGGGGAAGTGAGACGGCAGTGCTTTTGCAACCCCAGGCTAAATAACAGCAGTAGCCTGGGGATGTGTTGGAACTTCCTGCGTAGCAGCACTGGCCAGCAGTTGCTGGCGCTCTGCCAGGAGTTCTCGCTTGTCAAGGGTGTCTTTACAGGCAAAACAGAAAGCAACAAGCAAAGCGAATAAAAGAACAATGAATTTCATAGTTGTATTTTGACTAGTGGCGGTAACGGCAATCGTTTCAGGTAATTCCAATTTTAAAAATCAGGCTCGTGGAGCAGTAACTTCTACAACCGGCAGCATGTTGCCGTTATGCTTGTACTCGTTCAGCACTTTTCTGGTGCTGATTTCTTCCTTGTCTGAAGCTGATTTCACAAGGGTTGCTCCGAAGGCAAGTACAATGGCGAAAAGAAGAACGATAATTTTCATAGTTTTATTTTTTACAGCGTGTTTTAATATCTTAAATGGTCTGGCAATAAAGCAGAGGCTACTAGCTTTGAGCAATAACTTCTACTTCTGGCAGCAGGTTAGGGAGTTGCTGGTATCTTTTTAGCTCATTCTGGTTTAGTTTCATCTCATATCTTGAAGAGATGCTTTTCAAGTCATCTGCTGACTTTTTAACATTGGCACCGAAACCGAATGAGAAAGCGGAAAGAAGGATTATAATTTTCATGGCCGTACGTTTTAAAGGTTTTTATTTTATTTATCTTCTGCTCTAATAGATAGCGCCTTAGGTCAAAAGGTTGCTTCAGCGCTTTATAATTTTTTTTATTTATAATTGTTTGATTACATTTAACGTGCCAATTCAAATAACGTTCTGACTTTCAATTAATTATGAAATAAGGCATGGTTTATTTAATGGTCTGAACTGTCCGGTGCCGAACAGTTGATTGTTCGCTACCGAACATATTTCTTCTTTTTGTTTTCAGCTGCTCATGCTGCTCCTCTTAATTTATCTGCAGTTTTTGCCCGCAGCAGCAGGCAGAGCCGTAACATAGCCTTGGTTTTAGCGGTAGCTAAAGGAGATGAGAATCCTGTTCCCGAAGTTTGATAAAATAGGCATGCCGCTGCTAGGAGTGGCAGCGGCAGCGTTTTTTTTACTGGAGACAAAGCGGCAGTTGCGCAGCCGCACACGCCCCAGGCCTGAGCGACTCCTGGAGAATGGCAGTGTTGCTGCCACCGCTCTGCCTGCGCTGCGGTTGCTGCTGGTACCAGCTATGTTTGCCGCGGCACGCTTGGCTAACAAACATAGGTTTGGTCTATTGAAGCGGCTCGGGCTACCGCAATGGGTTCGCTATACCGCTGGTTTTCTGCTGCTAGATTATACCAATTACCTGTGGCACGTGCTGCTGCACAAGTCCGACATACTCTGGCGCTTCCATAACGTGCACCACATCGACCTAGACCTGGACCTTTCTACTGCCTGGCGCTTCCATGTTGGAGAGAACATTGCCTCTGTGCCTTACCGAAGTGTAGCTATAGCGCTGCTTGGCGTGCCTGCGCCGCTGGTGCTTTTTTATGAAGTCATTTTTGAGGGCTGCACTGCCTTTCACCATTCTAATTTGAGGCTACCCTACCAGGTAGAGCGGCAACTGTGCAAGGTAATGGTTACGCCACGCATGCACGGCATCCATCACTCCATTGTAGCCCGGGAAACCAACAGCAACTTCTCCGTCATCTTCTCGTGGTGGGACCGCCTGCACCAATCGCTGCGCCTGAATGTGCCGCAGGACGAAATTACTATCGGCGTGCCGGCCTACCGCGATCCGAAGGAACAATCTGTGAAGCACCTCTTCCTGATGCCTTTTGAGCGGCAGCGGCCTTGGCACTTACCTGACGGCACCGTACCGGAACGGGTAGCACATTCTCCACAGGAGGAGCTGCTGCCTTAACATACAAGTATAAAAGCGCATAAAATTCAGCAGAGCCTATTATTGCACCAACCTGACAGCACGATACATAGTATAAGATAAATCTTTGAGTATAGATGAACTATGGAACAAGTGAAAGGTAAGCTGATTGCGTTGGGGGGAGGAGATGACGAGGGGCTGATAAAGCTGATCCGATCTAATATATGTGAGCTGACTTCGCACATAGAAGTGATAGCCACAGCCACTCCACAAGCTTTGGATGCGATCGACTCTGGAAATGCCTATAAGGAGGCGTTCGAAGAACTAGGCTGCAGCAACGTCCGCTTTATGCATATAGATGAAGACCATCCTGCCGATACAGCCGACAATATACAGCGCATCAGCAAAGCGAACGTTATCTTTTTTACAGGCGGGGATCAGGTGCGGCTTGCCAACTTCTTGAATGGCACGGAACTACTCAACATCATGCGCTACCGCTACCGCACCGAAGACATCATCATATCGGGCACAAGCGCTGGTGCAGCTGTCATGTCTGACCGTATGATTTACAACGGCTATGGCCATTATTCCCTTATCAAGGGCGAGATGAAGACCACGAAGGGGTGCTCCTTTATTAAACATGTATACATTGACTCGCATTTTGCAGAGCGCGGCCGCTTTGGACGTTTGGCCCATGCCGTAGCCCACGATCCCGAATACGTAGGCATTGGGCTAAGTGAAGAAACAGGCATCATCATTAAGGAAGGAGACCAGGTAGAAGTGTTTGGTTCAGGTGTGGTGACTATTATAGATGCCAGCGAAATTCGTTTTTCCAATACCCGGGACGTTGAGGAGAACGAGCCCATAGCTGTGGAAAACCTGAAAATGCACCTGCTGGTGCACGGCTATCGCTATTGCCTGCGGGATCACTTGTTTCAGTCGGTACCGCAAAACGAAAGCGCTACTCCCCAGGCTTTACCAGAGAAGTAGCGCTTTCTGCTTAGCCTATACTGGCTTACCCCACTTTCTTCCTGTCTTCCTGCTGTAGTTCCATGTTGATGGCAATACCCGCTTTGGCACCCTCTGCGGCTGCCACAATAACCATCTGCACATCGCGGGCGGCATCTCCGGCCACGTAAAGACCTGGTATGTTAGACTTCTGCAGTCGGCGGGTCTTTATAACACCATCGCTGGTAAACTCGCAACCCAGCATCTCTCCCAGGTCTGATTGCTGCTCTGTACCTTCCGAAAAGAACATTGCCTGCTGCGCACGCTTCTCACCACCCTGCAATACAATATGCCGCAGGTTCCCATCCTCACCTTCCAGGCGTAGAATCTTCTCTTTCACAACCTGCACTTCATTCACCTTCAGCAGTTCCAGGTCATCGCGCTGCAGTTCGTCAGTGCCGTCAGTGAATAGCGTCACGTCATCGCTCCAGTTCTTCATGGCCAGTGCCTGCCCAATACCACTGCGGTCTTTGCCGTACACGGCAATAGCTTTGTCCCGGCTTTCCCAGCCGTCGCAGTAGGGGCAATGGTGTACACTTTTGCCGTAGAATGCCTCAAAGTTTTCCACCTCCGGCCATACATCTTTTAAGCCGGTAGCCAGCAACAGTTTACGGGAATGGTATACGGTGCCTTCTCTGTCATTCACTACAAACTGCCCTTTGCTATGCGTGGCAGAGGCTATTTCCACCTGCTTCAGTTCAACACCATATTTTACAAGTTCTGATCTGCCCTTTTGTATAAACTCTCCCGGCTTTGCACCGTCACTGCTCAGGAAGCCATTCATGTTCCTGGCCCAGCGGTTCCGGGGCTGACCACCGTCAAAAACAACCACTTTTCGCCTGGAGCGTCCCAGTAACATCGCCGCATTCAGTCCGGCCGGGCCGCCTCCTATTATAATAACATCGTACATAATCTTCTTCTCTTATTCCGAAGATTTCTAAACGTAGCGCAGCAGAATAAGATAGACGAAATGGCAGGATTAAATTATACTTTATCCTTAGCATTTAAGGCAACAGAATCTGACACTAGTTTTTACAGAGGCCTCATTCACAGCGTCATTGTCAGCCAAAAAGCCATTTAGGCAAGAAAATAACTCTAAAAAAGCCTATTCCTGGGTGCTAAAAATCAGTATTTTTTTGCACTGTTTCGGCCTACTCTCCTATTTTTCGACTCAAAATGAAAAATATTTGAAAAAGCTATTGCCAGTAGCAGCATTAGCGATATATTTGTTTAGACTAACCATCACAATACAACACATTTCGCGTTTATGAAAAGTAAAATTTTAGCCTTGTTAAGCGGTACATTACTCTCGGCATCAGCCATGGCCGGAGGATATCAGGTAAACCTGGCCAGCCAGCGCCAAATTGGCATGGGCCACACAGGTACTGGTATTCAAACAGGAACATCCAGCATCTTCTTTAACCCAGGCGCCATGAGTTACCTGCGGGAGAACGGAGTGACTATTGGTGCTTCTGGCATTATTTCCAAAATCGCGTATAGAGCTCCTGAGCCTAGCGGCGTGGAGGCCATGACAGACAACCCATTTGGAAATCCTTTCCAGGTGTATGGTGTATTTGGTATCAACGATAAACTGAAGGCAGGCCTGGGTGTTTACACGCCTTTTGGTTCTTCTGTAGTTTGGGGTGACCAGTGGAGTGGCCGTTTTGGCTTGAATGAACTTTCTTTAACGGCTGTATTCATTCAGCCTACACTAAGCTACCAGATCACAGACCAGATTGGTGTAGGTGTTGGTTTTGTATACGCAGTTGGCGGTGTAAACCTGCAGCGCAGCATTCCGGTGCAGAATCAGCAGGGCGAGTATGGCAGAGCTGAGTTGGACGGTAATGCAAGCGGAATGGGCTTTAATGCAGGTATCTTCTTCAAACCATCAGAGAAATTCTCTATAGGACTAAACTACCGCTCAAAGGTTGACATGGAAGTGGAAGGCGGCGATGCAACTTTCACTGTTGCCGAGTCTATTAGCTCGCGTTTTCCGGCAGGCACTGAGTTCGATGCGCAGCTTCCGTTGCCTTCTACACTTACGTTGGGTGTAGGCTTCAATCCGACCGAGGCATTAACAGTTGCCGTTGATGTGAGCCGCGTAGGCTGGAGCGCTTATGAGAGCCTTCGCTTCGATTACTCAGCAGAGGTGAACGGTGCTAACTTCTCTGAGAGCGCCCGTAATTACGAGGATGCCTACATCTACCGTATAGGCGCTGAATACAAACTCTCTGATGCAGTTGCTCTGCGTGGCGGCGCCTACTATGACAGCTCTCCTGTTCAGGAAGGCTACCTTACTCCGGAAACACCAGATGCTGACGCCTTAGGTCTTTCTGCCGGTGTTGGTTTCGCTGTCTCTGACAATCTCAGCATCGATGCCTCTTTCCTTTACATCAATAAGAAACAAAGAACTGACACGGGTGCAATGTCCGGTGGTATCTCCGGTACTTACAAAGCTGTAGCCTATATCCCGGGTGTTGGTCTGAATTTCAAATTTTAATTTCCCATAAGAATGAAAACATTTATATATAAATCCAGCTTACTTGCCCTTTCTGCTGGTTTGTTACTTACCAGCTGCGATCCAGAAATAGACGTCCCAGCCGCAAGTTCAGGTCAGGCTGACTTTTCAAAGTACCTGGCCGTTGGTAACTCGCTTACAGCCGGCTTTCAGGATAACGGACTATACCGTGAAGGTCAGCTTAACTCATACCCTGCTATACTTGCAGATCAGTTTGAAGAAGTAGGTGGAGGAGAGTTTGTTCAGCCTCTTTTCACAGAAGAGCAGCGAAACGGCTCCGGGTATCTTCGGCTTATAAGCCTTGCATCTGGTACTCCTGAAACAGAGATGGTTACCGAAAACCGTGCTATCAGAAGTGCAAGCCCAGTACTCTTCACAAAGTTTACTGACCCGGTTCAGAATTTAGGCGTGCCAGGTTTGAAAGTGGCAGACATTAAAAGACAAGGATACGGCAGCGCACAGGGCAACCCTTACTTCGAGCGCATCACACCGGAAAGCCAGGCGTTCCAGACGTACCTACAGCGTGTGCAGCAGTCTACAGACCACACGTTCTTTAGCTTATGGCTCGGAAACAACGATGTTCTTAGTTATGCTACATCAGGAGGCGCTTCTACCGCGACATCTAACACCATTACGCCGGTTAACACCTTCGATGAAAACTACTCTGAACTGGTGGGTGCTCTTACTGCCAACGGGCAGGAGGGTATACTGGTGACAATTCCTAATGTATCGGGTATACCATTCTTCACAACAGTTGGACCATCCATCAAAAACACCCTTACCACGAACAACATATCGAGAATGGTGGCGATTACTGGCGCTGGCAGGGAAAGAGTTGTGTTCAAGCCAGCTGAAATAAACGCACCTGAGGATGGGGTACTTTTTACCTTGACAGGTGCACCATATGCTCGTTTGCTGGGCCAGCCAACAGGTAAATACTGGAGAGATTTAGCAAGACAGGTGAGCCCTAGCCAGGACAATCCGGTTGTGAGAGGTACTTTAGCCCAGTTGCTCCTAACCTATGCCATTGATACAACTCAGATGTTTGGTTTTTCAGCAGGAAACCCATGGCCAAGCGCTCTGCTGCTGGATGCCAATGAGCAAAATGCGGTGAAGGCTGCTACCAACTCTTATAACGAAATTATAAGAGCAGTAGCTTCAAACAGAGGCCTTGCTTTATGGGATGCTAACAGCTACTTTAATACTGTTCAGGCTGGTTTTGGAAACAACAATGTTGTCTACTCGCCTGCATTCATTTCCGGTAATCTTTTCTCTCTGGATGGTGTGCACTTAACTCCGAGAGGCTATGCCATTGTTGCAAATGAAATGTTGAAGGCTATAAATGGGAAATACAAGGCCAATGTGCCAACAGTAGATGAGACACAGTATCGTGCGGTTCTTTTCCCGTAAAGATTTAAGTTTAAAGTAAATACTAAAAAGCACCCCAGGTTGGGGTGCTTTTTTTGTGGCTGAACTGCACAAATCAATCCAAACAAAAAGGAGCTACTGAAGAGGTAGCTCCTTTTTGTTTGGGTATAATATGCTGTGTCAGGAATTAATGTGCCTCCAGCCAATTCTCGCCTACGCCCAGGCCAACTTCCATTGGCACGCTCAGCGGCAAGGCGTTTGTCATCAGTTCTACAATCTTCGGCGTTACAACCTCTACTTCTTCTTTTGGGGCATCAAAAAGAAGTTCATCATGCACCTGCAGAATCATGCGCGTATGCAGCTTCTCCTGCTTCAGGTAATCCTGGATATTGATCATCGCTATTTTAATGATGTCGGCGGCAGTTCCCTGAATGGGAGCGTTAATAGCGTTACGCTCGGCAAAAGCCCGCACCGTCTGGTTGCGCGAGTTAATGTCGCGGAGGTAGCGGCGGCGGCCCAGCAGTGTCTCTGCATACTCCAGTTCGCGTGCTTTCTCGATGGTACTGTCCATATACTCCTTTATAGCAGGGAACTCCTGGAAATAAGCCTCGATAATGTCTGCTGCTTCCCGCCGCGGAATAATCAGGCGCTCGGCCAGGCCAAAAGCGGAGATGCCATAAATGATACCAAAATTCACCATTTTGGCCTTGCGGCGCATTTCGCTGTCTACCTGCCCCAGTGGCACGTGGAACACCTTGCTGGCAGTAGAGGCATGTACATCAATACCGTTCTTAAAGGCTTCTTTCATGGTAGGGTCACCACTGAAGTCAGCCATGATGCGCAGCTCAATCTGCGAATAGTCGGCAGAGATAATCAGGTGCTTGTTGTTGCGGGGCACAAAAGCCTTGCGTATCTCGCGGCCACGCTCCGTCCGGATAGGAATGTTCTGCAGGTTCGGATTGGTAGAGCTAAGGCGGCCGGTGGCGGTTACTGCCTGGTTAAAGGAAGTATGCACCCTTCCGTCTAACGAACACACCAGTTGCGGCAGCGCATCCACATAAGTAGATTTCAGCTTCGACAACTCGCGGTGCTCCAGTATAAGGCGCACAATTTTATGTTCACTGGCTATTTTAGAGAGTATCTCCTCACCGGTGGCATACTGGCCTGTCTTGGTTTTCTTGATCTTGCTTTTGCCGTGCAGCTCCAGCTTATCGAACAGTATCTCGCCCAGTTGCTTCGGAGAACCAATGTTAAACTGCTCCCCGGCAATCTCAAAAATCCGCTTTTCTATGCCTGCAATTTCAGACTCCAGCTGCAGCGATATATCAGCCAGTGCGTCAGAATCAATGCTGATGCCTTCTTTTTCAATATCAGCAATTACCTGCACCAGCGGCGTCTCAACATCCCGGAAAAGCTTCATCAGGCCCTGCTCCTGCAGCAGCGGCTCAAAGTAATACTTCAGCTGTAGCGTAACGTCAGCATCCTCACAGGCATAATCCTTCACTTCCTCCGGCTCCAGGTCGGCCATCGTTTTCTGGTTCTTTCCTTTTGGTCCAATTAGATCCGTGATAGGTACAGGCGTATAGTTCAGATAAGTTTCTGCCAGCACGTCCATGTTGTGGCGCATCTCGGGCTCCAGCAGGTAGTGCGCCAGCATGGTGTCAAAGATCGGCCCCTGAACCTCCACCTCATAATTCTTCATCACCAGGATGTCATACTTGATGTTCTGGCCTATCATGGCAATGTTTGGGTTCTCAAGCACCGGCTTAAACTCTGCCACGATGCGCTTCGCCTCCTCCTGGTCGTTGGCTGGCACAGGCACATAATAGGCCTCTCCAGCGCGGTAGCAAAATGACATACCTACAAGACGGGCTGTGATGGCGTCTACGCTGGTAGTCTCGGTGTCAAAGGAGACTTCGTCCTGCTTCAGCAGGTACTTTACAAGGCTCTGGCGCAGTTCAGGGGTATGGATGAGGTGATAATCGTGCCGCGTGGTGTTGATGCTTTGCAGTGCTGCCGGTGCCTGCTCTTCCACTGCCACAGCTGTGTCTTCTGTTGCAGTTGCCGCTCCGAACAGGGAAGTCTGGCTCTGATCTGAAGACTTACCTCTACGCGCTGGTTTGCTGGCGGGTGCCGTGATGGCCGAAGCCAGGCTTTGGCCCAATACGCGTTGCGCCAGCTGCCGGAACTCCAGCTCCGCAAACAGCTCTGTCACCTGCTCCTCGTTCGGGCCATTGTACAGGAGCGCCTCAGCGCTGAACTCCAGCGGCACATCACAATGTATGGTGGCAAGCTCCTTCGACATCATTCCCTGGTCCGCAAAATTAATCACGTTCTCCTTTTGCTTCCCTTTTAGTTGGTCGGCATTGGCAATCAGGTTTTCCACAGAGCCAAAGCGCTGAATCAGCGACTTGGCTGTTTTCTCACCGATGCCCGGTATACCCGGTATATTGTCTACGGCATCACCCTGCAGGCCCAGTATGTCGATTACCTGCTCTACACGCTCAATCTCCCATTTCTCCAGCACCTTCTTCACATCCAGTATATCGACGGCGTTACCCAGAAAAGCCGGCTTGTACAGGAAAACGTGCTCGGTCACGAGCTGGCAGTAATCCTTGTCAGGCGTCATCATGTACACATCAAAGCCCTCCTTTTCAGCCTTGCAAGCCATGGTGCCAATAATATCATCGGCCTCGTAGCCATCCAGTATCAGCACCGGAATATTAAAGGCTTCTATTATCTTCTTGCAATAAGGTATAGCAATGGAGATATCCTCCGGCATCGCCTGCCGGTTGGCTTTGTATTCTGCAAAATTGTCGTGACGGAAAGTCTTGGCGGCGGAGTCGAAGGCAACACCAATATGAGTCGGCTGCTCTTTCTGCAGCACCTCTACCAGTGTGTTTGTAAAGCCAAGGGCAGCGCCGGTGTTCATGCCTTTGGAGTTGATGCGCGGGTTCTTGCTGAAGGCAAAGTGCGCCCGGTATATCAGAGCCAGGGCATCTAACAGAAACAGTTTCTTACGTGGTTCGCTCATGCTATAAAGGTAAATAATTTTCAGCAACAGAAGTTAAACGGTGGCTACTGCAACTGCTTCCTTACTATAAGTGAAGAGGAGGTAAATTGTTTCTGTTTCTGCACTTACACCGTCATCCTGCCGCTCACTTTGTGGTGTTGTTGGATAATGTGTAGAAAGTTTCTACAACTTTAGCTGCTTCTCATAATACCAGAAATAGTTACTAAAATAATAGTACATTAAAGCACAGGATGTTACAACTTAGAATTTTATTCTGGCACAGTTATCCCATACAGGAATGCAGGAAGGGCATACTGCCCGTGGAAAAAACAAATCAAGATGAAAAAAGCAACCGTATTGGCAATTGCTATCGCAACATGCGGCATGTTCTCAATAGAAGCCCGGGCTCAGTCTGCTGAGGCTCCGTCTACACAGCTTCCTCAGGCAACAGAACAAGTGCAGCTGGAAACAGGGAAGCTGCAGATTACTGCCGAAGAACTGCCTGATGGTGTAAAAAAAGCCCTTAAAAGCAATGTGCTGAAAGAATGGCAGGTGAGTGAGATCTATAAAGTAACTCCGGTTGCAGCAGCGAGGCCAACCTATGAAGTACTGTTCACCAACGCTGAGCAGAAGCGCGCAATTGCCCGTTTTAACGAAGAAGGAATGTCAGTGGAAGGCGCCGGTCAGGAATAAGCAGGATTACCAAAAAACAGAAATAACAACTGTTGCCCGGCCTTCTGCCTGGAAGAATATTAAAGGTTTGTAAACAGCATAGCTGCTTCCTTCGCTTAGGAGTACTATAGTTAAGAACAACGTATAAGAAAGCTCAGTTTCCTTGGCTGAGAGCCTCTGCAAGTGCAGGGGCTTTTCTTTTTTAAATCCGTAATAACATTCAATAAATTACCATAATTCAATCGCATAATCCCCGACAACTTATTCACTTCCATTCCGGCGCCAGGCAATATCAAACAAGTGCAAGCAAGTATAGAACAATCAGTGTAACTTTGACGTTACTTATATGCTATATTGCTTTGCTACATAGATAGCTGCAATATTTTGTACATGTCTATGCCGAAAATATTAATAATTGATGATGATCCGGCGTTTTGCCTCATGCTAAAGTCTTTTCTGAAAAGGCAGCAGTACGATGTAGAAACTGCTTTTACTGCCAATGACGGACTGCGCCAACTCAGGGCAACGTCTTTCAACTTAGTGCTGACCGACTTCAGGCTTCCTGACAAGGATGGTTTAGAGCTGCTGCCCCAGATAAAGGTGCTTGCTGAAAATGTTCCCGTTATTCTGATGACGCACTATGCTGACATCCGTACGGCTGTCAGAGCCATTAAGATGGGAGCTTTTGAATATATCACAAAGCCTATAAACCCGGACGAAACACTTCTGGTTATACAGAATGCCTTGCATAAAAAAGCAGAGGCAAAAGATACAGCAGCGCCTGCTTCCGTGGCCGCCGGCACGCAGTTTGTGAAGGGTAAAAGTCCTGAAGCAGCCCAAATCGAAGAATTCATTACCCTGGTTGCCCCTACCTTCCTGTCTGTGATCATAGAAGGCGAGAGTGGTACTGGCAAGGAGTATGTAGCCCGCATGATTCATGAGCGCAGCAAACGCCGGCATATGCCCTTTATCGCCATCGACTGTGGTGCCCTGTCGAAAGAGTTAGCGGGAAGTGAGCTGTTCGGGTATGTGAAAGGAGCCTTTACAGGAGCCATGAAAGACACCCAGGGCCAGTTTGAGGCGGCCGAGGGCGGCACCATATTCCTTGATGAGATCGGAAACCTGCCTTACGAGATTCAGGTTAAGCTGCTGCGGGCCCTGCAGGAGCGGAAAGTACGTAAGATTGGCAGCACAACAGACCTGGATGTGGATGTGCGGGTGCTGGCAGCCACCAACGAAGACCTGCAACAATCTGTGGCAAACGGGCAGTTTCGGGAGGACCTGTACCATCGCCTGAATGAATTCAAAATCAATGTGCCGCCACTGCGCGACCGGGATGGGGATGTGCTCTTGTTTGCCAACTATTTTATGCAACAGGCAAACCAGGAGATGGAGAAAAACGTGGCTGGCCTTGATACAGCAACAGCAGATGCTTTCGAAGCCTACAACTGGCCTGGCAATCTGCGGGAGCTGAAAAACGTGGTGAAGCGGGGTGTGCTGCTGGCAAAAGGCAACATGATAACCCTGCAGGAGCTGCCTGCTGAAATCAGGAGCTACTCTCCTGCAGCAGCGACAGAAGTACAGAGAGATGAGGAACTTCCTGCAGCTGCCCCTGTAACCACTTCTGAAACCGACCTGAAGAGTATAAATGAGCGCAACGAAAAGGAGATGATCCTGCAGATGCTGGAGCGGGTGAAGTATAACAAGTCCAAAGCAGCCCGTTTACTGAACATCGACCGGAAGACTCTTTACAACAAGCTGAAACTTTATAATATTGATGCCTGATTAATAATTCTGTGGCAGAGGCTGCAGGGTCTCCACTGCAAGGCTTTCTACCTCCTGCTGCAGTGCTGCCAGTACCAGAGGCGTGTTATGCTTTATCCTGGCCACTGTTTCCTGTAAGCTATCGCTGCCTTTTCTGCCAGTATGTAAAACCTGCTCCAGTTTCAGCAGGTCCGGGGTTACAGTATGTGCTTTCAGATGCTTAAAGGCTGTCAGCATTTTATGCGCTACATTGGCTGCCTTCTCCCACTGCTTCTCTGCAGCGGCCGCGCTTAGGTCCTCCAGGCTCTGTTGCTGGTCGGCCAGCAATACCTCCAGTACAGCAACCAGCGTCTCGTTGTCAGTTCCGGTGAAAAGGCGCATCTCGCTCAGGTCATACAACTGCCCGGATGGCTGCAGCGGCACAACGGCTTCCGGCAACGCTGCTGGCTCCGGAGCTGCTGGCATTGGCGGCAGCACCTTTGTCAGCTTCTGATGCAGTTCCTGCTCCGTGAATGGCTTGAGAAGATGCCCGGTTATAGCTGTGTTATCATAGAAGCCTTCCTCGTTACTCAGGATGTTCGCTGTAAGTGCTAAAATGGGCACTTCCTTGTCATGCCTGCGGATATTACGTGCCACTGTTTTACCGCTGACGCCCGGCAACTGTATATCTGTCAGGACCACGTCAAACTGGTGCTGCTGCACCTGATCCATGGCCTCTTTCCCATCATTTGCCAGGTATACCTGCATGCCCCACCTGCTTAGTATAAGTTCGCACAACTTACGGCTATAGGCATCATCATCAATAACCAGGGCCTTAAGCCCCTGGAACGTGGTAGACTGGGCTGGCGCAATGTCAGGGGCCACAGGCAAGGCCTCTTTGCTTACCTGTAGCGGCAGCACAAACGTAAAGGTGGTGCCTTTGCCAACTACGCTGTGCAAAGAGAGGGTACCGCCCAGCATCTCCACCAATTTCCTGCTGATAGAAAGGCCAAGCCCGGTGCCGCCATACTTGCGCAGGATAGAACTGTCAGCCTGGTTAAACTCCCCAAACACATCCTGTATCCTATCTTCTGGTATACCTATTCCCGTGTCTGACACAGCGATGCTCAGCACCACACGGGTGCGGCGTATACTCTTGAGCCTGAGGCCCACAAGTACCTGCCCCTGGTGGGTAAATTTAATGGCGTTATCCACGAGGTTAAACAGCACCTGCTTCAGGCGCAGGGCATCACCCTGCAGCGTGTCCGGAATTGTCTCGTCGGCCCGGAAAAGGAAGTGCACTCTTTTGCTGGAGGCTTTCAAAGCAAATGCCTGCTCCACCTCCTTCAGCATTTGCTTCAGGCTGAAGGTTGTATGGTTAATGTGCAGCTTTCCGGCTTCTATTTTTGAGAGATCCAGTACATCATTCACAATGTGCAGCAGGTGCTCGCCGGCTCCGTTCACCGCCTGCAGGTGCTCCTCCTGCTGCGGCAGCAGTGGCGTGTGGCGCAGCTGCTGCGAAAAGCCCAGGATCACGTTGAGGGGCGTGCGCATCTCGTGGCTCATGTTCGCCACAAAAGCCTCTTTTGCCCGGGCCAGTTGTACTGCCTCTTTCTGCGCTTTTATCAGCTTTGTTTTGTAGTTGTTGCTGCGCGTGATGTCGCGGAGAATAAGTATGATAAAGGCAACACCGGCAACCAGCCCGAAAATGCCTATCAGCAACAGCACCATAGACGTCTCTTTGGCCACTGCTCTGGCGTTCCAGGAATTCTGCAGCATGCGCTCCTGCTCGTTATGCTCCATCTTGTACATCATATGACGCACCTGATCCATGATTTGCTTGTCCTGTTGCAGCAGCGCCAGTTCCTTTGCCTGCAGTTGCTCCTTTTTCCGGTCCGACTCCCGCTGTACGTTGTGCAGGATACGGCGCACCTTGGCAAGGGGAGCTGCCGGTGGGGCAGTAGCATTGGTGTCTATCTTTATCTCCTGGGTAACATTAAGCTGCGGCACAATCACCCTCGGTGGCGGCGCTGGCCTGGGCTCTTCTTTCTCTTTCTTTGAGAATATCTTGTTCAGGAATCCGCGTTTTTCCTCTTTGGGCGCTTCCTGCTCCGGCGCGACCGTGGGCGTATCCTGCGGCAAATTGGTCAGCCTGTCGGAGATGGTAGTGGTGGTGTGCTGCTTGATGGTGGTGGCCAGCGGCTGCTCCTCTACCGTGGAGGCTATCTGGCGCATTGCTTTGGCCGAGTAGTCTAGGCTTTGCTGTTCTTTCTTTAGCGCTACATATCTTTCCAGGCTTTCCTGCTTTGCCTTAAGCAAAGCGGCAATGGAGTCTACCTGCGCTACTTCCTGCGGATTGTACTGCACGAGTAAGTGCAGGGAGTCAATCTGGCTTTTAATCGTGTCGAGGTGGCTAAGGTAGGCCTTGAAGTGCTCTTCTTTGGTGGTGAGGGTATAGGCTCTGATGGAGCTCTCTGCAGTGGAGATAGTGGCCAGGGTAAACTGCATTTCCGCTAACTTCGTGTTAGGCCTGGAAAGCACGTCCACGGAGTTTAGCAGTTTTGTAAAGCTGGTGTAGGTAAGGTAGATGGCTGCAAGCACAATGCTCAGCGCCAGCCCGAAACCTACTATCACTTTCGTTTTGGTGCTATCCCTGAATAATCTCATAGATCTTTTCTTCTGCTTCTAAAGAAGCCTAAAGGCTACTAAGTTCCTATAACGGTAAAAAAGAAAAAAATTATTTTAAAACCCTACCATTGCCGGGATTAAATATGACAAAACCACCATGCATTCAAATCATTGAATATTGCGTTTAAACAGTAGTCAAGAATATTTATATCAAAATATTGTGGCAGCCGTAAGCAATGCAAAACAGCCAGAAGCCTGGCTGCCTAAAATTTTACCTGTGCTTCCCCATGCCATTATTATTAAAATCCATACTCCTGCTGCCCTTATACCTCCTTTCTACAGCGGTATGCGCCCAGGATATTATTCTGACGAAAAGCGGAAACGAAATTGTTGGCAAAGTAATGCGCATAGGAGCTGACTCGGTTACTTACCGTTACCTGAGCGATGTAGGTGGCCCTGCCTACACCTTGCCCCGCCAGGAGGTAGCGCATGTAAAGCGGATGTATGCCACCCAACCAGCAACTCCCCCTGAAATCAGCTATGAGCAGGAAGCGCTTGAACTACAGGAAAGGCAGGAACTCATTTTACAGGCAAAGCTGGATGCAAAGGCATACTATAAGGGGAAGGGTGTTTTCTGGACCACAATGAGTTCTACTATCCTTAGCCCCCTGGCTGGCTTTGCCACTGGCACCGTTGTCTCTGCCGTTAAACCCAACGTGGAGACCGATGATAACCCAAACCACCATCTACAGAAAGACCCTGTTTACCAGAAGGCATATAGAGAACAGGCCCACCGTCGCAAAATAGGCAAAGCGGCTGCAGGCTTTGGTGCAGGTGTTGCCATGGTAAGTATCTTGTCTATACTTGCAGCGAATATGGGCGGTATATAGCAGAAGAGGTGATAGCAGGAGACTTTGCTTCTCCTGCTATCACCTCTTCTGCTGTTTTTAGCGTTACTTCCTGCTTCCGGTTACCAACTGCTGCTGGCACCGCCGCCGCCAAACGAACCGCCGCCGAAGCCTCCAAAGCCACCACCGCCGCCGCCGAACATGCCGCCGCCCGTGCGGAAGGTACCGAAGCCCCCTGGTACAATTATAGGACCGCCAAAGGTGCGGGAGTATCCCCTGCGACCACGTCCTCCGCCCCCGCCGCCTCTCCGCGAGATGATAAACACGATCAGGATGACAATAATGATGATGAACATGATGGAAGGGCCTCCTTCTTCACCGCCGCTGTTAGTTGTAGGATCTCCCTGGTAAGCGCCGCTTGCAAGGCCAATGATGAGGCCGGTAGCTTCGTCCAGGCCTTTGTAGTAGGCGCCATTCTGAAAATTAGGCTTCAAGGTGCGTTCCGTAATGCGCTTGGCAATAGCGTCCGGCACATACTCCTCCATGCCGTAGCCCGTTTGTATGGCCACCTTGCGCTCATCTTTCGCCACCAGTATAACCAGGCCGTTGTCGTTATTGCCGGTGCCAACTCCCCAACGCTCGCCTAGCTCGGCCGCATACTGGTTTGCATCATAGCCCCCGATAGAGTTGAGGGTGACCACAGCAATTTGTGTGGAGGTGGTATCGTTGTAATTTACCAGCTTCTGCTCCAGCGCCTGCTCTTCTTCAGCGCTCAGCATATCTGCCATGTCGTTTACCAGGCGGGGCGGGTTAGGCCTTGGCGGGAAATCACTGTTCTGGGCAAGAGCAGTGAAGCTCAGGAGAGAGAAGTATAGGAATAAAATGTGCTTCATATGTATGGTTAGTCTCCGAACGAGACATCGTCGCTCAGTTCGTTGATGTCGCCCTTGGTGTCGTAAGGGAAGTGCGCTTTTAGTTGCTGCCCCGCCATGAGTATGCCTTTTGCCAGCCCCTCCGCGTATTTTTTCTGCTTAAAGTCTTTGATGACCTCCGCTGTGATGTCCTCCCAGAAATGGTCCGGCACAATAGCATTAATACCGGCATCTCCCAGCACCGCAAACTGGTGGTCTTCGAGAGCCACATAAAACAACACTCCGTTTCGCTGCTCGGTCTGGTGCATGTGCAGCTCAGCAAATACCTCTGTGGCGCGGTCTAGCACATCGCCCTCGCAATTGCTCTCCACATGCACCCGTATCTCACCCGAAGTATTACTTTCGGCTTCCTGTATGGCAGCGATTATTTTTTTCTCGTCGGCTGCGGTTATCGTGTCTCTTGGCATAGTTTGGTTGTTGATAGCTGGTTGCTACGCATCGTTCTCATACAAAAGTCAACAGGTAGCAACCAGCAACTTAGAACTGTACGGTTGGAGCTGTCTGAGCACCGGCCTCTGCCTCGAAATGGCCTTTTCTCTCAAAGCCAAACACGCCGGCCATCAGGTTATTCGGAAACGAGCGGACTGTTGTGTTGTAATCCTGCACAGCTTCGTTAAACTTTCGCCGTTCTACCGATATGCGGTTTTCGGTGCCCTCCAGCTGCGCCTGCAACTCCTGGAAGTTTGCGTTTGCCTTTAGCTCCGGATAAGCCTCCACGGTAGCCAGCAACCTCGATAAAGCTCCGGACAGTTGCCCCTGCGCCGCCTGGAACTGCTGAATGTTCTCTGGTGTCAGGTTATCCGCACTGATGTTCACGCTGGTAGCCTTGGCACGGGCTTCTATCACCTGTGTCAGGGTCTCCTGCTCAAAGTTGGCGGCTCCTTTCACCGTGTTTACCAAGTTGGGTATAAGGTCAGCGCGGCGCTGGTAAGAGTTCTGCACGTTTGCCCATTGGGCCTCTACCGTCTCATCTTTCTGCACCATGGTGTTGTAGCCGCAGGAGGACTGAGAGGCCAGTATTACAAATCCGATCAGGTAAAAAAACAGTTTCTTCATAATTGGGTGTTAGTAAGCTTTTATATACGTTACGTTTAGCCGTTGCAGGCGATATCAGTACGAATTTACGAAAGCTGCGTTAAGCAGGACAGTAAAACATGAAGAAAATAACATGTACTGCCTTATTTGATGAGAGCCTGTGAGCTTTAACAAAAATGGAAATTACAGGTTTGATGGAAGGCGATTCAGGCGGTTAAATTGTGGGGCTGGGCTTTTACTGTTCCATAGGGATCATTCGCCTGCTGCTTCCTTTGTTCTCCGGTTATGTGTGAACCTGATGTAGCAGCTTCCGTTGAATTGATAGGTATATTTTAATATATTGCAGGAAACGTATCATATATGAAAGCAATTATTCCGGTAGCAGGCGTAGGCTCAAGATTAAGACCACACACGCATACACAGCCAAAATCGCTGGTGCCTGTGGCGGATAATACTATTCTGGGTCATATCATTGAGAAACTGCTGGAGGCAGGTATACAGGATTTTGTTTTCGTGATTGGCTATTTAGGAGAGAAAGTAGAGCATTATGTGCGCCGCAAGTACCCGCAGATTAGTGTTGAGTTTGTGGTACAGGAGCCGCGGGAAGGGCTGGGCCATGCGCTGTGGGTTGCCCGCCATACCTATGCGCAGGAAGACAGCGTGCTGATTATGCTGGGCGATGCTATTGTGGACGTAGACCTGGCTGCCATCATTAAAGCACCCTATTCTGTTCTGGGTGTGAAGAAAGTGGCCAAGCCATCTTTGTTTGGTGTGACGGAAGTGGGTACAGATGAGTTTATCACCAAACTGGTAGAGAAACCGAAAATCCCGAAGTCCAACTTCGCTCTGGTTGGTCTTTATAAGATTGTACAGCCGCAAAAACTGGTGGAATCGCTGGAGTATATTATGGCCGAGGACATCCGGACACAGGGCGAATACCAGCTGACCGATGCGCTGATGCACATGGTGAAGAAAGGTGAGAAGATGGTGACGTGGAGTGTGGACCACTGGTTTGACTGTGGCCGCAAAGAAACGCTGCTGGAAGCAAATGCCACCCTGCTGAACCGGCAGAAGCACCGGAACCAGAACCTGGGCGAGCATTTCCCGGGCTGCATTATCATTCCGCCTGTCAGCATTGGAAGCGACTGCGCCATCTACAATTCTATTATCGGCCCTAACGTAGCGATTGGAGATAATGCCACCATCGAGAACTGCATCCTGAGCAACTCTATTATCGGCTCTTTTTCTGAGCTGCGTTTTGCCGTGATGCAAGACTCCATCATCGGCAGCGATGCCTCCTTCAAAGGCTTCAGCCACAGCCTCAACATCGGCGACAGCACAGAGATTAACTTTGGGCAGTAGCTTTAAGACCTCGCAGCGTGCGCAGCTCCTGCGAGGTCGTTTTCCTTTTCTACAAAAACGTCAGTTCCTTCAACTGGTCGAGCATCCAGCCGGTGAGGCTGTAGCGGTGGCGTGTGGCGGCTAATACCTCGTGCGGAATCAGGTCGGCGCGGAAACAGGCCAGGCGGCCGGCAATCGGCAGGATATCCACTTCTTCCTCTTCCCCGTTTTCCTTTGGCAGGTACAGGCGCAGGTTGCCTCCGTGCTCGGGCAGCCAGCCCTCGTTCAGGTAAAAGATAAAAGACAGCTTGCGGTGGTCGTTTGTCTTAAACTGATCGATATGGCGCTGGTACACGGAGCCCGGAGGATATACCGTAAAGTGAAATTCATAGTCTTTCAGGCCGAGGTAGCAGGTGCGGTTAATGTAGCGCATCACTTCATTCATGCGGTCCAGAAACACCTGTGTCGGGGATAGCGCGTTCTGCGGCTCAATCCAGCGGATGTAGTCTCCACGCACCTCCTTGTCTACCTGCAGTTGGTTTGAAGCCCCGATGCCCGCTTTCTTGAAGGTTCCCTGCTCCTGATGGTGCGTGAGCACATCCAGAAGGTTCCGCACTTCCTGCGCCTCCAGGAAATTGTCTACAATGGCATAGCCCTTCTCTGACAGCCGGTCAGCTATCTGTTCGAATTTGTGAAGCAGTTTTTCGTCTTCCAGCTCTTCAGTCATATACTTTTCGCTTCTTGTTTGCCCCTGTTATACTTGCCATTAGCAATTTTGGCTACTGTATAAACAAACAAAGCTGGTAAATGTAAAGCTAAAAGCAATGTCTGCACATGTATGGTGGCAGAAATTTTAGTCCTTAATCTCTTGTGTTTCAGCGGCAAGACGTCCTTCACAACAACAGCTGCACAGGCATCACCAAAGCTGTTTTGAGTAAAAATGCGTATATTGTTCGATTCTATTTCACTATACCTTAAACAAATTAACAGGCGTAGCCCTTATGAAGAAAACAACAGTATTGTTGCTGGCCGGCGGCTTAACGGCCGTCTCGGCATGTAAGTCAACACAAACCGATACAACCGCTACTGGCATGACCACAGAAAACACTACCACGGCCGCGGCCCCCATTGCTCCGGCTGAGACTGATTTAGATTACCCTGACACCAAAAAGATTGACCATACCGACGACTATTTCGGCACCTCAGTTGCAGACCCCTACCGCTGGCTGGAGACGCACAACGAGGAGGTAGAAGAGTGGATTGAGGAGCAGAATGAGGTAACGCAGGAGTACCTGAGCGACATAGATTTTCGTGACAAAATTAAGTCCCGCCTGACCGAGATATGGAATTACCCGAAGTATGGCGCCCCTTTCAAGGAAAACGGCAAGTACTACTTCTATAAGAATGATGGACTGCAGAACCAGAGCGTGCTCTATGTGCAGGAAACACTGGAGGCAGAGCCAAAAGTATTTTTCGACCCGAACAAGCTTTCTGAAGACGGAACAGTAGCGCTTACAGGACTGGCATTTTCTGAGGATGGCCGCTATGTGGCCTATGGCACCTCCAGCGGCGGCTCTGACTGGAACACCTACCATGTGATGGAGGCGGCTACCGGCAAAAAGCTGGACGACCAGCTGGAGTGGGTAAAGTTCTCTGGTCCGAGCTGGTACAAAGACGGCTTCTTCTATAGCCGCTACGATGCCCCTACAGAAGGCAACAAACTGGCGAATAAGAACGAATTCCACAAAGTGTACTACCACAAAGTGGGCACGCCACAGAGCCAGGACAAACTGGTGTATGAAGACAAGCAGCATGCGCTCCGCAACTTCTACGGCCAGACTACTGATGATGAGCGCTTCCTGATCCTGAATGTATCAGAGGGAGCCAGCGGTGCCAATGCCCTATACTACAAAGACCTGAAAGACCCGAAGTCAACCATAAAACCTATTGTGGAGAACTTTGAGTCTGAGTATGATGTGGTGGATAACATGGGCGATAAGCTGCTGGTGAAGACCAATAAGAACGCACCGCGCTACCGCCTTGTCCTCATCGACCCAAAGAAGCCGCAGGAGCAGAACTGGAAGACAATAGTGCCTGAAAACGAGAACGTGATTACGGGCGTGTCTACGGCAGGAGGCCGCATCATTGCAACTTACATGAAAGACGCCACCAGCCAGGTAGTAGTTTATGATAACAGCGGCAAAAAGCTAACTGACGTAGAACTGCCGGGCATTGGCTCTGTAGGCGGCTTTAACGGCGAGAAAGAGGATACCGAAGTGTTCTTCACGTTCACTTCCTTCACTTCTCCTCCAACCATCTACCGCTACGATGTACTGGCCAACAAGGTAGCGCTCTTCCGCAAAACAGAGGTAAACGTGAGTACCGATGCCTATGAGACAAAGCAGGTGTTCTACACTTCAAAAGACGGCACCAAAGTGCCTATGTTTATTGTGCACAAGAAAGGCTTGGAGCTGAACGGCCAGAACCCAACTTACCTGTATGCCTATGGCGGCTTTAACATCTCACTTACACCAAGCTTTAGCATTGCCAACATGCTGTGGCTGGAGAACGGCGGGGTGTATGCCATGCCAAACCTGCGCGGTGGCGGCGAGTACGGCGAGGACTGGCACAAAGCCGGCATGACGCCAAACAAACAGAATGTGTTCGATGACTTCATTGCTGCTGCAGAATACCTGATTGAGCAGGGCTATACTTCCTCCGAAAGACTGGCTGTGGCCGGTGGTTCTAATGGCGGTTTGCTGGTGGGTGCCTTTATGACACAGCGCCCTGAGCTGGCCAAAGTGGCGATACCGGCTGTGGGTGTAATGGACATGCTGCGCTTCCATAAGTTTACGATTGGATGGGCGTGGGTACCGGAGTATGGCTCCTCAGACGATGCTGCCCAGTTCAGGAACCTGTATGGCTTCTCTCCGCTGCACAACATCAAAGAAGGTGTGGTATACCCGGCAACGCTGGTAAAAACAGCTGACCACGATGACCGTGTGGTGCCGGCACACTCCTTTAAGTTTATCTCAGAGCTTCAGGCAAAAGGTGCTCCAGGCAACCCATACCTGATTCGGGTGGATGTGCGTGCCGGACACGGTGCCGGAAAGCCCACTTCCCTTGTTATTCAGGAGTATGCTGATACGTATGCCTTTATCTACAAAAATATGGGCCTGAACCCGTATCAGAATCAATAAGGGATTTTAATATATCCTTATAGTATAGCCGCGCTACCCGATAAGGTAGCGCGGTTTTTTTGTTTTCCTGAGGGGGGAAGAACCTCAGAAAGGAGCGGCATACCCGGCAACAGGCGTGCCGCTCCTTTTTAGATTCAGCAGAAGTGGCCGCGGCGGCTAATCTTGCGTAACTTAGCGGGCCACTAACCTTAAACTATGAAAGCAACAGGAAGCACCAGCAGCTTTGCCGTTCGCTCCAATGAGATAGATTACCGGGGGCAGGCCACCTTACCGTCCCTGGTCAGCTACATGCACGAAGCTGCCTGGGACAATACCTTTACCCTCGGCATATCTATGTATGACCTGCTGAAGCACGACATGACCTGGGTGCTGCAGCGCATGCGCGTGGAAATGTTCCGCTACCCGGAGCATAGCCAGAAAATAACCGTGGCGACATGGGCCTCCGGGCGGGAGCGTATCTTTATGCACCGAGACTTCCGGATTTACAGTACCAACCAGGAACTACTGGGGCAGGCGACAAGCGTGTGGCTGGTCATGGATATGGTGAAACGCCAGTTAGTATCCTTGCCTGATTTTATTACAGCGTTGGAAGTAGCACCGACGGAGGAACCTTTGCCCTTTGCGAAAGGTAAGCTGCCGCAACTGCAGGAGGCTGCGTATGAAGAGCAGATACCGGTTCGCTGGCACGATATTGACCTGAACCGACACGTCACAAACACCAGGTACATACAGTGGGCACTGGACACGTTCCCCACTGAGTTATTGGAGCAGAAGCAGCTCCGGGAAATAGACATAGTTTACCGGGCCGAGGCCGTTTTAGGAGATACTGTTGTTTCCGCTGTAGCGCCAGCCGATGAAGAAAACGTATACCTGCACAAACTCAGCAGCCAGGAAACAGGCAAAGAACTGGTGCAGGCCAAATCTGTGTGGAGGGAGTTAGAAATATAGAAAGTTAAGGAGTTGGGAAGTAAACCAACAAAGAGCATAAAGCAATTACAATGGAAGTAGTAATAAGAAAAGGCAATATCGACGATTTGCCACAAGTGCATGCCCTGATTGTGGAGTTGGCCGAGTTTGAGCGCGCACCACTGGAGGTGACCAACACGCTGGAAGACATGGAGCGGGACGGGTTTGGCGAAAACCCCATCTATAAGATTTTTGTAGCCGAATCGGCAGAAGGCATCATAGGAATCGCCTTGTACTACATCGCTTATTCTACCTGGAAAGGGAGAACGATCTATTTAGAAGACCTTGTAGTGACGGAGAGAATGCGCCGCACCGGCATAGGCAGGAAACTGTTTAAGGCGGTGGCGCATGATGCAAAGGAGTTGGGAGCAAAACGTTTCCGGTGGCAGGTGCTGGAGTGGAACAAACCCGCTATTGCTTTTTACAAAAGCATAGGTGCCGAACTCGATGCCGAGTGGATTAACTGCACCCTCACTGAACAACAGATTCAGGACTTTACGAGCTAAATAGATTACCTGAAGATAAGAAAGGCCGTAGCACAGCTTATATACGCTGGATATGGCCTTTCTTATAGGTTTAAAGCTGTTTACTGTTTTTGTACACGTTCCACGTCTGTGCCAACTACTTCGAGCATAGAACTAAAGATGACATACTTGCCTTCATAGCGTTCCATGTGCTTGCTATCCAGTGCCGGGGCATGGTCGCGCTGGTACTCTTCTAAGTCAGCCATGCTGCGGCAGTAGTACTGCACGGCATAGGTGGTACCGCCATTGTCTATCTCATTTATCAGCCGGGCAACCTGGTTGTTCAGGAAATAGCCTTTGCTCATCACCTCGGGTATGTGCACCTCCTTCATCCACTGCAGCCAGTTCGAAGCCACATCGTTTTCTATGTTTACTGTTATGTTGTATAAAATCATATACAAAATTACGCAGTTTACCTTTATGCAGGTGGTCATTGTGAGGTAATATCTTGGCCGCGTCTAAACTATGCTAAACAGTATGGTGCTGCAGATTGACCTGTAGCAGACCGGAAAGCATGCGGAAGCTGTATAAAAAGGGCTTTGTAAGGGTGATGAAGGATATACAGATGCTGGCAAGAAGCTGCCGGCGCTTCATTTAGAGGTAGCTAAAATGAGTACCTAGCTTACGTTAGCGCAGGTTTTAGCTAGACGTTGGCTTTACTGTGGGCAACTCCAGGTGCCTGCTATTTTCTTAGACATGATAATGGGTTCGTAGGCTAGCACAACAGGATCGGTGTTGGATGGGGAAAGCAACTCTAATTCCCCCTCTGTAAGCTGAAGATGAATGACACCGTTTCCCCTGCTCACGCCTTTCATAATTTGCTCCTCATCCTGCACAGCATAGTTGTTGTTGGTGCTCAATCCTACAGCTGTCAGCTCTGTTACCTGGTACTCCTTCACCGGGAAAATAGCTCCTGAGTTCGACAGCATTACCTTTCTTTTGCTTTCCAGTTTACCGCCCAGCCACACATCTTCCCCTAAGCAACCGGATGTTTTGGCAATAAAGTCGAAGTAAACCTCGTCAGAAGTATTGTTGAAAGCTGCTACCGTTACAGCAGCAGCCTCTTCTGCCGCTACAGCCTCTGTTGTTTTCTGATGCCCCTGTACTTCTTTCTCCACCCGTGCGGTGCAGGAAGAAAACAGTAGCAACAGGAAAAACAAAACAGCTAATAAAGTTAAATCTGATTTGTCGGAAGTAGAAATCTTATACATAGCTCATATAATTAAAATATTGGTTAAATCATATTTAATTATACCCTGCTCATACTAAATTGTTACTGGCAAGCTGAATTATTCTGTTTCAGCTTGCCAAAAGATGCTTTTGCCGATAAAATTTAAGGTAATGTTAATCAGCGTATTATAGCAACTGATGCGTAGCTACGTCACGGGCTCCAGGTAATCCAGGTCTTTAGAGTAGGTTTCTTCCAGTGTCAAGATAGAAGCCACTGCAATAGCAATGGTGATCGCGCCCAGTACCATTGCTGTGGGAATGAGGCCCCATCCGTCTTTCAGCGCTTCAAAGGACAAGGAAAGCGGTACCACGGCACCACGCACAAAGTTAGGCACAGTGGTGGTAACAGTAGCTCTTATGTTGGTGCCGAATTGCTCTGCGGCAATGGTGACAAACACAGCCCAGTAGCCGCTGGCAAGGCCAAGAGCGGCGCATAATAAGTAAAAGTAATTCAAAGACAGACTGTTGCTGAGTAAGTAGAGGGCTACAAGCCCAGCCGTTAGCAGCAAGAAGACTAGCACAATGGAACGCCTGCTCTTAAAGCGCTGGCTCAGATAGCCACTCAAAAAGTCGCCGACCACAAGACCGAGGTAGCAGGAGGAGACGGCCCTCGCTGCAGAAACGGTTTGTTCCATGCCCATCGCTATTCCGAACTCAGGCGAGAAGGTGATAAGGATACCTACCACATACCAGATAGGTACACCAATCAGGATGCACTTCAGATACTTCCAGAAGCGTTTGGCATTTGTAAACAGGCTGAGGAAATTTCCACGTGTAACATGGGCAGCGCTTTTTACATTCTTAAACATCCCGGACTCATACACCCCAATTCGAAGGAAAAGAAGCAGCAGGCCTAAGCCGCCGCCGATAAAGTAAGCGGTGCGCCAGCCAAAGTACTCCCCCACAAAACCAGCCAGTATGGCTCCTGAAATACCAATGGTAGCCACAATCATGGTGCCGTAGCCCCGCTTTTCTTTTGGCAGCACCTCGCTCACAAGTGTTATACCGGCCCCAAGTTCTCCTGCCAACCCTATTCCTGCCACAAACCGAAGCACCGCATACATTGGAATAGAAGTTACAAAGCCATTGAGGATGTTGGCGACGGAGTAAAGGAAGATAGAGCCAAACAGCACCGACAGCCTTCCGCGCTTATCACCTAAAGCACCCCAGGCCACACCGCCAATAAGCATGCCCACCATCTGCATGTTCAGCAGCATCACGCCATCCTCCAGCAGTGCCTCCTGGCTCGTAACACCCAAATCCCTTAAACTGGGAATCCGGACAATGCTGAACAGCACCAGGTCGTAGATGTCTACAAAGTATCCGAGTGCCGCCACAATGACAGAGGCATTAAACAGGATGTTGCTATTAGAGGATGTTTTTACGGCAGCCATGTATATAGTCGCTTTTCTATCTTGTAAGATAGCTTTTGTAGTGAAATTTGCAAAGAAGTGATAGCTAACAGGTATCAGAACTGAACAATTATACCATCCTAATTAAATATAGTATATTCGACAGTCCGGTTTCGTTTTTACAACACCCGTTGGTCGGCTAAACAGAATAACTACGGATGTAAGTCAGCACAGACACTGATTAAAAACGGAATAAAGAGAACAGCTAAGTAGGATCTTATCAATCAAAAACAATGAAAAAAAACTTATTTGTAATGCTGGTTTTGTGCTTCATAACGATTGGCAGTTTTGCACAAATAAATAAAGCTAAGATAATCGACAATGGTGGCAGCGGGTTTTATAAAGCTGTAGCAGTATCTGAAAAATCACTACCCGATTTTGTTGTATACCGCCCTGAGAACATTAGAAAAGCGGTAAAAAAAGAAGGTAAACTGCCTGTTATAGTTTTTGCCAATGGCGGATGTGCCAATTCCTCTATAAACCATGAAAGGGTATTGTCTGAGATTGCTTCGCAAGGATATGTTGTAATAGCTATTGGCGCTTTGCAAATGACCTTAGACGAACGGAAACATGAAAGTACAGATGCTAAAATGCTTCTAAAAGCTATCGATTGGATTACTGCACAGGCTGATAATAAAAAAGGGGACTATTATAAAAATGTGAACCTGGATAAAATAGCAGCAGGGGGACAGTCGTGTGGAGGAGCCCAAATTTTAGCTGTTGCGGGTGATAGCCGAATAAAAAACTTTATGATGTTCAACTCCGGTATGGGCGATATGACCATGGCAGGAGCCAGTTCAAAATCATTGGAAATGCTCGATGCTAAAATCATTTATATTGTTGGTGGACAATCAGACATTGCCACTAACAATGCTCTTCTGGATTACGAGAGAATTAACCATGTACCAGTTGCTTTTGCCAACCTGGTGGAGGGTGGCCATATGGGAACTTTTGGAGAGGAGTATGGCGGCTCTTTTGCAAAAATGGCTACTGACTGGCTTAACTGGTTGTTTAAAGGAAAGGACAGTTCTTCCGTATTTCTAAAAAGCGAGCTGTCAAAATATCCAGGTTGGACAATGAAATCGAAAAACTTCGAACTTTAAATTAATCATGAAGAAGCTCAATTTAGTATTTGTTTTGCTTGCAACCACTGCTTTTGGTTGCAGTGTTGTTTCGGTGCAAAAAGACGCTCTCCCCCAAAGTTTTAACCAGAATGCCCCATCAAAAGAGCTTGGTGTAAATACGGAAAAAATAGCAGCCGTCGACTCTTTGCTACAGTCCTTCGTGGAGGAAAAGAAATTGAACAGTGTTGCCGCTTTTGTTGCGAAAGGTGGGAATGTAGTTTATAAAAAGGCTTTTGGCCTAAAAGATGTCGAAAATCAAATTCCTGCTACTATTGATGACTACTATGTCCTGTTTTCGCAAACCAAAGCTGTAACTACGGTTGCATTTATGACGCTTGTAGAAAAGGGTTTGGTAGCGGTTGACGACCCTGTATCAAAATACTTTCCTGAAATTCCTGACCAGGTTGTAGCAAAAGTGAACGAAGATGGCACATACGAGACACGTCCGGTTGAAACGCCCATGACCTTTGCTCACCTGATGTCACACTCATCGGGGCTCAACGCCGGACTTGTAGGTGAAATTCGACGTGCCGAGGGTAAAAAAGATGGTGCCCCAGCGGGTTTTGGCGGCCAGGTACCCGATAAAAAGCCAAACGGCCAACGCAGTTTCGGGGGCAATGCCGATTCAAAACACTTGGAAGAAGAAATGTTAGCTTTGGTTAAATACCCGCTTGGTTTTGACCCGGGTTCAGAATGGAACTACCATATAAGCACCAATATGTTAGCCTATATGATTGAACGTATCTCTGGCAAACCCTTACGTGAATACGTGAAAGAGACCATTCTGGAACCGCTGGGAATGGACAATACAGATTGGTATTATCAGCCAGAAGCATTAAATCGTTTTGTAAAGCCTTATAGTGCTGTTGATGGCAAATTAGAGCCCGGTTCAACCATGTACGCCGAGGGTACAGTCAGCAGCGAACAAACATATAGTGAAGGAGCAATCGGCCTGAATGGTCCTATTGAAGATTACGCCAGATTTTGTCAGATGCTGTTGAACAAGGGTGAATTCAATGGATATCGTATCTTAAAGCCTGAAACAGTTGAGATGATGACCACGGTGAACCGTTTACCAGAACAAAACTCAGGAGGGAAAGGCTTTCAATTTGGTTTGGGTTTTGAGTTATATAACGAAGTAAAGAAACCCGCTCCCGCAGTTTCAAACACCGCCTATGCCTGGGGAGGGCTGTTAGGTACCGAGTATATCATTGATCCGCAAAACGATTTGATTGTCCTCTTTTACATGAATATGTTCAAACGCGATCCATTGTATCCGAAGTTTCTGGGTAAGGTATATGATATATTTAATTATCAACCAAAGACAGAGTAGTTTGAAATTTCAAGTATAATTGTCTCACATAAGTACTGGCTCTCAAAAAGTGGTATAGCTAATAAAAGCCCAGTAGTATGAGAAGGTTTGTAGCCCGCTTCAAATTCCTTGTACCTTTAGAGAATCGTCTGCAATCCCCTTACTGGCCAAGCCCTTTAGTGGAGAAGCATGGTAACAGCAAAAGCATTTTTTTACACATGTCTGAATTAGCCAAGAAACTACAGTTAAAGCCCAGCCACAATCTGTTGCTCCTGAACGCCCCGGAAGCCTTTGCCCAGGCTTTGTCGGCGGCAGGATATACCTTTACAAGAGCAGATGAGGCCCCTGCAGTGGACACCTATGATGCAGTACAACTGTTTGTGCAAAGCAAAGAAGAGCTGGAAAAACTCGGCCCGCAGGCTGTTGCCATGCTGAAGCCGGAAGGCATGCTGTGGATAGCTTACCCGAAGAAAGCCTCCGGAATAAAAGCAAACCTAAACCGCGACAAGGGCTGGGAGGCATTGTTCTCTCTGGGCTATAGCGGTGTAAGACAGGTGGCAATAAATGATACATGGTCAGCACTCCGGTTCAAACACAAGACGGAGCGGAAGGAAGCTTCTACGTTTGGAGTGGACATGCCCGGCATCGACAGGAAAACCAAGACAGTAACCGTCCCCGAAGACATGCAGCAGGCGCTGGAGGAGGCGGGGTTGCTGGATCAGTTCAGCCAACTGGCATTTACGCACCGTAAGGAGTATGTGGTGGCAGTGCTGGAGGCAAAAAGACCTGAGACCAGGGCCAAGCGCATCGGGAAGACTATAGAGCAATTGACACAGAGTCTTTGAACAAAAAACGGAGGGGCAGTATAACTGCCCCTCCGTTTTTTGCTTCTGTGAATTCTTTACTGTATCACCACCGGGAAAGTAACTTCTACATCCGTTTCACCTGTCTCGATACCACTGCTGGCGTTCTTCTCGCCGGGTTGGTGCTTTAGTGTAACGCGCAGGCCTCCGCTGCTGGTAGCCGCTGTTGTAAACTTAGCCTGTAAGCCCAAGGGCAAACCATTCACATCGTTGTTTCTTTCTGTTACAGAAAGATTATCCTGCAGGTTCTGACCAGTCACAGTATTCAGTACTTCGTAAAATACCTGGTGCTCCTCTCCCTCCTCCTCTATCTCTGGTGTTATGTCTTCTGATGTGGCATTGCTGTCGTCGTAAAATGAAACAGTGCCTGTATAAGTGGTATTTGGTGCCAGGTTCAATGCCTCTACAGTAGCATTCACGCCGCCTGGTCCGTCTGCGTCCCTGAAGGTTGCCGTTACGTTCTGCCCTTTTCCTTCAGGTACAAGATTTAAGGTAACGGTGGTAATCTGCTCTTTTTCCTCAACTACTGGTTTCGGTTCATCACCGTCGCAAGAGCTGGCAGCAAATACGATTGTTCCCATCATGAAAGCAGTAAGGTAAGGTCTCAATAGATTTTTCATAAGTAAAATATTATTGTGAAGGTTAGTTTAACGTGATACATCAGCACCATGCTGATGTAAAAAAAATAAATTTTTTAGGATTTGCTAAAATTCAACGGCACTCTGATACGGAACATTAGCAGGCGACCTGCCTCATCGGCAAAATAGCGGAAACGGTTCAGGTAATCGCGGTAAGAAGTGTCGAGCAGGTTGTTGCCCGTTATACCTATCTCTACCGGTTGTTTCCCGAACCTTACAGTAGTGCCTGCCTCTGCGTGCAGCAAGAAATAAGCATCTGGCGCCGGGGCAAAGTCTTCATCCGTCTTCTCCGGTGTACGCGTCTGCTCTGCCACATAAGTACCTCCCACGGAAACATAAGAATCTGAAAAGCGACTGCTACTGCCAGAGGGCTGATTAAACTCATAGCGCAGGCTGTTGTTATACCTGTCAGCCGGAATATTAATAAGATAGTCGTCTGCCATGATATTCGTAGCACGTACTATGGCTGTTTTAGAGTCAACAATCAGATTTGGCAGCAGGTTGTACTGCAGGCTCAGGTCTATTCCCTTGAAGGTAGCATCTGTCTGCCTGTACTGGAAAGCAGGAAAAGCCCCACGTACCGTCAGCACAGGGTTTGGCAGCGGCGACAGGTAGATGTACTCATTAATAAAATTGTAGTACAGGCTTAGCTGCCCGTTCAGCCTGACATTGCCAAAGTAGTTGACAGAAGCCTCAAAGTTGTACGCCTGCTCTGAATTCAGGCTTGGGTCACCTGTCTCGTAAGTAGCGGCACTGTGGTGCACGCCGTTGCTGAAAAGCTCATTCACACTCGGAGCCCTCCAGGCGGAGGTAGCACTCAGGCCGAAGGTAAAGTGATAGCCCACATCATACAGAGCCCCCAGCGTACCCGATACGTTGTTGAAATCATACTCAGGCTTTAACAACTCCCTGTCTGCCGTGAAACGCTTTACCTGCAGATACTTGTAGTCGTAGCGAAGACCTGCTTCCAATTGCAGCCTGTCCTTCCGCCACTTCTCAATCACAAAAGCACCGGCTGTAACGCCAGTATAATGAGGAAGAAAGTCGCTATACTTCCGGGTATTCTGCTGATAGATGGTACTCACTCCTACCGAACCGGTAAAGTTGCCCACAGGCTTATGCTCCCAAATAGCTTCAGTAGTATGCGTATCCAGGTTGAGGTAAAGCGCCGGTCTGTCGGCAGCAGAACCATGCACGTCATACTCCTCGCGCCTGTTTCGCTGCCATCCATACACAAACTCCAGCCTGCCCGCCTCTCCTGTTTGCAGGTATGCCTTTGCCTTTAGCAGGTCATGCTGCACGTTCTGGTATGGTCGGCCGATGTCGTAGGTGAAGTCTACTTCTTCGGCTCCGGCTGGCCTGCCACGTTCAATGGCATACTTCAGGTCTGTCAGGTTACCAATGTGGGAGGCTCTCAGGATGCCCAGCTTTGTGTTGAACTGGCTATAGAAAAGCTCTCCGCCAAACTTCTCCTTCCGGTAACCGAGCGCCGCAGAGAAGTTCTGCTCCTCAAAAGCTGTGTTTTCCAGGTAATAGTCAGGCGTACGGGTATTCCCTGCCTTTTTATAGGTACCCTGCAGGCGCCAGCTCAGCGGTGGAATACCGGCAAAGTTACCTTCTGCAGTAGCCGATGCCGCCAGCTGGCGGTTGTTCGTGCTGCCAAGCAGGTGCACTTCGCCGCCCACACCCGGTGTAGTTGGCAAAGCCTGTGGCTCCACAATCACAACACCTCCAATGGCATCGGCACCATAGCGTACACCAGCGGCTCCTTTTATCACCTTCATCTCTGTGGCCACAAAGGGGTCTATCTCCGGGGCATGTTCTGAGCCCCATTGCTGCCCCTCCTGCCGCACACCGTTGTTCAGCAGCAGCACACGGTTGCTGTGCATGCCATGTATTACGGGTTTGGAAATAGTAGGACCTGTCTGGATGGTGGTTACACCGGCAATGCCTCGCAGCGACTCTGCCAAAGATAGCCCCCGCGTCTCCGCCAGTTCCCGCCCCGACAGTGTCTGCGACGACTGTGCCTGCTCCTGCAGGTGGCGGCCAGTTACCTCTACTGTACCCAGTGTTCTGGCTGCCGTATGCAGCTGCAGGTCCCGGACAGAAGAATTTGCCAGCCTGACAGTAAAGGTCTCCGGCTCATACCCTACATAAGTAACCTGTAAAGTGTAAGTACCCTGGCACAGGTGGTGAAAATGATAATTGCCGTACTCGTCCGCAACAGAGCCTTTGTGCAAGCCTGGTATAGACACAGTGGCACCCACCAGCGTAGCGCGGGAGTCATGGTCCAGCACTTTGCCGGATAGGGTAAGGCCACAATCCTGCTCCGGACCAGTTTCCAGTTCAGGAGGAGGTAACAACTGCGCCAGCGCCGGCTGCACCTGAACAGCCAAGAAAAAGAGTATCAGCAGTATGCTATGCTGAACACATTTATGGATTAACACGGCTTAGATTTTAGCAATAGATAGCAAAAGCCACAAAAGCTTTTGCTAAACCCGGTTAGGCTATCTGTACAAAATAGTACAGGCAAGCCAGTGCGGGCTGTTTAATAAGACTTTATTGTACCCCTACCGGGCTGATGTGCATTGAATACAAACAGCATAGCCAGACACACGTGGGTGGGCAATGAGCTAAAACTAAGCCAAAGGTGGGCCGCGGAGAAAAGTAGCAGAATAGGTTTCACTGCGCCATGTGCTGGTATAAGAAGCAGTGTAGGCAGTGTAATGTACAAGTGGTTTGAATTCAAGAGAAGAAAAGCTGCCCTGGTAAGGCTTCCCAAATACATCCTCTACAGGGCAGTGCTTGTGCTTCAGGCCGACCTGTGCTTTATGGGTATCGGTATGGTCGGTATGTACGGTATGGGTATGCGGGTGCAACTCCAGCAAAAAGGCATCGGGTACCATGGCCCTGCAGAACAGCAGGAGCAAAAACAGGGCGATATATTTCAGGAAGAATTGCACCTCTTATATAGAAACCTGGGCAAAGGTACGATTAATTCCACAATGTTGCATTTGCAAGGCTATCGACTTACGCTTCAGACGCTTCTTCTACTGCATATACCGCCGGAATGTTCTTCAATATCTCCTTTTGAGGCATAATCTTGCCAATTCTACACCGATATTCTGACAACCTGTCACAAAAGTGCCGCTGCAGCCGCTCTGGAACAGGATTTGAAAGCCCTCTCGCAAAAGTATCTTGTCGGTATAAAAGAATTTTCAAAATATATACAGTATAAACATGGAAGAAAGAGGTAATATTTCGATTCACACCGAGAATATCTTCCCCATCATCAAAAAGTTTTTATACTCTGACCACGAGATTTTCCTTCGTGAGTTAGTAAGTAACGCCGTAGATGCCACGCAGAAAGTAAAGCGACTGGCAGCTGTTGGTGAGTATAAAGGCGACCTGGGCGAGTTGAAGGTAAAAGTAGCGGTTAACAAAGACGAGCGTACCATCACCATATCGGATAACGGTATCGGTATGACGGCGGAGGAGATCAAGAAGTACATCAACCAGATTGCCTTTTCAGGTGCCTCTGAGTTTGTGGAGCGCTTTAAAGATGCCTCCGGCGACAAAGATCAGATCATCGGTCAGTTTGGTTTGGGCTTTTACTCTGCCTTTATGGTGGCCGACCGTGTGGATATTGTGACTAAATCGTACCAGGAAGGCGCAGAGCCTGCCCGCTGGACCTGCGATGGTAGCACAGAGTTTTCTATTACGGATGCTCAGAAAGAGGAGCGCGGCACGGATGTGATTCTGCACATTGCCCCGGATTCTGATGAGTTCCTGGAGACAGCGCGTGTTCGTAACATCCTGGACAAATACTGTAAGTTCCTGCCTGTGCCGGTAGAGTTCGAAGGCGAAGTTATCAACAACCCGAACCCTATCTGGACAAAGCAGCCAGCTGACCTGACAGATGAGGACTACAAGAACTTCTACAAGGAGCTATACCCGTTCTCCGAGCCGCCGCTGTTCTGGATTCACCTGAACGTGGACTACCCGTTCAACCTGACAGGTATCCTGTACTTCCCTAAAATCAAGAATGATTTTGAGATACAGCGCAATAAGATTCAGCTGTACTCCCGCCAGGTGTTCATCACCGACGAGGTGAAAGACGTGGTGCCGGAGTTCCTGATGCTGCTGCACGGTATCATCGACTCGCCGGACATCCCGCTGAACGTAAGCCGCTCTTTCCTGCAGGCTGATTCCAGCGTGAAGAAAATCAATACCTACATCACCAAGAAGGTAGCTGATAAGCTGAACGATATCTTCAAGAAAGACCGCGAAACATTCGAGAAGAACTGGAACGACATCAACGTGTTTGTGAAGTATGGCATGCTCTCAGATGACAAGTTCTATGAGAAAGCAAAAGATTTCCTGCTGCTGCAGAACACAGAAGGCAAGTACTATACTATAGAAGAGTACAAGGCGCTGGTACAGGCCAACCAGACAAACAAGAGCGAGCAACTGGTATTGCTTTACACCACCGATGCCGACAAGCAGCACGCCTTTATTGAGGCAGCGCAAAGCCGCAGCTACGATGTGCTGAAACTGGACTCTGTGATTGACAGCCACTTTATTGGCATGCTGGAGCAGAAGCTGGAGAAAACTACCCTGAAACGTGTGGATTCCGAAACCATCGACAAGCTGGTGGAGCGCGACGAGGCGAAGGAGAGTGTGCTGAATGACAAGGAGAAAGAAGACCTGAAAACTGCATATGAGCAGGCCATCAACAACCAGAACATGCATGTAGAGGTGGCTCCTCTGTCTCCGGACGATGCGCCTGTGGTGATTACACTACCTGAGTTTATGCGCCGCATGAAGGACATGAGCAGAACAGGTGGTGGCGGCATGATGTTTATGGGTGATATGCCGGATACTTACAACGTGACCGTTAACGCAAACCATCCGCTGAACCAGCGCGTGCTGAACACAAACGGCGACGACCAGTCTGCTGTTGCCCGTCAGGCATTTGACCTGGCGCTACTGTCGCAGAACATGCTTTCCGGTGCCGCCCTTACCACTTTCGTAAAACGCAGCTTTGAGCTGATGACGAAGGAGTAGAAGAGAACAGTACAAATCAAAATTATACCAAACAGTTTAAGGCAGTGCCCATAGGGTGCTGCCTTTTTTGCTTTTACCTCTCCCTCTAATGAAACTAACCCGCCACAGGTAAAGTTATAGGGCAAATCAACGTATTGGTGCTTATATGATTTATGCTCATCTTTACGTTTAGTATCTGATAGTTAATTGCTGATTGTCGGTTGTTTGAATAATGGTTAAATGGTTGCATTGTTATAGTGTTGGATGGAACACCAATTAATAATATATAAACCAGCCATTTAGCAATGCAACCATTTAACAATTTGCTTATTCAAAATTAACAATGCGTCATTCTCTTCTTCTGGTTTTTTCTTTAGTGGCAGGTGCAGGTATGCTGTTATTGGGTGGTTGCGGCCAGCCCAAGTGGAACAGCGATTACCTCCTGGACCAGGCGCGGCTGAAAGGAGGCGCTAAAGCCGATGTCCTTGCTTCCGGAAACACCATTAACCCTGATGTAGAAGTGAGAAAGGCGCTGGAAAGAGCGGAAGTAGAAGGAGAGAAAAAGCGAAAGAAGAAGAAAGAGAGCAAGCGCTATTTCCTGGGCCACAAAGTGAAACGTGGCTTCATCAAGTCAGGCCGCGGCTCCCGCGAGACCCTCGAGACTTTCAGCTACCTTCCGGAGCAACAGCAGCTCGACACTTATGCCCCTCTGAAATACTTATATGACTCCAAGAAGCGAAAGCTGTACCGCACCAGTAGCAACGAGGTAGACCAGGCACGCTACAAGGTACTGCATGGCCCCTATGTAAAGAAAATAGACGGGCAGACAGTAGAGGAAGGCTACTTCTATATAGGCACAAAGCACCTGCGCTGGGAGAAGTACAGACCAGACGAGGAAGGCACCCTGGTAGGAAAAGACCATTACGAAAAAGGTTTTGTGCGCGATGCGGTAGTAAAATACTATGACGGCGACCAGAAGAAAATAAAAGAGGTAATACCGTATGTATATGGTGAGGTACAGGGCACGTATTACCGCTTCTATGAAAACGGGCAGGTGCAGTGGACAGGGCAGTATGAGAAAGGCCGCAAAGTAGGCACCTGGATTCATTACTATGATTTCCGCGGCAGGCGCCACCACGAGTTCCAATACCCCAAGACCGTGTATGACCAGCGCTTCGAGCCATACCTGGTAAAAGAATACGACCGGCACGGCACCCTCATATACGAAAAGGACAAGCTGGACAAGCGTTCCCAGGCGAAGCGCTAATAAAATGCATCCTCTATATGATGTATGCTGACAGGCGTGTTCAGAGTGATGGAGATAATATCGAACCGAATCTCGTGCTGCCAGTCTGTCTCATAAATAAATGCCTCCGCCGCACTTAACAGCAGCGCCTCCTTCTTTGCGTTAACTGCCTCCTCCGGATATCCGTACCTATCAGTACCCCTGGTTTTAACTTCAACAAAAATCAGCAGGTTCTCTTTCTGTGCAATAATATCCACTTCAGCGCGCCTGTGCCTGTAGTTTTTCCGCACAATGGTATAGCCCTGTTGCAGTAAATAAGCTGCCGCTCGGTTTTCACCGGCCTGCCCGGTGTGGAGATGGGTGTTCTTTTGAGAAGCCATTAATTATCTCGTAATTTGCACCAGTCTGAGATTAAGTGATTGTTCATCAGAATTAAAGACGAATTATGAAGCAACTCGTTGAGGGTTTTGCACAACAACTGCGCGACGCGATGGATATCGGCGAAAAGGCTACGGTCACTTTCTCCGGTTTTAAATATAACAATGTAGTGATTGCAGGCATGGGTGGCTCCGGCATTGGTGGCAATCTCATCCAGTCTTACGTGGCCGATAAACTCTCTGTGCCTGTGGTAGTGAACAAAGGCTATACGGTGCCGGCGTTTGTAGGGCGGCATACCTTGTTTATCGCTTCCTCCTTCTCCGGTAACACCGAGGAAACCATTGCAGCGGTAAGGGCCGCTATGCGCAGTGATGCCTCTGTCTGCTTTGTTACCTCGGGTGGGGAGCTGCTGCGCATTGCAAAGGAAAACAGCATGCCGTTCATCACTATACCTGGGGAGTCGCAACAGCCCAGGGTCTGCCTCGGCTACACCGTTGTGCTGATGCTGTACCTGCTGCACCACGCCGAGCTGCTGGACAATACTTTTAAAACAGAGCTACGGCAGAGCATTGATCTATTGGAAGAGTTATCGGGAAGTATAAGGGTGCAGGCCAGTGCTCTGGCGAACGCTTTTCATAATAAGCTGCCCATGCTTTACGTTAGCGACGCAATGGAACCGGTAGCATTGCGCTTTCAGCAGCAAATTAACGAGAATGCAAAGCAACTGAGCCATGTAAATGTTTTCCCGGAGATGAACTACAACGAGGTGGAGGGATGGCAGCAACCGGAGAACCTGTTCGGGCAGCTGGCAGTGCTGCTCATTAAAACCCGTTACGACCACCCGCGCGTGCACCTTCGTATGGACCTGACAAAGAAAATCCTGGAAGGCAAGGTACAGAACGTGCTGGAGATGGAAGCCCGTGGAGCGACTTTCCTGGAGCAAACATTCCACCTCATCCACATGTTTGACTGGGTGTCTGTTTACCTGGCGGAACTCAACAACGTGGACCCGAACACCATCGATAACATTAATTACCTGAGAGGCGAACTTTCAAAAGAATAGCGTGCAGAAAAACACCGAGATAAAATTCGAACACCTGGGGCTGATCGACTACAAGGAGGCGTGGGAGTACCAGGAGAAAGTCTTTAATAGCATTCTGGACCTGAAGGTGCAGAACCGTAAAGCAGAGGCGGGCGCACAGCAGCCTACGCCAAACTACCTGCTGTTCTGCTCGCACCCGCACGTATACACGCTGGGCAAAAGCGGCCACGAAGAGCACCTGCTCCTGAACGAGGAAGAGCTCCGCCAGAAAGGTGCAACATACTATAAGATAAACCGCGGCGGCGACATCACCTACCATGGCCCCGGCCAGCTGGTAGGCTATCCCATCCTGGACCTGGAGAACTTCTTTACCGATATACATCAATACCTCCGCTACCTGGAAGAGGCTATTATTCTAACACTAGAGGAGTATGGTATCACCTCCGGGCGTATTCCGGGGCTTACCGGCGTGTGGCTAGACCATGAGGCACAGCAAAATCCGCGCAAGATATGCGCGATGGGCGTAAAGTGCAGCCGCTGGGTTACCATGCATGGCTTTGCCTTTAACATCAATAGCAACTTAGACTATTTTAATAACATAGTACCCTGCGGCATCTCCGATAAGCAGGTAACATCGCTGGCGAAAGAGCTGGGGCATGAGGTGCCTTTGGCGGAAGTAGAGGAAAAATTACAAATGCATCTGGCAGCCTTGTTTGGTGCCACTATTACCACAGCAGTACATGAAGAAAGACATTGAGTTTGGAGCAGTAGAGGGCATATCAGTAGCAATTGCTACTTCCCTCAGCGAATCCGGAGAAGCCATCTGGAATGTTTATCTACTTAATAATAATGCGTTTGCAGTAGAGAACGTGCTTGTTGCCTCCAAGGGCTACGGCGTTATGGACGGCAATGAGGTAAAGACCTCGGTGCTGCGGCATATGTTCGAACGCTTGGAGGCGAAGAGCTTTGTGCAGATAGAGCCCATCGACCCGGCAATTTTCCACATCAACAACGAATACTGGGTAAGCTACTATATTGAAAAGCAGATATTTGACAAAAAATTCGTTTTTGTACCGGATTCAATTCAGGAAGACAACCTGATAGAAATAGGCTTGCTGCAGATGCAGGGCGTGCTGCATTCATAAAGGTGTCATTTTTTTTTGATGCTTACCTCAAGACAAAAGCATAAACTATTTATTATACAAAAATGCTTGTATATTTACCTCAATATTAGTCTATGGCTAAAGAGAGAACGTGCTGTTGTTGAATTAAAGAAGTAGGCCATACCCTCCGCTATACTTCCATTTTGCGCTTATGGATCAGAGAATTCTACCCCTCATACTTGCCTCCAGTTGGGCTTTTCTTATTGCCATGTTCGCTGTTCCGTCTATCATCAGGGTAGCGCATCTCAAAAACATCCTCGACACGCCGAATCTTCGCACTGTACATGCAGAACTCACCCCACGTTTAGGAGGCCTAGCTATGTTTGCAGGCTTCATGTCGGCACTCACTATTTTCACAAACCTAGACAATGGTGTGCAGCAATTGCTGGCTGGCTGCATTATCCTGTTCTTCATAGGTCTAAAAGATGACCTTATCACTATTTCTGCGCTAAAGAAGTTTTCTGTGCAGCTGCTAGCCACAGGCATTGTCATGTTCATGGCAGACATTCGCATCACGAGCTTTCAGGGCATATTTGGAATTGGAGAGTTGCCAATTGGCTTTTCGTATGGTTTTACCTTTCTAGTGATCATCGGTGTAACTAACTCCATCAACCTGATTGATGGCCTAGACGGTCTGGCAGGAACTCTTGTTCTTATTGCGGCCTGCACCTTCGGTCTGTACTTTTATTTATATGGCGGCTTGGCGTACAGTAATTATGCTGCCGTTGCTTTCTGCCTGATTGGCGGCGTGCTTGGCTTCTTACGGTACAACTTTCACAAAGCCACTATTTTTATGGGCGATACTGGCTCGCTTCTTTGTGGCTTCATCGTGTCTATTCTGGCGATACAGTTTATTGAGATGCGGGCCGAGATAGCATCCCCATCAGTGGCTTTGGGTATTCTCTTCGTGCCCCTTTTCGATACCCTACGTGTTTCCTTTATACGAATTATGAAGGGAACATCACCTTTTATTCCTGACAAAAACCATGTCCACCACCGCCTGCTGGCGATGGGCTTCAACCAGATAGCCACCGTACTTATACTTGGAGCAATCAATGTTGTGGTCATCCTTTTTGTGGTGAGCTTTGGTAGCTGGGGCAATCTGAACATCCTGCTAACGTTGTTGGCTTTCTCTGTGGTGTTAAGCGTGTTTCTGGGAGTTTATAAATCTAATAGTGCGAAAAGTATTTCTAAGGCAAAAGTTAGGGCTTAGCCTCTTCCTCTTATTATATAGCATCACATGGTTTGGGAGTGCTCAGGCACAAGTCCTGCCTCTGGAGCAGAAAAACGCTATCACAGCCGACTGGATGGTACAGCGGGAGGACGGAACGCAACTGATGCCGTACGTTGCCGGGAGGCACTCCGGGTATAACGCCCTGCACCAGTGGCTGACTATTACGCAGGCCCAGCCATTCAACATCCTTTTTACTGCTCCTCAGAACCTTTGCCTTTTTCTGAACAACCAACTCATTTTTAAGGCAGATTTTTCTGCTAACTACACTATTGACTTAGCCAGGCACAGCAAAGGAGTAGAACCCGTAGAAGGCAAATACCTGCTGACGGTGTGGCACCCGGAGCAGCAGCCAACTATCAGCTCCTTTCAGAACCAGCCACGATCCACTGAACAGGTAAGCAAGTTAAATGAACGGCCTCTTTCTGTAAGAATGCGGGAGTACGTAAACCAAAACGCCTTTATTCTCTTTCTGCTGATCATCGGGCTGGTATATGGCGGTCTCAGGAAAAGCTTCCCTAATGACTTCAGTGGCCTGTTCCGCTTTGATTCCTTTACAAACACGAACGCACTGGAAGAAGGCGTGCTGGTAAAGCCAATCAGTTCCCTCTCCAGCCTGCTCTTTGTGCTGGCGTTTTCGCTCACGCTAGCGCTGCTTATTGCGGCAATTCATACGAACGTGCAGCAGATTCAGCTATTTAACCGCCTGTTTCCTGTTTCCGAGTCTGACATAACAACAAAGGTGTTATTTTACACTTTGCTGATATTTTTTATAATCCTCCTCAAGTACCTGTTCCTGAAAATAATGGGTTTTATTTTTGGGTTGGAGCAGTTAGTGCAATTGCAGTACTGGGAGTTTATAAGAACGATGCTATTTCTGGGCATATTTTTGCCCCTCGTCATGCTCCTGTACCTGGCACTGTATACTTCTATCCCGGATACAATTCTCCTAATTTCGAACCTAGCTGTATCTCTGGTACTGATAATCACGATTATGCGGGTATTTGTAACCGTAAATAAAAAAGCGCCTGTACTAAATTTGCATTTATTTTCATACCTTTGCGCCACAGAAGTAATTCCGCTGGCTATTATGCTAAAGTTGATCATTTTCAACTTTTAAAAACACAAACCGGCGTAAGCCGCGGGTATTGCAGCAGGTGAAATTTTAAAAACCGTTCCAACTGACTATGGCTGAAAGCAAAGCAAAGGGTACTGCAAACCCTGAAAGGTACAAAATTCCCATCAAGACAATCCTGGTTACACAACCGCAGCCGACAACCGATAACTCACCATACCTATCAATTGCTGAGAAGTATGATATTAAAGTCGACTTCAGGGCCTTTATTGAGGTGGAGCCAGTACCTTTCAAAGAGTTCAGGAAAGACAAGGTAGACATCCTGTCGCACACGGCTGTTATTTTCACCAGCCGGAATGCGGTAGACCACTTCTTCAGGATCTGCCAGGAAAGTAAGATAGAGATGCCTGCGGACATGAAGTACTTCTGTATTTCAGACCAGACAGCCTATTACCTGCAGAAGTACATCACGCTTCGCAAGCGCAAGTTGTTTGTGGGCGAGAAAACAGCCAAGGACCTGTTTGAAGTAATAAAAAAGCACAAGAACGAGAAGTACCTGTTCCCTTGCTCTAACATTCGCAAAGAGGACATACCGGAGTTCCTAGAGGCAAACAAGATAAAGCACACGGAGGCTATCATCTACAAGACAGTAGCCGCCGACCTGTCTGATCTGGACGATGTAACATACGACTGCATTGCTTTCTTCAGCCCGTCAGGTATCAGCTCGCTGTTCATCAACTTCCCTGACTTTAAGCAGAACAACACCCGTATTGCCGCTTTCGGGCCAACAACTGCCAAGGCAGTGCGCGATGCAGGACTTGAACTGGATATTGAAGCACCAATGCCGAATGCGCCTTCCATGACGGGGGCCATTGAGGTGTATATACAGAACCAGAAGCAGCATTTAAAAAAATAAGTATTTAATGTAACTTTTATCCTTGTATTGCATAGGTACTAGAACGCAAACGCATACTATTACAAATTAGTCTGCGTTTGCGTTTTAGTGTTTAATAACTATATTTGAACGGCGAAGCGTTTTCCCCGCTCCGCCCTGTGCTACGGCCTATGAAAAAGCTTCTATCTGTTTTGATGTTGCTACTGTTCTATTACACACCTGCAGCAGTGGCGCAGCAGCAACCTCAGTTTACCCATTATGGGTTTAACGGGATGCGACTTAGCCCTGCCTATGCCGGCATCACAAACAGACCAGAATTCACTTCCATATACCGCTACCAATGGTTAGGCTATGACGCTACTTTTGATGATGGCGGAGCCCCCAGAACGATTCTGTTCACAGCCCACACGCCGGTGCGCCTGTTGCACGGTGGCTTGGGTCTGGTGTTGATGCGCGACAGGATTGGCAACACGACCCAGCTTTCAGCTGCCGTGTCTTATTCTTACCATATTAACATAGGAGAAACTGGCAAATTAGGTATAGGCATACAAGGGAATGTAAACAACTTCAAGAAAGGGAACTACAGGGCAATCGATGGCGGGGACCCAAGCGTGCCCTTTAACTCCTCCGACACAAAATTTGACCTTGGTGCAGGCTTGTGGTATGAATCTGAGACATTTTATGCAGGCGGTGGCGTGACAAATTTATTGCGTGCAGAATATGAGTTTGCCGATTCCACAAGAACAGGCACCGGTACACTTTTAGGAGAAAACCATATATATGTAACTGCTGGCTATAACCTGCCGTTAACAACCGACTTAACAGTAACCCCAACTATACTCCTAAAGCATGATACAGAAGTTTTCTCGTTCGATGTGGGCGGCCGTGTAACTTTTCAGGAAAAATATTGGGCAGGATTGAATTATAGATATCAAGAAGCTGTTAGTGCGCTTGTGGGAGTGTCTCTGTTACAGGATAATGCCCTACGAGTTGGTTATGCAATAGATCTTACTACCTTTAATCAGGACGCAAAAGCACCTACCTCGCATGAGGTAATGCTTAACTACCGCTTGCCTGAGCCAGTTATCAGATTTAAGCCTCCCGTAAGAACCCCACGTTACTATTTCACTAAATAGATAAAGCAGAGCACACCTCATAATTGTACTGTTTACGGAGAATTAATCCCAACAAGGCAGAAAAAATTTGTTATTCATAAGGATAATAATCAACTCCTTACCGCGTTTAAAAATAATAAATTCGGGTTGTAGGGAATTGTTTTTTTTATTGTATCTATTTCTTATATATTTGCTACACCTGAAAAGTGTATTATACTAATAATCGTAACTTTTACTTCTTTTAAATAGTCATCATGAACAAACTAATTAAGCTGTCTACATTCGCATTGGCGGTGATACTGCTTGCAGGCTGTGGAATGGGACGCGGGCCCGAGGGAGATCTAGTGGGAGCGGAGGACCGTCCAGAGTACAATCCACAGGCTGTGCCGTACGGCATGGTCATATGTCCGGGTGGTACTTTTCACATGGGCCAGGCAGATCAGGATATAGCAGCGTCAATGGCCAACCTGAATAAGCAAGTGACAATTGGTGGCTTCTATATGGATGAAACTGAGATCACTAACAACGAGTACCGCCAGTTCATCAACGTGATGATGCAGGATTCGTTGGATGTTCTTGGCGAAGAATATGTGATGTCGCAATTGTACCCTGACACGACTGTTTGGGTAAAAGACTACACGTACCATATGGGTGATCCCCTGATGGAATACTACTTCTCTCACCCTGCGTTCGATGACTATCCGGTAGTAGGAGTTGATTGGTTTGCTGCCAAGTATTTCAGCGAGTGGCGCACCAAGCACAAGAACCAGGCGAACACAGAATCTGGAATGGCACCTATGCCAGCGTTCCGTCTGCCGACAGAGGCAGAATGGGAATATGCTGCGAGAGGCGGTCGCGACATGTCTGTTTACCCTTGGGGTGGCCCATACCTGCGCAATGCCAAAGGCTGTCTGCTGGCGAACTTCAAGCCAGGCCGTGGCGACTACTACAGCGACGGATTTACCTATACCGCTCCTGTTGCACAGTTCTTCCCGAACGACTTTGGCCTTTATGACATGGCCGGTAACGTAGCCGAGTGGTGTGCAGATGCCTATGCTGAAGCAAGTGTGCCGATTACTTGGGATTTGAACCCTGTTTATGATGTAGCCAGCGAGCCACGCAAAGTGGTAAGAGGTGGTTCATGGAAGGACATCGCCTACTTCCTGGAGACAGGTACACGTAACTTTGAGTACCAGGACTCAGCCCGTTCTTACATTGGTTTCAGAAACACCATGATATACCTGGGAAGATCTTCAGGTAATGAGTTCAGATAAAAAACAGTATTAACAATTATTAAAAAAAACCTTTTCAACCTTATTTTTTAACGTTCACAATTAATCAGAAAACAAAATGAGCAAAGCTAGAGGTCGTAATTTCTTATTCGACGTGTTGATGCCAAAAATCTATGGTATTGGTGCTGCTGTCGTAATCGTGGGTGCATTGTTCAAGATCCAGCACTGGGACTTTGCAAACGAAATGCTTATCGTAGGTCTATTAACGGAGGCAGTTATCTTCTTCCTTAGTGCCTTCCAGCCACAGCCACATGATCCGGATTGGGCTAGAGTGTATCCACAATTAGCAGATGACTATGCAGGTGAAGGACTTGTACCGGTTGCAGCCAACCAAGGACCATCTGTTACCGGCAAACTGGATGAAATGATGCGCAACGCTGATATTACACCGGAAACAATAAACAACCTTGGCCTTGGCCTGAACAGACTGAGCGACACTACAGCTCAATTGGCTGACCTTAGCCAGGCAACTGCCGCAACAGAAGATTACAATACAAAAGTAAGAGCTGCTGCGAACCAGTTAGGTGAAATCAACAAAGCATATGCGACTACTGCTGATGCCCTTGCACAAATGGCTGGCTCTACAGTAGATGCACAGGAATACCATGGTCAGGTACAGAATATGACCAGGAACTTAGGCGCATTGAACGCTGTTTACGAAATGGAACTTCAGGATGCTAACAACCACCTGAAGGCTATGAACAAGTTCTATGGTAACCTGAGCATGGCAATGGAAAACCTGACGGATGCCAGCAAGGATACTGCGCAATTCAAAGAAGAAGTATCTCGCTTAACGCATAACCTGCACAACCTGAACACGGTGTATGGTAACATGCTGACAGCTATGAGAGGCTAGTACCGGTTCAGTGCTTAAATCAACAAGAAAACAACAGTTTACAATAATATAAAATGGCTGGAGGAAAAGAGACACCAAGGCAAAAGATGATCGGTATGATGTACCTCGTACTGACTGCAATGCTTGCCTTAAATGTGAGCTCGGCAATCCTGTTAAAGTTCCAGTTCCTGGATGAGAGTTTGCAGGAAGTGAACGTTAGAACTAAGACAGACAATGCCGGGGTCGTATCCAATATTCAAGCTGCCATTGCAGAAAACAAGAACCCTTCTGCGAATGACAAGCGTGTGCTAACGCGTGCACAGGAAGTACGGGAGCAAACAGCGCAAATGGTAACCTATATTCAAGGTATCCGCCAGACGCTGATTGAGAAAACAGGGGGAGAAACGCCAGAAGGTGGTTATGCAAACCCGGAAGCAAATGACATTGTAGCCAACACCATGATTGGTGCTGCAAACAAGAACAACGGTGCAGCTTATGAGCTGAAAGACAAGTTGAACGAGTATGCCAAGTTCCTGAAGCAGTATAACCCAGGCATGCCAGACAAGCTTGCCAGAGATGGTTCAGAAGACCCCATCGCCAGCAACGATCCGGCACAGAAGAACAAAGACTTCGCTGAGCTTAACTTCGAGGAAACACCAATGGTAGCTGCTTTAGCTGTGCTTTCTCAGAAAGAAAGTGAAATTCTGAAGTACGAAGCCGATGCACTGCAGAAGCTTGCGGCAGAAGTTGGTGCTGACATCATTAAGTTTGAGAAGATTTTTGCCATGGCCCGTGCTGAGTCTAAGACAGTAGCGGCTGGTACAAAGTACAAAGCAGATATGTTTATTGCTGCTTCTTCTGACAACATCGTTCCTAAGATGAGCTTCCAGGGCAAACCAGTAAAGGTTGCAAATGGCATGGGTACAGTTGAGTTTGTAGCTTCTGCTTCTAACTATGATGCAGACGGTAACTCTAAGCAGACATGGAAAGGCCAGGTAACTATCAACCAGAACGGCAAGGATACTACCTTTACAGTAACCGAAGATTATGTAGTAGCAAAGCCTGTTATTCAGGTTCAATCTGCTTCTGTTCAGGCGCTGTATTTCCAGGCTGCTAATGACCTGAACATCCAGGTGCCGGCTTTGGGTGCAGTATATGACCCAAGCTTTAGCGCCAGCGGTGGTTCTGCCATAAAAGGAGCTAAAAAAGGGGAAGTTACTATCATTCCTACTGCTACAGAAGTAACCATCAACGTAAGCAGCGGAGGCAATGCCATCGGTAAAGAAACTTTTAAAGTTCGCCCAATACCAAAGCCCGAGTTAGTAGCGTTAGTAAATGGAAAACCACTTGACTTCAAGCGTGGCGTTCCTGCTGCCTCATTCAGAGCGGTAGAGATTCAGGCGATAGCCGATGAAGGTTTCAAGCAGTTGCTACCAAACGAAGCCCGTTACAGAGTTACAAAGTGGAGAGCTTACCTGATTCGAAACAATCAGCCGATAGCACAGGAAGAAATCAACGGCCCTTCTGCTAACCTGACCAGCTTTGCTGCCAAGGCAAATAAAGGAGACAGAGTGGTAATGGAAGTGTTAGACGTAAAGCGCCTGAACTATAAAGGCAATGCGGTAGACGTTAACATTGAAGACAACTTCACAGTGCCATTGAACTAACAAAGAAGTTTACTAGGAGTATGAAACTAATAAAAGCAATAGGTGTAGCCGCTGGTATGATGTTGTCTGTAGGTGCTATGGCACAGCAGGTATCCAATACAACGGCAAGCAACCCTTCCGTAAGACCAATTCCGGAGTCAGATATTCTGTTCAAGAAAACGGTTTGGCGTAAAATTGATTTGCGCGAAAAGCAGAACAAGCCAATGTTCTCTGAGAACAGGGAGATCACCAAGATCATCATCAATGCGGTGAAAAGTGGTGAGCTGACAGCTTATAAAACTGACTCTATCAACACGCCATTAACCCGTGAGGAATTCATTGCGAATATGACTCCGAAGGAAACTGGTGGTGGTTTAAGTGAGGAAGAAATTGCAGCAGGTTTTGGCCAGGAAAACAAGGAAGAGGAGTTGGATGCGTGGGGTGAAGCCTTGGGTAATGACGCCGTTGCAGAAACAGCTACTCCTGTAAGCAACGAATATTTTCCAAAGCAACTGTACCTTCTGGAGCTGAAAGAGAATGTGGTATTCGATAAGAAGCGTTCGCGCATGTACCACGATATCCAGACGATAACCGTCAAAGTACCGGCAACTTTAAACGCATTGGGCTTTGAGCAGACAGTAGGCTCTTTCAGAATGGATGACCTGGTGCGTGTATTCCGGGCTCAGCCAGAAATGGCGATATGGTATAACGCACAAAACGATGCGCAGCACAAGAACTTAGCTGATGCTTTCGATTTGTGGTTGTTCAGCTCTTACATTACTAAGATCTCTAACCCAGGCGACAGAGGCCTGGCAGATATTTACGGTGGTGGAAAGAAAGGACTGCTAGCGGCACAGGATGCTCTTGAAGCACTGATAGAATACGAATACAGCCTTTGGAGCTACTAACAGCACCACAAGCTAATGCATAAAAAGAAAGGGAGACTCAGCTGAGTCTCCCTTTCTTTTTATGCATTAGCTTGTGGTGCTGAGCCGAAAGGCGCTGCTAATCTACTTCCTTGGCCTCATGAAAATAGGAGTAAAGAATAGCTGCTTTAGATTTGCCTACTTCTTCAGCCAACTCCTCCTGTGAGAGTTCCTTCAGCTTTTTAACAGATTTATACTTCGATAGAAGGGCTGCAGCCGTTTTAGGGCCTAATCCTTTCACGTCCGTAAGCTCTGTTTTCAAAGTACCGGCATCCCGCTTGCTGCGGTGGAAGGTAATTGCAAAACGGTGTGCCTCGTTCCGAAGCCGCTGTATCAGTTTCAGAGACTCTGACTTCTTATCTATATAAAGCGGCAAGGAATCACCCGGATAGAAAATCTCCTCTAAGCGCTTGGCAATACCTACAACCGCTATTTTACCATACAGGTCAAGGTCTTTCAAAGCCTTCACCGCCATGCTGAGCTGACCTTTACCGCCATCTATAATAATCAGCTGCGGCAGAGGCTGATTCTCCTCCAGAAGTCGCTTGTAACGGCGCGTCACGATCTCGTACATCGACTCAAAGTCGTTTGCCCCTACAACCGTTTTGATATTGAAGTGGCGGTAGTCTTTCTTGCTGGGCTTCCCGTTTTTGAAGCAAACCATAGAGGCCACGGGATAATCTCCCTGGAAGTTGGAGTTATCAAAGCATTCAATCTGCCGTGGCAGCTCTGTCAGGCGCAAATCCTTCTTCATTGTCTCCAGCACCCGCAGTTCACGCTTCTCGCTTAGATCCTTGTTTTTCTCCTGCCGGCTCTCCCGCTCTTTGCGCAGGTACAAAGCATTTTTGAGCGAAAGGCTCAACAGCTTCTTCTTGTCGCCTATCTGTGGATAAGAGATAGTGATAGAATCAAGAGGCAATGACAATTCAATATTGGTGATGACCTCCCGGGATGTGCTTTCAAACTCCTGCCGCAGCTGTATCACCACTGAGGCAAGAATATCAGCATCCTCCTCATCCAGCTTCTTCTGTATCTCCAGCGACTGGGTAAGGATGATGGAGCCGTTCATGACCTTCAGGTAGTTGATGAAAGCACAGTCTTCGTTGCTCGTAATAGTAAAAACATCGATGTTGGTAAGCGTGTTGGAAACTACTGTGGATTTTGTCTGGAAGTCATCCAGCATATCCAGCTTCTGCTTAAACTGGTGCGCCACCTCAAACTGGTAATCGGCTGCGGCTGCCGCCATGCGTTCTTTGAAATAGTTCTTGGCTACAGACAGGTTCCCTGAAAGGATATTTCTGATCTGAGAGATAGCTGCATTATATTCCGTCTCATCCACCAGCGCCTCACAAGGGCCTTTACAGTTCCCAATGTGGTATTCCAGGCAAACCTTGAACTTACCGGCAGCTACATTCTCAGGCGATAGATTATAGGTACAGGTACGGAGCGGGTAAAGCGTCCGGATGAGGTCCAGCACCACATACATTGTCGTGATACTGGGGTAAGGGCCGAAGTAACGGGAGCCATCGTTCTGCTTGTTGCGGGTGGTTATAACACGCGGGAAGCGCTCATTTACAATGCAGATATAAGGATAGGTCTTCCCGTCCTTCAGCAGGATGTTGTACTTGGGCTGATACTGCTTGATGAGGTTGTTCTCCAGGAGGAAAGCATCTGCCTCGGTATCCACAATAGTAAACTCAATGTCTTTAATTTGTGACACAAGTTTAAGCGTTTTTTTATTATGCTGGGCAGAGCGGTTGAAATAGGAGCTGACGCGCTTCCTGATGTCTATTGCTTTGCCTACATAGATAATCTCATTTTCGTCGAAAAACTTATAAATGCCGGGCTTGTGTGGCAGGTGCGATATTTTCTCCTTCAGCTTCTCGTTCGCTGGCATATAGCATCAATATTAGATATCGGCGTCCAGGTCAATCTCAGTAGGCAGGTTCAGAAACTCATCCTGATCAGTTGAGTCTAATGGAACACCCTGGTTGTACCTGGCACAATCTAATTCTACAGATAAAGGCGCTAAAGGTTTAGGGAATGGGTCTTTAGACACATCTAAAGAATTATCCTTGTATACTTTCTGCATGAAGGCACCATAAATAGGCATGGCCAGTTTACCACCCTGCCCTTCGCTCATTGTTCTGAAGTGTATCGCACGATCTTCGCCTCCTACCCAGGTTCCTGTAACCAGGTTTGGCGTTACACCCATAAACCAGGCATCAGAGTAATTCTGTGTAGTACCTGTTTTGGCGCCTATCTCGTTCTTCAGCCCGTTGCGGTAACGCAGGCCATAATAGGCCGTACCACCTGGCTCAGCGGCAGCTTTCAGCATATGCACCATCATATAAGCTGTTTCCTCACTAATCACATCTACTGTTTTAGGAGTATGCTCATAAATCAGGTTACCGTGCTTATCTTCAATCCTGGTGATAAAGTTTGGCTCTACCCAGGTACCGCCGTTCACAAACGTACCGTAGGCTCCAACCATATCAAAAAGGGATACATCGCTCGCACCCAAGGCTAAAGAAGGAGTCGGGTCAAGTGGCGTAGAGATTCCCATACGCTCGGCAGTTTTAGCCAGCATTTCAGGTCCGATTTTATTTACTAGAAAAGCGGATATAGAGTTAACAGACTCGGCAAGCGCTTTTCGAAGGGTATACTTCTCACCGCTATACTTGTTATCTGCATTGTCCGGGCACCACTGGGTCCCATCCGGCAGTGGCACACAAACCTTTGTATCTATCACTTCATAACACGGGTAATAGCCGCTTTCTATGGCAGCCGTGTACAGGAACGGCTTAAAAGTAGAGCCCGGTTGCCGTGCCCCCTGCTTCACGTGGTCATACTTAAAGTGCTTATAATTGATACCTCCTACCCAGGCTTTGATATGGCCTGTCTGGGGCTCCATGGCCATAAAACCAGTCTGCAGGAAGTGCTTGTAATGCTTGAGCGAATCCATCGGGCTCATCATCACCTCTTTTTCCCCTTCCCAGGTAAAAATGGTCATCGGAATTTTCTTGTTGAGGTAGTAGTTGATGGAATCTTCGTTTCCTTCAAACAGCTGGTGCAGGCTGCGGTAACGCGCCGTACGCTTAATAGCCTGCTGCGGGAAATTCTTGATCTCCTGATTTGTCTGGTCTACCCACGGATTACGGCCCTTCCAGTGCGCATAAAAAGCTTTCTGGCGGTCCTTCATATGCTCTGCCACTGCCTGCTCCGCATACTGCTGCATGCGGGAGTCGATGGTGGTATAAATTTTCAGGCCATCGCCATACAGGTCATAGCCATTCTCGCGGCACCACTGCCGCAGGAACTTGCTGGCCTCGGTGCGGAAGTAAGGTGCCATACCCACGTTCTGGTTCTCTACCTTGTAATCCAGCTCAATGTCCTTTTCTTTCAGCTTATCGTATTCAGCCTGCTCCAGGAAGCCGTATTTCACCATCTGCGATAGCACCACGTTGCGCCGGCGCTTCGAGTTTTCAGGATTGTAGCGGGGGCTATAGTAGGTTGGGTTTTTGAACAGGCCTACCAGCACCGCCGACTCCTGCACTTCCAGCTGCCCTGGTTTTTTGTTGAAGAAGGTTTTAGAGGCAGACTCTATTCCGAAGGCATTGCTCCCGAACTCGAAGATGTTGAGGTACATGACCAGAATCTCGCGCTTGGTATAAGACTGCTCCAGCTTAACAGCCATCAGCCACTCCTTAGTCTTATGGATAAGCGTACGGATGCCCGGCACATCATTCAGAAGGCCATTGTTCAGCTCATCGCCACGGGTTCTGAAAAGATTCTTAGCCACCTGCTGTGTCAGGGTACTGCCACCCCCTTTTGTGCGACCCGTTACAATGGCAGCAGCCACACGCGCCATTGCCTCCGGGTCGATGCCTGAGTGCTCTTCAAAGCGGATATCCTCTGTTGCTATCAGGGCGTTTATCAGGTTCTCCGGCAAGTCTCCGTAATCCACAGGCGTGCGGTTCTCACGGAAGTAGGAACCCAACTGCACGTTGTCGGCAGAGTACACCACGGAAGCCAGTTCACTTTTAGGGTTTTCTAATGCGCGCGTGTTGGGCAACTCCCCGAACAGGTTCAGGAAGTTAATGCTAACGGCGTATAAGTAGAGGATGAAGAGCGCTAAGCCGCCCACAAAGAACAGCCAAAGCGCAGTGATTACTTTAGGATAAACTTTACTTGTAGTAGTGGGTGCAGATTTCTTTTGACGCGTAGCCATTTACTTAATAATTATTTTTAAAGAAGGCTATATAAGCCTCCAGATCTTTCTTCTGCAGGAACTTCTGGTAGTTAGCAGAAGAGATAACAAAGGTAGTGAAATCTACTCCTCTAATTCTACCTACCGGAGCCTGCGGAGCTTTTTGTTTCACGTTGTAGGCCAGTGCCTGCTTCGAATCACCAAAAGGGCCCATTCGTAACATTGTTTTGCCACCTGCCAAAGCCACAGAATCTACCTGCAGGTTCTGATTTTTGTAGTAAGTGCTGTTATACTTCTCATACTTCGGCTGCACATCTTTGAAAGCGGCAGCATCAGAAGGGTACACGAGTACAAAGTAGAAGGCTGAATCTTGCGTAGCCTCGTAAGCCAAAGGGTCTACAACCGGAGCAGCAGGTGCCGTAGGAGCGCTTGCTGAATCTGCTGGTACGGCAGTTGTAGCAACAGGCTGCTGGGGCTCAGCAACCGGCGGTGTGGCAGTGGCAACTTCCGGCCTCTTCTGCTCCACCTGTTCTGCCTGTTGCTGCGGCTTTGGCTCTTCTACCTGGGTTACAGGTGCAGGAGGCAGTGACTGTGGTGTTCCTTTTGCCATCGACGCTGTAGCTGTAGCAATATTTATGCTAACTTTTTCAGGCGAGAGCGCAACGGCAGTCTTGGGCTCTTTTGGCTCCGGAGGTGCAGGCGCTTCCTGGCGCAGCTCATTTTTCTTTTCAAGCTCCTGGTAAGTAGCAAGCAACTGGTCTGCCTGTGGCAATAGCGGGCTTTTCGGATAAGCCGCCTTAAACTGCTGCAGTTGCTGCCGTAGCATTTCCGGTTTCTGCGTCCGTGCTGTTACCATTGCTCTCAGGAAAGCCACCTTGTCCTGGATATCGTTCAGCGGGTACTGGCTGATGACCTTATTCAGCATTTCAGTGGTCATCTCGTATTCTTCCGCATCATAAAAGCTGTAAGCAGAGTCGTAGAGTGTGTGCGCCTTCAGGTTCTCTGCCGCATTCTTCGACATAAAGTTCGAGTCGTCGAGCAAGCGGGCATAGGTTGTATTAGGAAACTCCTGCTTTACTTTATTATAGTAAACCCGCTTTTGCTGTTCATCTCCGGCCTTGCCATACAGCAAATACAAGCTGTAATATGACTCTGCGGCATGCTCTGATCTCGGGAACCGCTCCAGCAAAGCAAGGTATGTCTGGATAGCGCGCTCCTGGTCGTTCAGGCTTTGGGCATAGATATTTGCCAGACGGAAAAGCGCCTCCTCCATCAGTTTTTCTGAGCGCTGCATGTCTGCCGTGGTCACGGGTACGTCTTTCAGATACTGCTGTACCTGAGCCAGCGCACGCTCTTCCGGCGATGGCTGGTTCTCCTCTGGTGCTACCGGAACAGGGGCAAGTGCTACATCCGCCTGGTTGGCCGCCTCACCACGGCTGCGGTTTCGCCAGAAGTCCTGCAAAGGCCTGTCGCCCCAGCGGCGCACAAACTCAGCCCGTGCAGAAGCCATAGCGGTAGGGTTGTCGAAATACCATACGCCGGTGGTGCTGCTGGCTGCTGCAAAAGCATCGGTGTCGTTTTGATTGCGCCTGTTATTGCTTCTGTTGCTTTCTTTCTCGGCTATCAGCTGTTGCTCCTGCTGCCGTGCCATTTCCTGCTGGCGCGCCTCCTCTTCGCGCTGCACCAGCGCCTTTACAAACTCCACCCGCTCGGCCTCGCCCATACGGCCCAGGCGTTGCAGGCTGTCCTGCGTCTGAATAGTGCTGTACTGCTTTGCAAAGTCAGCTAAGATATCCCGCCGCTCGGCCACTGCCTCATACTCCGGCGCTCGCTGCGGGTATACCTGCACGGCGCTGTCGTAATAGGCAGCAGCAAGGTCATACTTGTGCAGCTTATCAAAGTAAATTTCTCCTGCCGACAGGTAACTGTAAGCTTTCTGGTTAGATAGTGTTCCTTTTGTTTTCAGCGACTGCTGCAGCAGTTCCAGTGCCTTGTCGTAGTTTTGCTGCCGGAGCTCAAACTGCGCCATCTCATAATAGATCCTGTCGCGGTACTCCAGGTTCTTATCGTCTTTGAGCATCTTCTTGTAATAGCTGGCAATGCGCTCCTTGTCCTGCTCATCCGATAGCTCTGTTACCTGCCCCAAGTTTAGCCTGCTGAAAAAGCCAAGGTCGTAAGGCGGGTTGCGGCGCAGTATCTTGATGTATTGCGCATAGGCCTCTTTATTCTGTTTTGTGAGTTGGTAAAGCTGCGCCAGTATAAAGCGCGCACGCGACTGGTCATCCTTCTCATCGAAGTTAGGGAGCGAAAGCGCCAGATTCTCTATTGCCTTTGTGGTATCGTTCTGCAGGCGGTAGTACTGGGCACGTGCCAAGTATAGTTCGCGAGCACTGGCCTTGTTCAGGCGCTCCTTGCGCAGGAACTCTGACACCTGCTGGGCATTCTCCATCTCATCCAGCTGCATAAATGCCCGCATGAGCCACACCAGCGCTTCATGCCTGTCAGCGGCATCCTTGCTCGTAGCGTTTACATATTTAAAGGTGCGCACCGCCTCGGCAAAGTTCAGCTGGTAATAGTTCGCCTTGCCTATTTCAATGTAACTATTATCTATCCACTTGCTGTTCTGGTGATACTGAATGGGGTGTGAGGCTTTCTTCTTCACATCCTCCAGGTCAGCTTCAAAGGCCGTGGCTGTGGTAGAGTCTATGAGCGGGTAAAGGGGGAGCACCTGGTTGTAATCGTACTGCATCTGGTCCTGCAGCCCCTTTTCGATCAGGCGCATCTTCTCTCTGGCAAGGAAGTAGCCGTTATAACGGGCAGTGGTGTTGTGGTAAGTCTTGCTAAGCGGGTTGTTGCGCTCCGCAGAGCATGCCGCCAACAGCATACCTGCCAGGATAAAGAGTATGTGCAGTGAAGTTTTATTCAAGGTAGTAGCGTGTGCAGGGTGTTTTAGCACTTTATATATAAGGTATAAACGTTGTAGCCTATGCTTAAAGTATGAAGCAACGCAGCCTGATATGCCTTGATTTCGAGCCAAAAGACAAAGCACCTCCAACAAAAATACAACAATCTGCCAACTTTAAACAAGCGTCTGTTTTACAGCCTGCTATTGAACTAAGCAAAAATGTAAATGGTTTCAGACCGGGCGACACTTTCTATGTTTGCTGCCTTTGTGCGTGCACAGCAGAGATCAGTATAAAATGAGTACTTTTGTAAAAAATCTGTGACAGATGGAGAACAAGCCAGAGCAGAAGCCAAAGCCTTCGCGTGAGGACAGTATAAAGCCCTATGTGAAGTACTCCGGCATGGCCTTTCAGATGATCGGAGCCATGGTACTCGCCGCCCTGGCAGGCAGGTGGCTGGATGGGTACTTCAGCACTGAAAAGCCCTGGTTCACCATTGTGCTGCTGCTGGTGGCAGTAATAGGCACGATGGTGCTGACGATTATATCCATAAGTAAAAAGTAGTATACGTGAAATTCTATAGAGACTTGGCCATCATAACGGCTGTACTTTGTGTTGCGATTGGTGCCTTGCTGCAGTTTACCGGCTATACGGTGGTGCATCCGCTCATCTGGCACACACTTCTTTTCTTCGTCTTCCTTACAGGCTTTACCTATTACCTGATTGAGCTGGGAAACAAAAACGATCCCGGAAACCTGCATGTCTATTACCTGGCTTCGATGGGTTTCAGGATGGTGCTTAGCATAGGAGTGGTGCTACTGTATGTTTACTTCTTCAAAGAAGACCGTTTAATGTTCGTTTTCAACTTCTTTGCCTTATATTTTCTCTTCACTGGGTTTGAAGTTTACAGTTTGTTGAGTAACTTGCGGCCCAATTTGAAAAAGCAGGAGTAACGGTTCAGTGCTGCTTCTAAAACATTACTTCTAAATCATTCTTAATGAAGAGGTTATTCGTTCTATTGTTTTCTTTCCTGACGCTAAATGCGTTTGCTGAGGCACCTGTTGAAGGCGGCGAGTTCAAGCCCGGCGATATGATCACGCATCACATTGCCGATGATTACAACTGGCATTTTGCCGATGGCGTTGTTCTTTACCTGCCGGTTATACTGTTTGACAACGGTGAACTGAAGGTTTTCTCATCCCATAACTTCTATGACGAAAACCACGAGACTGTACCTTACAATGGTTACGTAATGGAGCATGGCCATATCTATAAAGCCAACGCCGCAGGAGAGCCTGTTGAAGGTTACTCTGGCCTGTATGACTTCTCTATCACCAAAAACGTAGCTTCTCTTTTTATTAGTGTGGTGCTGCTGTTCGCGGTTTTCCTGACAATAGCTTCACGTTACAAAAAGAACGCAGGCAAAGCGCCAAGAGGTATACAGTCTTTCTTCGAGCCCATCATCATCTTTGTACGTGACGACATTGCCAAGGGAAATATCGGCCCGAAGTATGAACGTTATATGCCGTACCTGCTTACCGTGTTCTTCTTTATCTGGTTTAACAACCTGCTGGGCCTGATGCCGGGTGGCGCAAATTTAACAGGTAACATCGCGGTAACGCTGATACTGGCCCTGCTTACGTTGCTTATCACGGTTTTCAGCGGAAACAAGAACTACTGGAAACACATTTTTGCTACACCAGGTGTGCCGTTGTGGCTGGCGCCCATCATGATTCCGGTGGAGTTGATCGGTATCCTGACAAAGCCTTTCTCGCTGATGGTACGTCTTTTTGCAAACATCACAGCAGGTCACATCATTATCCTGTCGCTGTTCAGCTTAATCTTTATTTTCCAGAGCATTGCAGTCGGACCGCTAAGTGTGGCCTTTGCCACCTTCATGAACTTCCTGGAGTTGTTCGTGGCGCTGCTGCAGGCTTATATCTTCACACTGCTTTCAGCGATGTACATCGGTGGCGCGGTAGAGGAGCATGACCATGTGGGTGATTTAGGCCATGGTGACGCACATTAATTCTGAATTTTTATTTTTTTAACTATATATACTACAATTATGTTATTAGCAATTTTGCTTCAAGCAGCAGCAGTAGCGACTGATTATGGTCTGGCTATCATGGGTGCCGGTATCGGTGCAGGTTTAGTAGCCCTTGGTGCTGGTTTGGGTATTGGTAGAATCGGTGGCTCTGCCATGGAGTCTATCGCTCGTCAGCCAGAGGCTAGCGGACGTATCCAGACTGCAATGATTATCGCTGCTGCCCTTATCGAAGGTGTTGCACTTTTCGGTGTGGTAGTTTGCTTGCTAATCTCTTTCTTAGGCTAATCAGCTTAAGTCTTGGTCTCACGTCCAGACGAATGGTCTGGACGTTGAGTCCAAAAATGTAGGAATGTAGTTAAATAGTAACTTAGGCAAACGTGCTGCAATGGCAGACAGAGCCGGATAAAAAGGATATCATTTTCAAATTATAAAACAATGGAATTAGTAACCCCGGGTATAGGTTTGATTTTCTGGCAGACGATCACATTCCTGATCGTGCTGTTCCTGCTTAGCAAGTTCGCCTGGAAGCCAATCATGAAAGCGCTGAATGAGCGTGAGGCATCCATCGAAAGTGCTTTGAGTGCTGCTGAACAGGCAAAACTGGAGATGCAGGGCCTGAAGGCTGAAAACGAGAAGCTGTTGGCGCAGGCGCGTCTGGAGCGTGATAAGATATTGAAGGATGCTACAGAAGCAGGCAATAACCTGATTGAGACGGCTAGAGAGAAAGCAAACGAAGAAGGTGCCCGCATGATAACCATAGCCCGTGAGGCGATAGAAAACGAAAAGCGCGCTGCTATCGCAGATGTGAAAAACAAAGCTGCCGCACTTTCTATTGAAATCGCAGAACGCATTCTCAGAAGAGAACTAAGCGATCCGCAGGCACAACAGGCGCTGGCACAGAGTTACGTAAGCGAAGTATCCCTTTCCTAAACATACTAAAGCTTAATGGTACCGGACATTCGTGAAAGGTACCATTTATCATAAAAGAGACTATGTCAGATATAAGAGTTGCTTCCAGGTATGCCAAATCGCTGATTGAACTGGCGGACGAGAAAGGAGTGTTAGAAGAGGTTCATAACGACATGCTGCTGTTCTCCAAAGTCGTTCATCAGAACAGGGATTTTGAACTACTGCTCACAAACCCTATCATAAAGCCATACAAAAAGCTGGCGGTGCTCAACAGCATCTTTGGTGGTAAAGTAGAGCCAATGACGCAGATGTTCTTCGACATTGTAGCGAGAAAGAACCGTGAATCGGTACTGCCTTTTATGGCTGCAGAATTTGAGAAGCAATATAACGAACTGAAAGGCATTCAGGTGGTAACGGTTAAAAGCGCCGCTCCGCTTGCCCCGGCACAAAGAGATTTCCTGATCAAGCAGCTTACTGCTGAAACAGGTAAAATTATTCAACTGAAAGAGTCGGTTGATCCGTCACTTATCGGAGGCTTCGTGCTTCGCGTGGGTGACAAACAAATAGATAGCTCTGTGAAGAACAGTCTTCGCAAGCTGAGAAATGATTTTAAAGACAACTCCTATATTAATAAACTATAATCATGGCAGAAGTAAGACCTGATGAAGTATCAGCCATATTAAGAGAGCAGTTATCTAACTTCCGCTCTGAGGCAGAGTTAGAGGAAGTAGGAACTGTACTACAGGTAGGTGACGGTGTCGCTCGTATCTACGGACTTTCCCAAGCACAGTCTGGAGAGCTCCTGGAATTTGAAAACGGACTTCAGGCACTTGTTCTTAACCTCGAAGAAGACAACGTAGGAGCCGTATTACTGGGTGACTACAGCGAAATAAAAGAAGGTGCTACTGTTAAAAGAACAGAACGCATTGCCTCTATCCGGGTTGGTGAAGGCATTATCGGACGTGTAGTAAACACACTGGGTCTGCCAATTGACGGTAGAGGCCCAATTGCAGGTGAGTTGTATGAGATGCCACTGGAGCGAAAAGCACCAGGCGTTATCTACCGCCAGCCGGTAAACGAGCCAATGCAAACGGGTATCAAAGCAATCGACTCTATGATTCCAATCGGTCGTGGCCAGCGTGAGCTAATCATCGGTGACCGCCAGACTGGTAAATCAGCAGTAGCCATCGATACTATCCTGAACCAGCGCGAGTACTACGAAAGAGGTGAGCCTGTATTCTGTATCTATGTAGCTATTGGCCAGAAAGCATCTACTGTAGCGCAAATCGTGAAGTCACTGGAAGAAGGCGGTGCTATGGATTATACCGTAGTAGTGGCTGCTTCTGCAGCTGACCCTGCTCCAATGCAGTTCTTCGCGCCATTTACAGGTGCTGCTATCGGAGAGTTCTTCCGCGACACAGGCCGTCCGGCACTGGTGGTGTACGATGACCTTTCGAAGCAGGCAGTGGCTTACCGTGAAGTATCGCTTCTGTTGAGAAGGCCTCCGGGACGTGAGGCATATCCAGGAGACGTATTCTACCTGCACTCCCGCTTACTGGAGCGTGCCGCGAAGTTGACTACCTCTGATGAGATTGCCCGTAACATGAACGACCTTCCTGATTCTATCAGGCACCTGGTAAAAGGTGGTGGTTCTTTAACGGCTCTTCCTATTATCGAAACACAGGCTGGTGACGTTTCTGCCTATATCCCGACAAACGTAATCTCTATTACGGATGGCCAGATATTCCTGGAGACAAACCTGTTCAACGCTGGTATACGTCCTGCTATTAACGTAGGTATCTCGGTATCGCGCGTAGGTGGTTCGGCTCAGATTAAGTCGATGAAGAAGGTAGCAGGTACACTGAAGCTGGACCAGGCGCAGTTCCGTGAACTGGAAGCGTTTGCCAAATTCGGTTCAGACCTGGATGCGTCTACCAAGCTTACTATTGAGCGTGGCCGCCGTAACATGGAAATCCTGAAGCAGGCGCAATTCTCTCCTGTAGCGGTAGAAGAGCAGGTTGCCATCATTTACTGCGCTACCAACGGACTGCTGGATGATGTTCCGGTAGAAGAGGTAAGAGCGTTTGAGAAAGATTACCAGCGTACACTCCGTGCACAGCACGCCGATGTGCTGAAGGCACTGAGAGCCGGTAAACTGGATGATGAGATAACAGGCACATTGAGGCAGGTGGCAAAAGAGCTGTCAGCCAGGTACAAAAAATAGTCATAATCAGGGTTAGCGGCTAGGAGGCACATGCTTATAGCCGCTAACTTTATGCTTATATAACAAGATGGCGAGTTTAAAGGAAGTTAGAGGCCGTATTGTATCGGTATCTTCGACACAGCAGATTACAAAAGCCATGAAAATGGTGTCGGCTGCGAAGCTTAGACGGGCACAGGATAACATCATGCGCATGCGCCCTTACGCACAGCGCCTGAGCGGCATCCTAGCAAACCTGTCGTCGCAAACAGAAGGCTCTGTGAATAACATCTACTCTGAAAGGAGGGATGTGAACAACGTGCTGATCATAGCTGTAACCTCAGACCGTGGTTTGGCCGGCGCTTTTAACGCGAACATCGTGAAAAGCGTAGTAGCCCTGATCGAGCGCAAGTACAGCAGCCAGGCAGCTGCCGGCAATGTTACGGTACTTACCATCGGTAAAAAGGGGCTTGATGCCTTCAAGAAAAAAAACATGCCTGTGATAGATGAGTACAGCACCGTCTTCACGAACCTTTCCTTTGATAATGTTCGTCCTGCTGCAGAGCGCGCCATGAATGGTTTTGCGGCAAGAGAGTATGATCAGGTGGATCTTGTTTACAATGAGTTCAAGAACGTAGCCACGCAGGTTGTGCGCCAGGAGCAGTTCCTGCCATTAGAGGAAATACCTGTTGAGGCAACGGATAAGGCTACGATGTTGGTAGACTATACCTTCGAACCGTCTAAAGAGCAGATCATTGAGGAGCTGATACCGAAGTCACTGAAGATACAGGTGTACAAAGCTGTGCTGGAGTCTAACGCCTCTGAGCATGGTGCCCGTATGACAGCCATGGACAAAGCAACCGAGAACGCAGGTGAGCTTCTGAAAGAACTGAAGCTGACGTATAACAGGACACGCCAGGCGGCCATCACCAAAGAAATCCTGGAGATTGTGGGTGGTGCAGAGGCGCTGGCAGCAAAATAAAGAAACAAAGTCTTATACAGCAGCGCCCATCAGAACGGTGGGCGCTGTTTGTTTTTTAGAGAAACCTGTCCAGGTAAAATTATCATTTTGTGAAATAAGCGAACAGGCACATCCCAAAAAGCAGGAAAGACTTATACCTGTTACATTTGTAACAGGAAGAAACTAGATATGAAAGAGCAAACGCTTTTCAGGGGCAGCCTTCTAACAAAAGCAGCAGCAGTTTGCCTGCTGGTTTTGAGTGCATGTGCGGGAACTACCCAAACCAACACGACAGAGGGCAACGCAGCAGGGCAGATTACGCGCAGCGTAACCGTGATGCAAAGGCCGAAACTAGTGGTAGGCATTGTGGTAGACCAGATGCGCTATGACTACCTGTACCGCTTCTGGGATAAGTACAGCGACAACGGCATCAAGAAACTGGTAAAGCAGGGCTTTAACTTCAAGAATAACCAGTACAGTTACGTTCCCACCTACACTGGCCCAGGGCATGCTTCCGTTTATACAGGCAGCGTGCCTGCCATCAACGGCATCATCGGCAATAACTGGTATAGCCGTGAGCAGAACAAAATGGTTTATTGCGTAGAAGACCAAATGGTGAAGACGGTAGGAAGTACTTCTACAGCCGGCGAAATGTCTCCTGCCAACTTATTAACAACCACTGTAACGGATGAACTTCGCCTGGCCACCAACATGGGCTCTAAAGTGGTTGGTGTTGCCCTGAAAGACCGCGGCTCTATTTTGCCTGCTGGACATTTAGGCAATGCAGCCTATTGGTTCGACTCACCAAGCGGAAACTGGATAACCAGTACCTACTATATGGAAGATCTACCACAATGGGTGCAGGAATTCAACAACAAGAAATACCCGGACCAGCTCCTGAACCAGCCTTGGAACACACTGCTGCCAATAAATCAATATACAGAAAGCTCTGCAGACAATGTAGCCTGGGAAGAGACACTGCCAGGGGAGCAGCAACCTACGTTCCCGCACAACATCCCGGCCATCCGGGAGAAAGATTATGAGCTGCTACGCTCCATACCTGCCGGCAACACCATAACAAAAGATTTTGCACTGGCCGCCCTGAGAGGTGAAGAGCTGGGAAAAGGAAAGTACACAGATTTCCTGGCAGTTAGCTTTTCTACCATTGATTACATTGGCCATAAGTTCGGACCAAACTCCGTTGAGCTTCAGGATGCTATGTTGCGCCTGGACAGGGAACTGGCTGAGCTAATAGACGAAGTAGAAGATGAGGTAGGGAAAGGCGAAGTGCTGTACTTCCTGACAGCCGACCACGGCGCTGCCCATGTACCGGGTTTCCTTAAAACAATGAACGTTCCTTCGGGGGTGGCAAACTCCGGCACGGTACGCGACTCTATAGAAACTTACCTGGACAAGATGTACGGCAACGGAGAATGGGTAGAGCGCTATACAAACCAGCAGCTATATCTGAACAGGAGCCTCATCGACGGCAAGAAGCTAGACTTAGCAGATGTCCAGCAACGCGTGGCAAGTTACCTGCTGCGTTTTGAGGCCGTTATGCGGGCTGTTCCTGCGATAGCCTTACAGAGCACCAGCTGGAACCAGGGTTTAATGGCACGCGTAGAAAACGGCTATAATGCCCGGCGCTCCGGCGATGTTATCATCCTACTGCAACCCGGTTGGTTTGAAGGGTACGGAACAGGAGAGCCAAAGGGCACTACCCACGGATCATACTCTAACTACGACACGCACGTGCCACTTATATGGTATGGCTGGAACGTGCAGCCCGGAGAAAGCTCGGTTCCGACTGAAATAGCAGATATTGCCCCTACCATTGCCTCCTGGCTTTATATACAGGAGCCAAACGGTAGCGTGGGCAGGCCTTTACAAGAGTACATGAAATAAACCCATAATGCCTGAAGAAGACAGAAAACAGACGGCGCTTAACAACTAAAGAAAATTAATATGGAGAACAATATGGACAACAGTAACCCCTGGCACAATGTGAGCTACGGTGAAGAGGCTCCAGCAGTACTATCGGCTATTATCGAAATACCGAAAGGCTCTAAGGCTAAATATGAGTTAGACAAAGAAAGCGGCATGCTCAAGCTTGACCGTGTGCTTTTCTCATCTATACATTACCCAGCCAACTATGGCTTTATTCCGCAGACGTACTGCGACGATAAAGACCCTTTGGACATCCTAGTGATCTGCTCTATCGACGTGCAGCCCATGTGCCTGATTGACGCCAAAGTAATTGGTGTAATGCAGATGATAGACAATAACGAGGAAGATGACAAGATCATAGCCGTGGCAAACAACGACATGTCCGTGCGCCATATCAATGATATATCTGAGTTACCGCCGCACACCCTGCTGGAAATGCGCCGCTTCTTTGAAGACTACAAGAAACTCGAGCACAAAGAAGTAATTGTAGAGCAGTTCCTGGGCCGTGAGCATGCATACAAAATCATTCAGGATAGCATTGACCTGTATAACACTACTTTCGGCGAGCCTCAGAAGAAAGCAAGGGCGCTTTAGTAATCTTTATAACCTGTTAAGCCTGGCGTGGATCTTTCTGTGCCGGGCTTTTTGCTTTACGGACAGATAGGCCAGCGATTTTTGAATGTAGGCTGATTTGTTGCGTAATTGCATGTAAGATGAAGCAGTACAGGAGCAGAAGCATAGCAGGAACTGATTTCTATACGCTTTGTGAGCGTATAGCAGGGGGGGTGATGTACAGCCATGTATTCATCTCCTTCTGTGCCTACAGCCTAACCATAGAGACGTACCTGCTGGCAGAAGCATCAGTGTCTTTACCTGTCGCTGCCTTTGTTTTTCTGGCTACCCTGTTTACCTACAATTTAAGCAGTATACAGAGCATACTGCGCTATCCAAGGCAAAAGAGCTACAGAAACAGCAGTGTCTGGAGCCAGCGGAATAAGAAGTTGCTGGCCGGGGTAGGGGCTATTAGCCTAGCAATTGCCGCCATTATATACTTTGGCTTTAGCTTAGAGATAAATGGCTGGTTTCTGCTGCACCTGGCCCTCATTTCGATTGGCTATACCGTTCCCTTCCGGTTCAAAAAGAAAGTGGTAAAGCCGCTACGCAGTGTTCCGCTTCTGAAAGTGTTCCTGATAGCGTATGTGTGGGCGGCTGTCACTGTTTTGGTGCCGCTGATGGATGCAGGTATCCCGTTGTGGGAAGCAGCGCCGCTGTGGCTCTTCCTGCGCCGCTTCCTGTTCATACTCGCCCTCGCCCTGCTGTTCGACATACGTGATTACGCCTATGACCGCAACACCAACACATTGACGTTTCCAGGATGGATAGGCATACAAAACACGCGGCTATTTTCCCTGGGGCTGCTGTTGCTATATGTGCTGCTGTTGCTTATTACTGAAAGCGGATTGGTGCTGTGGGCGCTGATAGGGAGTGTCGTAGGAGCTGCTATGGTCATATCGCTTTCGTCAGAAAGCAAGCCCCGGATATACTACGCCCTGCTGGCTGACGGTGCTATGCTCTTGCATGCAGGTTTAGTATACTTAGCTATGACATAGGCTGCTGCAGGCACATAAATGCCTTTGGCAGGTGGTCTATCAGGTCAGAAGCCGTCATACCGATTTCCCCGACTGTTCGCAGTGCTAAGTCTCCCGCAAGCCCGTGCACATACACGCCCAGGATACAAGCCTCTTCCAGATCATACTGTTGCCCTACCAGTGCTGTAATGATGCCTGTCAATACATCGCCGGTACCACCGGTTGCCATGCCTGAATTGCCCGTGGTGTTGAAGTATACTTTGCCGGAAGGAGTACCAACAGCGGTGTGGCTGCCTTTTAGCGTCACGCAGCACTGATGTTCCTGGCAAAACTCCCGGAGGCGCTGCAGGCGCTCGTAATCGTTTTTTGCCTTCCCTACCAACCGCTCAAACTCTTTTGGATGGGGAGTGAAGATTACCTTGTTCTTCGGAAGCTGCTCTTTCAGGCGATCGCTGCTGGCGATGATGTTGATAGCATCGGCATCTATGACTAAAGGATGAGAAGAGGTGGCCAGCAACTGCCCGATAGCGGTTTTAGTAGGAGGCGCTGTACCGATACCTGGTCCCATACCAATGACATCATATTTATCTATGTCTTCCGGTAAGTCGGAGAGGTGTTTGCGGTTAGGGTCTGTCAGTGTCATTGCCTCCGGTACGGCTGTCTGCAACACGGTATATCCCGCTGAGGGCACCTGTATGGTCAAAAGACCGACACCGCTTCGCAGGCAGGCCCTTGCTGCCAGCACGGCTGCCCCCATTTTGCCGTAGCCGCCACAGAGCATCAGCGCATGGCCATAGTTGCCTTTGTGCGAAAACTTCCTTCGGCGCTTTAGCAGGTGCTGCACATCCCGCCTAGTAGTGAAGAACATGTCCGTATCAACCCCTGAGATAAACTGCTCACTTAACCCAATAGGTACCACGTGCCACTCCCCAACATACTCCTCGTGCTGCGGCAGGAAGAAAGCCTGCTTCGGCAACTGGAAGGAAACGGTATTGTCTGCTTGAATGATGGTGCTCCCCTCCGGTGTCTGGCTGTCGGTGTAAAGCCCGGAGGGCATGTCGATGGAGGTGATGCAGGCGCCGCTGCTGTTCAGTTGCTCCACCAGTTCCTCGTACAGGCCTGTTAGGGGCCTGCTAAGGCCGGTGCCAAAAAGGGCATCTATCACACAGGCTATAAGTGGCAGCTCCGGTATGTCCTTCTCTTCTTCTATCTTCTGTGGCTGCACTTCGTCCGGCAAGCGTTCCATATTTGCCTTGAAGTCTTCGGACGCTTTGGCTGTATCGCCCACTATAAATACCTGCACCTTGTACTTCCGCTCGTGCAGAAGCCTTGCTACCGCCAGCCCATCACCGCCGTTGTTACCGGGCCCACAGAAAATAAAGGCTTCCTCTGAAGGTTGAAATTTATTCTCAAACCAACCGGTAAAGGCCTTTGCAGCACGTTCCATCAAATCCAAAGAAGAGATATTTTGCTCCTGAACAGTAAAAGCGTCGGCTTCCCTGATTTGTGCAGCGGTAAGAAGTTTCATATAGGTTGATTCAAGGTTTCCTCAATATACTAAGATTTGAATATGGAGGTTCGTCTTTACAGGAAGAGAAAACTTTGTTACCGGCGTTAGATCCAAGCTCAGTGCTTCTGCCATAACCTGCAAGAGAGAGTAACAAGCAGTCGAGGCTATTTAGAACGCGAAGGTCAGGGTCATCTTTATTTTCAGGTTATCTTTCGCCTCATCAAAGGCATAGGGGCCATAGCGGTAAAAGGCTCCGACACCAATACCCGTAAAAGGTGAGCTGATGATGTTATTCAGCAGCAACCCTGATTCAAAGAAGCCTTTCTCCATGGTCTGATAACTTTCCTGCAGGATAATATCCTGTAGCGGCTGCTTCAGATTGCCCCATCCCATGTTGGTGACTGCTACTATATCAGGCTTAAAAAAACTGGTACGCAGAAGGCGCTTACCGAAGTTCTGCGAGAATAAGAGGGCGGCATAGCGGTCGGAGAAGAACTCGTAAGGGAGCATCGTCTCAAAGCCTTCGCCAGCATACGTATAGAACTCCGGATTGTAGCTGCCAAAGCCATTGTAGAGGGTTACAAAGGGGGTGTTGCCATCTACCAATCCCCCGGATAAGGTAAAACTGCTTTCGCCAAAGGTACGGTGGCGGAAGGACGCTTCTGCCCGCACATCATACTTATTGTAGCCGAAATCACCATCCAATAACCCGTCAATTCCACGGGTATACTGCAGCCACAACACAGGGTACTCTGTTGCCATAGGCATGAGTTGGTTGAACTGCTGCATGAATTTCTCGCCATAGGCATACCGGAAACCTATCACAGCCTCGGTTAGGTTATAAGCAGGCTGCGGCGCATCCGCAGCAGAAAAGCCGAGGGTAGGACGGCGCTCTTCCTGCCGGAGCATTGCCTGCGCCTGCAGGTAACGGAGCAGCCTTCCTGACAGCGCCACACTTTTGTGAGTGGTATAATCCAGTGCAGGCAGCAAGGCAGGACGTACATCTCCAAGGAGGCTGCGCTGCTGGAAAGGAAAGCGCCTGCCGCCCGGCTCCAGCACATCCTTAAAAAAAGCAGCCTTTAGCTTTAGCTCAGATGGCTGGTGCAACACTATAGCGGCATCCGCACCATACTTTGCCTCTTCGTCCCGGAAACCGTACGCCCAGTAGCCCCCGATTATAAACCGCTCAGAAAACGAAGCATTTGTATGAGCACCTATGCCAAGGCGCAGCCCTTCAAAAGCACCCAAACGGAAGAGCCGGTTCAGGTCCAGGCTGACGGGGCCAATAGGGATTTGCTTCGCCACCAGGTATTCCATCACACGAATAGTACGGTCTAGCTTTTGGGCTTTGCCCACACTATCCATGCGCTCGTAGGTGCGTTGCTCCAGGAGGCTGAGCGAATCGGGGCGGTATCCCTGGTAAAATTTATCGGGCTGCAGGTGGGCATCTGCCTTCTGCTGCAGGGAAATAACACCAAAATCGGATCTACGCAGGCTGGGATTCAGGTCGATGTTGGTGATGTAGGTGCGGATGTGCCCGTATGGCTGGTGCCCTCTTAACGTAACCTGCGGCACGCTTATCTCCACATCCAGCTCAGTCGGAAACCATTGCTGCTGCGGCCCTACCTGCTCATACTGCTGCTGCAGCTTCACGCCGCGGCCTTCTTTATCTGCCGATTGCGCCAGCACATGCTGCACGGCCCAGGCATCACTGTTAATATACAGCAGCCCTTCCAGCCCGTCGAAATTCTTTCCTTCCTGCGGTTTAAAGGAGACGATGAACACCGTGTCCTGCCCCACCACGTTAGCCTCCTGCAGCACGAAATGATACTTATTGGTGCTGCCTGTGCTCAGGGGGCTGAGATAGCGCTTCCCAAAGAAAACAGGCATGTCATCATACACAGAAAAATCACGTGACTCGGCTGCCACCACCCCAAAGCTCGGCTGCTGCAAACCAGATACCCGCGTGGCCAGTATTGTCTCTTTCGCGAAGTTCGGCTGCAGGAAAGCATAATCCGTCACGCTCTCCAGCAGGAACAGGTGCTGTTGGTCCAGCAATTTCTGCATTTTGAGATAAGCAGAATCCTGTGGCGAAAGTTGCTGTACTTCACTTAAATCCTGCTCCCGGGCGTCGGAGGCTGTCAGCACAAACTTATTGTAGGTGCGGTAAGTATAAGCCTGCAGGTTTTCAGGGCGGTGCCGGTCGCGGTTCTCGTTAGCCAGCCGTATAATGCGGTGCGCCGGGTTCCGCCCGGAGCTGAGCACGACCACCTCCTGCAGTTGTGCCGATGATGGCTGCAGAAAAACATGTATACTTTGTGAAGAATCAGGATAGATAATCTGCGGCGCATACCCTACATAGCTGAACCGAAGGCGCGAAATCGGGCGGTTGTGCCGCAGCCTGTATTCTCCGTCCAGATTAGTAGTGGTTCCCGTTTCCCCCTCATTGGCTGCGATGCTTACAAACGGAAGTACTTCACGTGTTCGCGCATCCCGCACCACGCCCTGCACTTCCCGCACCTGTGCGAGTGAGGGAGCACCTATAAAACACAAGAAGCACAGGAACAGGAGAAAGCGTTGTAAGAGCATTTGGTAAAGATAAAAAGAAAAAGGCGCTTCCTCCTGCTACAGAAGAAGCGCCTTTGCTGGTATGTTGTATATCAGAACTGCATATAGAAGCCCATACCCGGGCTGCCGTTTGGCAACACAACAGGTACCACAGCAGTATTCAGGCCGCCGCCTTCGGTTAACTTGGCATGTATCCAGTACACGGTATTCACCGAAAGTATACCTACTCCGGCGCCTGCCAGTACATCCGACATCCAATGGGCATTGTTGAGTACCCGCAGCACACCCGTTCCACCCGCAATACCATAGCTCACTACACTTATCCACGGGCTCTTGTGGCGAAATTCTTTATCCATGAAAGTGGCAATGGTAAAAGCGTAGGCGGTGTGACCCGAGGGAAAAGCATGCGGTTTCCCGTTCGGCCGTTCGATGTCTGTTAGTTTCTTGGTTGGCCATACCATGGCAGAGGTAAGTCCTCCGGCAGCAAACAGCAGGATTGTCTGTCGGCTTAGTTCGTGCCGGTTTTGGGATGATATGATATTAAACCCATACAGACCTGCCAGAGGCGCCAGCATAAGAAAGTCATCGGCATTGGTGGCAAACTCAGGGAATACCCGGGTCCTGTAGTCGAAGATATCCTGGCTGTTTATGATGCCCCGGCCCCCGGTGGTATAAACGCCCACACCAATAAGTACTGCAGCCGGAATAACAGCTCTCTTAAGAAAGCGACTGTTATCGGCTTCCAGGCGCTGCGACTCCGTGAATGGCTTCTTCTGCCCCGGAAGCACCGTATCGGGCGGTACAAACGAATCATCCGATATTACTTTGAGGGTATCGGTTCGGGTATTCTTTTGTGGCTGTGGCTGTACTTGTGCCACAGCTGCAGCAGGACCAAACAGCACACTCAGCCAGAGCAGGTGTACCGTTAGCAGTTTATTCCATCTCATAGGTATGCAGTAGGGTAGGAGGAAGTTCTGCTCACTCCCAATGTTACGTAATTGTTACCTAAAATTTAACGCGTACTACTGCTGTGGGTTATATACTTGTCTTATATCTTGTTATATTATCTGCTCTTAATGAACGTACTTACCGGTCCAGTTCACCCAGCACAATATCCACTGACCCTACAATAGCGATGAGGTCGGCTACCATGCAGCCCTTGGCAATCTCGTGCAGTACCGACAAGTTGGAGAAGCAGGGGGAGCGTCCTTTGCAGCGGAAAGGAACATCGCTGCGGTCTGTTGTCCGGAAAAAGTAGCCTAGTTCGCCACGCGGCGTCTCAGCTCTGAAATACAACTCCTGCGTACCGGTGGTGCGGAGTTTTTTCGGGCATGCTGCCTGCGGGTCGAAATCAGGAGTGCGCTTATAATCTCCCTGCAGGCGGTCGAGGCACTGCTGTATGATTTTGACAGACTCACGGCATTCCAGCGCCCGCACATAATTTCGGTCCCAGCAGTCGCCGACACTTCCTACCAGCCCGGTCCCGGTCGGTACTTCGAACTCCAGTTCCGGGTAAACGCTGTAGCCATCTATGCGGCGCAAATCATACTTCAGGCCGGAGCCGCGCAGCATGGGGCCGGAGCAGCCGTAGTTGATAGCCACATCCAGCGGCAGTATGCCCACATTGGCCGTACGGTCGATGAAGATTTTGTTCTCCAGCAGTACCGTGTCTATTTCATCCAGCTTAGGCTGCAGGTAATCGATGAACTCCTGGCAGCGCTTTTCAAAGCCGATGGGTAAGTCATAGTACAGGCCGCCTACCCAGATGTAATTGTACAGCATACGGGCACCGGAAACCCACTCCAGCAGGCGCTGAATGTGCTCACGGTCACGCAGCATCCACAGGAAAGGCGTAAAAGCCCCTATATCGATGCCGTAAGTACCGATGGCGACAAAGTGCGAGGCAATGCGGTTCAGTTCCGCTACCAGCACCCGGATGTACTCTACCCGCTTTGGTATCTGGTTTGAAATACCCAGCAGTTTCTCCACGCCCATACACCATACATGCTCTGAGTTCATGGCCGCCAGGTAGTCCATGCGGTCAACGTAAGGAATGGTCTGATTATAGGCCATGTGCTCAGCGTGCTTCTCGAAGCAGCGGTGCAGGTAGCCAATGTGCGGCGCTACGTCCGTCACAATTTCCCCGTCCGTTACCACCTCTAGGCGCAGTACCCCGTGCGTACTCGGGTGCTGCGGCCCCATGTTCACAATCATCTCGCCGTCCTTCAGATTATCCAGACTGAACTTGTTCGGCTCTGACTGCAGCAGGTAGTTTTTATAGAGAGTGGAGGTTTCCAATGATGAATGCTGAATTATAAATTATGAATGGGAGCGTACGGCCAAATGGCTTTACTCCGGCTTCTCGCGCTTATCTGAGAAAGGTGTAGGTTGCCCCACCAGTTGCTGCGGCTCGCCTTTAAAACCATTCAGCTCGTTGTGCTGATCGAAAGCCACTTTAATGCCGTGGTAGTAATCCTGCAACTCATAATCTTTGCGGAGAGGGTGGCCTTCCCAATCAGCAGCGCACAGGATACGCCGCATGTCCGGGTGATCTTTAAAATAGATGCCTACCATATCAAACACCTCCCGCTCGTGCCAGTCGGCAGTGCGCCAGATGTGGCTGACAGTGGGCACCTGCGGTATCGGCTGTTCCGGTGTATTATTGCGCTGCACCTGCACCTTTAGCATCAGGTGGTGGTCGTAGGGGATAGAGTACAGGTTATAGGCTACTTCCATGGTGCCTGCCTCCGGGCCGTTATCGATACCGGTGACGCAGGAGAGGAAGTCGAAATACGTCAGTGCGTGGTCGTGCAGTGTGAGGCAAACCTCTGACAGGCGCTCTGTCTGCAGCACGATGTAGGGCTGCAGGTTGTTTGCACTCTCGGTTACTATTACCTCCGCACCGAAAGTAACAACTATAAAATCTCTTAATTCCTCAAAAGACACCTTTTATTTAATTAGAAATTAGAAATTAAGAATTAGAAATTGCTGGTTCTGCCATCTTATCTGCATCAGCTACGAGTTGCCCCTGCTGTGCCCGCTTCGCCATAATCTGCTGCACGGCTCTCGGGGCACGTATGGTCTCTTTTCTGATAACTTCCTGCAGCTGCAAAAAACCACCAATCAAGGCCTCTGGGCGCGGTGGACAACCTGGCACATATACATCCACCGGAATGATACGGTCAACGCCTTTTACCACATGATAGCCGTGTTCCCAGTATGGGCCGCCGCAGTTAGAGCAGGAGCCCATGGAAATAACATAGCGCGGCTCCGGCATCTGCTCGTAAAGGCGGCGTATACGATCAGCCATCTTAAAGGTAACAGTGCCAGCCACAATCATTACATCGGATTGGCGCGGCGAGGCACGCGGAATGATACCAAAACGGTCCATATCATAACCGGATGCGTAGGCACCCATCATTTCGATGGCACAGCACGCTAAACCAAAACCCATCGGGAACAGCGAGGTCAGCCGGGCCCAGTTTAACAGGTCGTCTAACTTCGTGATGACTACTCCTCCTTCTCCAGTCTTTGCTTCCATAATTGGATTGAGTGTATTTAATGCTATCTTGATTTTATAGTACCGGGTCAAACCACCCCTAACCCCTCAGAGCTACGCTCGTTAGCTTGAAACTCACATTTTAGCTAATCCAAGGAGGGGAGTTGTAATCAAGTCACCCGCTCCACCTTATCATTCAAGCTTCAAAACTATAATTCCGGTGCCTTCGGTTCCAAAGTTTTCCGCGCTGACTTACCAGGCCTATACTGCCGTTCGTTTACGCGCTGATACATGTCCATAGGTATTTTAGAGCGGCTTCGTGGTATCACAGGCTCCGGCTTAATCCAGTCCAGATGCCCTTTGGCCCAGGCGTAGGCGAGGCCCAGCACCAGAATGCCGATGAAGATGAACATCTCAATGAGAGAGAACCAGCCCCATACACCATCTGTGGCGTCAATTAACTCGCGGCGGCCAAATACCGTTGCCCATGGGAACAGGAAAGCCAACTCTACATCGAAAATGATAAAAATGAGTGCCACCACATAGAACCGCGGGTTAAATTGTATCCAGGCATTGCCTATTGGTTCCTCACCACTTTCATAGGTGGAGAGCTTCTCCGGGTTAGGCCGCTGCGGACGAATCATTTTACTCGTCAGCAGGCCAATCATCACGAAGATGGCACCGCCAATCAGGAAGAGCAGGATTGTTCCGAAGTCAGATGCATAGGTTTCTGCCATAGCTTACAGCTGTTTATGCAAATTTACAACAAAAAGCCGGGATTGTTTACCTGTGGCCATTTTGGGTGCCAAGGCTGCATTTTTGGTATGCCTGTGAACTTGCTGAAAGGACTATAAAACTGCCGTTGTTCCGGACATCTGTGTCTAGAACAAAACCTAAAATGGACATCCTTGCCCGCATGCCGGGCGGGACAATACACGAGAACAAGGAGATCCCCTGCCCATATACTTTCGCAAGGATGTCCGAAAGAGCAGTAGCAGTGTGATAGCAGTATAGCGTTGTGGCTGAAGACGTACTACCTGTTCATTCTCAAAATCCTGAAAGCCCTGATTCTGTCAGACTGGTCCGGGACGAATGGACAGATTGCAACCTGTCCCTACAAAGCAGCAAAACAAAACCGCCTGCACCAACAAAGGCCCAGGCGGTTATTATCTACTGATATGCTATTTTACTTTACCACTTATAATACCCGTTCTCCTCTCCGTCGTTCAGGAGTTCGGCGGCGGTATCGGGGCTGCGGTGGATGTCTTTTAGCTTACGCTCTTTCCAGACTACGGCAGACTCCCGCACTACCTCCAGGTGAGCATCGGACTTCAGGCGCTCTTCCTCACGCTTGGCATCCACTTCATAATCAGTGCGGGCCGCAAACTTGGCGTTGGCCACCGTTTTACGGGTATCGTACTGCTGCTGTCGCTCGGCCACGCGCTGCATCTCCTGTGTGGTACGCTCGTGCTCTATACCTTTCAGGATATCATCATAAGGGCCTTTGCTGGAGATCAGCTTTGTAAAAATCGGGGCTGTTTCAAGGCAGATAAACAACAGCGTAATAAAGAACACCGGCAGCCATGGCAACTCATTCAGGGCGTTGATGCGGGCCATCAGGCCATCGTAGTTCGAAAAGCTTTCCTGCCCTTCGGCTACGGTCTTGTCATAGTTCTGCATGAGCTCGTTAATGCGCTGCTCCCGCTGCAGGATGCGCTCATTGGCGTTGGCCTGCAACAGCTTCAGCTCCTCGTCTACTTTATCATACTGCCGTTTCTTTTCTTCAAAGATAGGCCCTTTGCCTATTTTGCCTGTTCCGCCAGTACCATCTGCTTCAGCAGCAAGAGCATCATAGAGCCTGTTGCGCTCCTGCACCTTGGCCTCTACCTCCTGCCGGATAACAGCAATGTCTGTCTTGATAGAGTCTACTTCTACAAATTGTCGGGCCACCAGTTGCTTATGGGCGATGGCGAGCTCTGCCTGCTTCTCCTTCAGCACTGCCTGAATTTCTTTGTCGAAGATCTTCAGTTCCAGCGGCTTCGAAATAACCACTGCCAGCACGAGGGCCAGGAAGACACGCGGCATTACCTGCAGCAGCTCTTTCCAGAACTTACCCTCTTTGCGCAGGGTAGAGACAATAAAGCGGTCGAGGTTAAAGATAACGGCACCCCAAAGCAGGCCAAAGGCAGTGGCCATCAGAGCGTCGTCAAAAACGGTGTAAAGGGCGTAACCGCCCGAAATGCTGGCCAGCAGGCCCGTGAACAATACGGTTGCGCCAATACCGGCATACTTTATATGCTCTGACTTTGAGCATTTGTCGAGAATGGTGTCATCGGCACCGGCGCACCACCAAAAAAATCTTTTCATGTGAACGATCAGCTGAATTAGGGAAAAAGGCTTGCAGAGAAGCTGTAAAAACATAAAACGTATGAAAGCTTACGGTTTATACTTCCAACAAGGTTTAATTAGTTAATAATCAAACCCCTACATTTTCCCCTCAACAGGACCGCTTTCAATTAAATTCAGTATTCTCTACCGTTTCGTTCAACTTTTCATACAGCAGCAACAAGGCCATACCGCTGGCCAGCACCATGCGGGTATCGGGCGGGAGCTGCTGGCTTACCCACACCTTACCGTTGTTTACGACCTGCACTGCACCCACCACTTTTCCCCCATCCTTGAACTCATAGCCAACAACATCTGACATAGGCAGCTTTGTGTCCTCGAACTTGTAAACCGGCTCAATGGTATAGGTCGTGCGGCGGTTAGATAGCTCCCCCTTGAACTTCTTACGCTCCAGGTAATTGCCGGGATCTACAGTGAGCAGGTGCCATTGGCCACTTTCCGGAGAGGTAAAGTGGCTGGCGTTGTACTCCATGTTCGGGCCAACATCTATGGTCACACCTGTATTTGACCGAAGAGACTTGTCTTTAAGTTTGCTGGCACCATGAACATACCATTCGCTGCCCTTGCCATCCTGCAGGCTGAACTCGTACCGCTGCCTAACTTCAATGTTGTTATAGCTGAAAATGGAAAAACCGCCAATGTTCTTCCACCCGCGGCGCACATTGGCCACCGTATAATCTCCAATCCGGAAGTTGCCGTTTGGCTTCAGAACTTTACGGCCTTCTATAGGCAGTTCTACTGCGTTCTGCTGAAACTCCGGCGACACAGCCATTTGCGGCAGGGTACAATTGGTGAATGCCAGCATGCAAGGCAGCAATACGGACATGAATAGCTTTTTCATAGTTGTAGGTTAATGCTTAGAGGATAATGGAGTATGCAGTTCTTAAATATAGGCATACCATATATTATGCCAAACCAAAGCTTCCCCTGAACCTAACTTAAATAGAAGCAAGCCTTGGCCAGGCAAAACAATGTTGTCATCTACTTAAGATGACCCGCTACAGCTCCTTACAGTTGCCCGGCCTCTGAAAAATTTTTCATCACCAAATTTCCTGAAAACAAGAAAGGGGCAGAAAGCTTTTGCTTCCTACCCCTTTTTTACCTTCCTCAGCCTTATACCCTACTACACTTCGTCTTCGTCAGGGAGAATATCCACATCCTGCACCAGCACCAGCTTTTCAATTTCACGCGCCCTCGGTGTATTCGCCAGGCCGCCTTCCGCTGTTTCTTTGTACTTGCGCTCCATACTCTCACCGACCTCACCAAGCGCTGCCACACACTGGTCTACCGGAATAACAGCGTTCACACCGGCCAGTGCCATTTGCGAAGAGGAAAAAGCGATGGCAGCCGCACTGGCGTTACGCACAATGCACGGCACCTCAACCAGCCCCGCCACCGGGTCGCACACGAGCCCCAGCATACACTGTATGGTGATGGCTACTGCCGTGAATACCTGATCCACGTTACCGCCCAGGCAGTACACAATCGCGCCTGCGGCCATGGCAGCCGCACTGCCTGTTTCGGCCTGGCAACCACCCACAGCACCAGCCAGAGAGGCATTCTGCTCAATAATCAAGGCAATGCCAGCGCCTACAAGCAGGCCTTCGTGTATCTTTCTGTCCTCCAGCCCATGCAGATCCTGCAGGGTAGTGAGTGTGCCAGGCAGAATGCCCGAAGCGCCTGCCGTAGGGGCCGCTACCACGCGGCCCATGCATGAGTTTACCTCTTTGGCACCGAGCGCACGCGAAATCAGCATCTGAAACTCCGGCGACAGCACTGTAATGGGCGCCTTGGCTACTTTCTTCGCGCTGTTGTTCACCATACCAGAGCGGGACTGCATGTTTTCTGTGAGGCCCGTTTGCACCGCGTCCTTCATCACCTCATAGGCCTTGGCAATGTTTTCCCAGATATATTCTTCTGTACGGCCTTTCTGCTCTATCTCGTATTCCAGCACCGGCTGGTACAGTGGCTCTCCGGTTTCGGCACAATGCTTTTCCCAGCTCTTAAAATCAGTGAATAATAATGACATAGTGTTTCTTTCTCAAGTAAAATCTGGCTGATAAAAAGCCAGGGCGGCCAATATAACTACAATTTCTTTATGCAGTTGCACATCCCTCTCCTATAACAAATACAATTCTAGGAAACGTTCTGGACTCTTTAATTCGGCTTTTGTTTAACTCCTTCTGCCGTAGCCCGTTCAAGCAGATTAAACACCCTACTTATGACAGACTTAACACAGGCATTAAAAGAACGGCTCTTATCGGCGGTTGAAAAGGTAGAGCACAGTATCTCCATGGCAAAGTTTAAGGCAAAAGACAGGCTGCACCTGCTGGAGCCCATCAACATCATGCCCTATTATGGCTTTGGCAACGATACCTATGTGTATGTGAAAGGAAGGGTGCTGGAAGACGAGAAGGTGAAAAAGCCCAGTGAGGACGGGAGTACGCTGACGCACCTAAAAGATACTTACAAACGCTATGAGTCGGATGAAATACCGGGCATCAAACTAACGGCAAGCTTTGCCGGGCAGGAGATTGAGTTGGAGACGGACGAGGAAGGTTTCTTTGAGGTTGAGTTCAGGACAGAGACACCTTTTGACTATAGCACCACAGGCCAGAAAGTGAAACTACGACTCCTGGAGCAGAAGACAGAGAACGACAAGCTGGAGGCAGAAGCTTACATTTTTGTACCAGGCAAAAACAGTGAGTTCGGCATCATCTCCGACATCGACGATACGGTGCTGGTATCCAAAATCACACATTTCCTGGGTAAGCTTAAGCTGATGTTGATGAAGAATGCTACCCAACGTAGCCCTTTTCCGGGTATAGCTGGATTTCTGCGTGCGCTTGGCAAGGGCAGCGACAGCAAAGGAAGTAACCCGCTCTTTTTTGTGTCGGGCAGCGAATGGAACCTGTACGACCTGCTGATCAGCTTTTTCCGCTCACATGATATTCCTGAAGGCCCCCTGCTGCTCCGCGACAAGGGCACGCGCTTTGACAGGGGCGAGTTTGAAACCAGCGAACAGGAGTACAAGCGTGAGAAGATACGCCACATCCTCGACACGTACCCTGGCCTCAGATTCATCTGCATTGGCGACAGCGGCCAGCACGATCCTGAAATCTACCAAAAAGTGGTGCAGGAGTATCCGGGGCGCATTTTGGGCATCTATATCCGGGATGTTACTCCGGACAAACGCGACAGGGAGGTAAGAAACATAGCCAGCCAGGTAAAGGAGCAGAAGGTAGAAATGGAACTGGTCGAGGAAACACTCTCTGCTGCCCGCCATGCCGTTAGAATGGGATGGATTAATGAGGACCAACTGGAGGATGTGCAGCAGGCATGCGAAAAAGATGAGCAGCAGGAGAGCTGAAACGGGGCTATCTGTATGCTTTAGGCTCTTCCGGTGTAAACAACAGGCCTGCTGTCCCGTTTTAACAAAAGGAACAACAGAAAACAAGTTTTGGATTTAAAGCAGAAACTAAACAAGGCAACAGAGCAACTACAGCAGGAACTGAATGCGGGAAGGGAGAAAGTAAAAGAGGATTTGCACTTGCTGCGCCCTATTATGATTCTGCCCTTTTACGGCTACGGCTCTGACTCCTATGCGTTCCTGAAGGGGCGGGTAATGGAAAAAGACAAGAAGCAGGACGATAAAGAGGAAGAGAACTCCGGCGAACAAAGCCTTAGCATGCTGCGTCGTTTTGCTTTAAGCGCCATTCCTCATATTAAACTCTCAGCCTCGTTTGCAGGAATGCACCAGGAGGTAGAGACGAACCAGGAAGGCTACTTCGAGATAGAGTTCAAAACAGATTCACCTATAGATTACCAGAAGGCTGGCCATTGTGTTAAACTGGAGCTACTGGAGTGCAAAACCGGCGAAGACGAAATGGAAACCGAAGGCCACCTGTTTGTACCGGAGAAGGATGCACGGTTTTGCGTGATTTCCGACATAGACGACACGGTGCTGGTTTCCAACGCCACCAGTTTCCTGGGACAACTTAAGCAAAACCTGCTGCAGGACGCCCAGGAGCGTAGTCCTTTTCCGGGCATCGCCGCTTTGCTGCAGGCACTGAAAGGGAGCAACAACCCGCTGTTCTATGTTTCCTCCAGCCAATGGAACCTGTACAGTTTCCTGGTTAGCTTCTTAGAGGCGCACGATGTGCCCAAAGGGCCGCTGCTGCTCCACGACAAAGCCGACAACCACGAGAAAATAAATGAGCGCCAGCATAAACTCAACCAAATCAGCAACATCCTGCGCACCTACCCACACATGAGCTTCATACTGATTGGCGACAGCGGCAAAGATGACCCGGAGATATACAGACAATTGGCGCAGGATTTCCCTAACCAGGTGCTGTGCATCTACATCCGGGATGTAACAGATGATGGCCGCGCCGATGAAGTGCATAAGATTTGCCTGCAGGTAAAGAAACGGGGTGTGGAGATGTTATTGGTTGAAGACTCTGCAATGGCTGCCCAACATGCCTTCCGGCACGGCTGGATAAGCCTCCCGCAGCTACATCAGGTACAGCAAAATAACCAGGAGCAGCAAAACAATGATGAATAGGTCTATAACCAGAAAATCGTATTTAACAGCATGAGCAACATCAGGCATATCTCCATTCGCGTGTATGGCAAAGTACACGGCGTGTTTTTCCGGGCCAGCACCAAAGAAAAAGCGCTGGAACTTGGCATCACCGGCTTTGTGCAGAATGAAGAGGACGGCACTGTTTACATGGAAGCCGAAGGAAGCCCTTCTGCCCTGAAGCAACTGGAGCAATGGGCGCACGAAGGCCCTCGCAGAGCCAAGGTAGAGAAGGTAGAGGTAAAAGAGATGGAGGGGCTGGCTGGGTTTAAAGAATTCAAAGTGAAGCGGTAGGGGGAGACTTAAAGTTACAGCATTAAAAGGGAAATGCTTATCTTTAGTATCAAGCCCATCTATAATGAAGTTTCCGCAAGCCCTGCACCTGATAGAGGATTTTAAGAATTCAGATGATTATACTCTAATTAAGAATATAGAGTCCATAAAGAATTCATACCAAATATTCTCTGGTAATTATGCTGATTTCAAAGCTGCTCTAAAAGAGCATAAAGAGAAAAGCGATGATGGAAGTATGTGGCATGATAAAAAAATACGAAGCGAAATCCAAGACAAGCTAGTAAGATTGATGTATAACTTCTTCTCTTCATCATTCACATTAGTTTACCACACCCGAAATCATAAAAGAAAGTTACATAAACCTAATACTGTTATCGCAATCGAGTACCAGAGCTACTTAAATGAAAACTTTGTCGATAACCCACTACATTGTTTTGTTATTGACTTTAGAAATTTCCTGTGTCATTCCTCGCTACCCTATATCATTTCTGCTAAAAAGTTTGGAAACGATGGAAATACAACAACCTTTAGAATAAAAAAGGCATCATTGCAGAGGTTTAAATGGGCACCAGTAGCTAAAAGCCATATAGAGTCTTTATCTGATACTTTTGATATAGAAGAAATTGTAGACTTATACTTCAATAAAGTAAAGAACCTACATGAATGGTACAGAGTCAGACAAATCCAGTTTTACAAGGATGTGTATGAAAGAGTACTTTTAGAGAAGAAAACTTTGCTAAAGCTAGCTACTGAGGATAGAGTTACTCAAGCCTTACCTTTTAGTCAATCAGATATTGAAAGAGAAGAATTGATTCTTAATTCACTGCATTAGCACTTTCCTCCGTTGTTGGTGAAAACACCAACAACCAAACTTCAGCAACCTTATTGCTTGCTGGTGAAAACACGCAGCAAGGGCGGGAGTAGTGTTACAGTTCAACAGCAAACTCAAGAATAGCAGCTTCACCAACACCTCTAATCTAAGCTCACCTTAAAGCTATGCTCCACACTCTCCTCCAGAAAATTCCATACCTCACACCGGAAGACATCGCCGCTTTTGTGCCGCTCTGGAAGAAGCGGGTACAGCTGAGCCGATATGATTTTTTGATACAGCAGGGGCAGGTGGAGCAGGGGCTGTACTTTGTTATAAGCGGTGCATTGCGCATCTACTTTCCGCTGCCCGATGAAGAGATTTGCGTTGGCTTTTCCTATCCGGGCAACCTGGTCGTTTCTTTTCCATCGTTTGTAGATGGCAAACCTTCGGCATACTATATACAGGCTTTGAAAAAAAGCGAACTGCTAGGCATCAGCAAAACAGATTTTATGCAGCTGATGGTGCAGCACCCGAACATCAGGCGGTTCTGGTATGAGGAACTGGAGAAGGCGCTAGTGGGAAAGATAGAGCGGGAGGTAGACCTGCTGCTGCCGGAGCCGGAGCAGCGCCTGCAGCGTGTCATGCGGCGGAGCCCACAACTATTCCAGCACATCCCCAAGAAATACATTGCTTCTTACCTGCGCATGACGCCTGAAACGCTGAGCCGGCTGAAGGTATAGCCATTCCTTTCATAAACTAGGGCAAGCTCTCAAACTTGTGCTTTAAAATGATGTTGGGTTTGTAACCCGCCTGGGGCAGAGTCCCAAAAACAGCAGGTAACATAAAGCTCCACACGTCAGCTTCCTTTGTTTGCTAAATGAAATCAGAGACAATGGCCAGAGTTAACCCGAACAGGGTGGCAATGAGTTTGGAGCGGTTAAAGTGGTGGTCGGGGCTTGTTTCGAACAGGATAGTGGTGGAGATGTGCAGGAAGTTACCTGCCACTAAACCTGTGAGAGCCGTGTAAATCAGGCCATCTGGTGCCTCCTGCGACAACACCACATTGCTGAAGAAAATACCCAGGGGAGAGCCTACAGCAAAAATCAGCAGCCACAGAAAAGCCTTCCGGAAGTTCTGCAGCCTCGACAGCAGCACCGACATCAGCGCGAAAGCTGCCGGCACATGGTGCAGCGCCACCCCCAGTAATATCACATAAAAGCTGCCGCCGCCATGGGAATGGCCTGTGTGATATTGCCTTTGCTCTACCAGTATACTTCCCTCCAGAAAAGCATGCACAAACAGCGATCCCAGCAGCAGAAAAGGCATAGAGCCGATACGGCCATGGTCGTGCATGTGGCCGTGTTCCACTCCATGCGAAAACAGCTCCAGCACCAGTTGCAGGAAAAAGCCCGCCAGCACCCAATAGCCAACCCCATAAGAGCTGGTGCTGCCGTTCCGGAGCACGTCTGGCAGCAGGTGAATGATGGTGATGGTAAAAAGGTAAGCGCCACTAAAAGCAAGTGCTATTTTCAGCCACCTTTTGTTGTGAGGCGGAAACACCTTCACCAAAAAGGCCGAGAGCACTACTGTAAAAAACAGAACAAGTATACCTACTATCATGTAGAGCCGTTATTTCTTAAGCACAAAAATTGCCCGTTCGCTTTTATCAAGGTCAAAAGGGTTCAGGTGGTAGTCGCCAAACACCTCTACAAGGCGCAACTGTATCATCTTAAAGTACTCTTCAAAGTCCACCTCCCGCAAGGCCCTTACCCGCTCCACAAACACGTACTCCTTCCCCTCGTCATAGAAACGAATGGTTTTAACGATAAAGCCATTTTCTACGCCGCGTGTAATCCTGAAGTTTATAGCATGCACCTCTTTTTCCTCCTCCGCCACCAGATTATTGATTACTTTATCCGTATTCATGAAGTCTATCACCAGCTTCCCTCCGTGCTTCAGGCTTTTAGCGGTGGCATCCAGCGCCACCACATTTTCTGTCTCATTATCGAAGTAGCCGAAGCTGGTAAACAGGTTCAGGATAAAATCGAAGTGCTCCGGCTTGTACACCTTGCGCATATCATGCACGTCAAAGTGCAGGTGCTCGTTCTCATACTGCTTTGCGTGGGCTATACTTTTCCCGGACAAGTCGATACCTGTTACATCAAACCCTTTCTCGTTCAGGTATTTTGAGTAGCGGCCTTTCCCACAAGCCAGGTCCAGGATTTTTTCATGGGGTTTGGGGTGGAGGTAAACCAGCAGCCGGTCCATGAATGCCTGCGCCTCCTGCGTGTCACGGTTGTTGTAGAGTATATGATAGTATGGAGAGTCAAACCAGGTACTGAACCACTCGTCTTCCTGTTGGGCCATGGAGGTCTTAAAAGCAATTAGGTTGCAAATATAGGCGTTTTATACGAACCCCTGCACGGGAGCAACCGCAGGCAGTGGCTACAGTTGTTTCGGCAAAGTCATAAAAAAACCTGCCGTTGCAGCGATGTACAGCAACGGCAGGCCTGTTATTTAAATAAAATGACTACTCTTGTGTAGCACCCAACTCAGTGTTGGTCTCAGTAGCTTCCAATAGGCTATCGGCTTTCTGAATCTCATTACCACCTAAATCCCGGTCCGGCATCACCTCACCATCGTTAGCAGGAGGATATACTTCGTTTACTTTGCCAATATTAAACGTATTGCGTGTTCCTGGCTCTACATAATCTACAGACACTTTAGCTTCTGGTCTCAGATCAGAAGGAGTCTCGCAGGAAGTAACCATGAACAAACCACATACGGCGGCAAATACTGTTATTATGTTCTTATTCATTATTGTACGTTTTTATACTTTCTCTATAGGAGCCTTGCTTACGTTGTGCAAGCAAAGCATTATCTATTAGTTGTTTACGATGATTCTCTCGGATTAGGTTGTGGCACTGGTTGAGACGCTGTTATTCAGTAGGTTCTTTCGGCGCAGAATGCTCTCAAACAGCTTGATGTCATTCGAGCTGTTAAAAATGCGGAAAGGCAGGTGTATGAATATAGGCGTCTGGAAGTTACGGGCAACCCAGCCTTTCCATCCGCCCGGCAACTGCGCGTCGGCGGCTGGCTGTAGCCACAGCAGGTAAGCTTCGGGCTTCACTTCTGCCTTTTGGATCATATCCCAGTTCAGAGCCATTCCCTCGCGCTCATTGCGCTTCATTAGTATCTGGCGGTTGTCAATTTCGTAGTTCAGTTTCTCGAACAGTGGGCTTCCCTGCTCCATCTGCGTTACCCCCATTACCTGGGCCGACCGAAGCAGCACAAACAGGATAGTAACAATGATAGCAATTGCCACCCACCACCAGGAGAAGCTGAAAATAGCTGGTATCAAAAACAACACCAATGGAATTAAGGCATACCACCAGTCATGGCGCCACACTTTTACAAGGGCCATGCGGGTATATTTTTCTTTATCTAACTGATACTTCTTTGTCCGGATTCCTTGTGGAGAAGGTCCCTGTGCGGTCCTAAAACCTTTTTGATTTGGTCGCTGCATATAAATTAATGTCGAAATTCTATTCTCTGCCTACTCTCTCTTCTAGCATCACTCCGCAGAGCGAAATTCTATAACTGAAAATCCCTGCTTTCGCAGCAAAGGTAACCTGATTTTACTTATAAGCCTTCAGGCTGATATCTAAACTCTTCATGGAATGTGTTAGCGCACCCACCGATATAAAGTCTACGCCACATTCTGCCACGGCACGTATGGTTGTTTCTGTGATTCCTCCTGAGGCCTCTACTTCATACCTGCCGCCAATCAGCTTCACCGCTTCCCGCATAGTGTCTATGTCCATGTTGTCTAGCATTATTCGATGGATGCCGCCTGTATCCAGCGCCTCTTTCACTTCCTGCAGGTTGCGTGTTTCCACCTCAATTTTCAGGTCTTTCCCTTTATCCTGCAGGTAACGCTGCGTTGCCAGGATGGCCTCCCGAACGCCACCGGCATAGTCCACGTGGTTGTCCTTCAGCATCACCATGTCGTACAAGCCAAACCTATGGTTATGGCCGCCTCCAATCACTACCGCCCACTTCTCCATCATCCGGAAGTTTGGAGTGGTCTTGCGGGTATCCAGCAGTTTGGCTCCCGTGCCGGCAATCAGCTGCTGCAGAGAGTTGGTATAGGTGGCAATGCCGCTCATGCGCTGCATGCAGTTCAGCACCAGTCGTTCTGCCGTCAGAATAGATTGCGCCTTCCCTTTCACCGTCAGGCCAATGTCGCCATACTTCACTTTTGCACCGTCCTGCAGCAGCACCGCTACCTGCAGGTCAGGGTCCACGGCTTTAAAGATGTAGGTTGCCAGTTCAACGCCTGCCAGTATGCCGTCTCCTTTAATCAGGAGCCGCGCCTGGTTTTGGGCATCGTTGGGTATAGCCGCCAGAGACGAGTGGTCGCCGTCGCCGATGTCCTCGGCCAGCGCGCTGGCGATAAACTCGCTTATACTTTTTTCGGTTAGGTACGTCGGTCTCACGGTTTTCACGGTGCAAAAATAAAAAAAGGCCCGGTATATATACCGGGCCTTCTTAAAAATCTCATTATTATTTGCTTAAAGCATGCAGGAGTCTGGCTTTTAAAGAGATTCATGCCGTTCAAAGTTGTGGCAAAACTCATTCCAGGCGCAATAGTAGCGCTTCCTTTGGAAAAGCAGCTTACGTCAGGTTCTGAAAATGCTCATCCAGAGCTCGCAGTGTAGAGTTAAAGCATTCCCTAGTCTTTTATAAAGTTCATGGAATGGATCAGGTACTTTCCATTGGCCGACTTCATCCGGATCAGCACGGTGTAGGACTCTCCTTTAGCGGCGTAGGTGCCAATGGCATACAGCTGGCCCTTATCAGAGGTGCCGTTGTGGTTCACGCTAAAGTCTACTGGAGCATTCTTGGCAAAGAAGTTCTTCATCACAAATTCTGCCTGTGTATTGCTGTAGCTGGTGGCTTCGCTGCCGTCCAGGGTAATCTCCACCATACTGCTGAAGTTCCTGGACAGGTCTCTGGCCGAGCCCACTTTCATCGCCGACTTTACGCTGTTCATGACATCGCCCTGCGCTACTGCCTGCCCTGCCGGGAAAAAGACGGCTACCATTAACAAAGAAAGTGCTACTGCAAAAAGTTTTAAGTTTTTCATATGACCGTTTGTGTTCTTGCCCTCACATCAGCTAAAACTATGCCAACTAAGGTACTTCTAAATTGTATGTCTAATTTAATAGTATAATCTAAATATACCAAAAACTACATCCCTTGCCGTTGCCGCTTACTTATTTTAATGAAGGATGTGAAAACCTTCCCTCAGCAAAGGCAGTAGCCGCTAGAAGGAGTAATGCAGCTGAACCACCGCCGCACGGGCATAAGCAGCCATAAATAGGCAGCTTTAGAAGATTATGTTATATTTGCGCTATGGATAATAAGGTACTCTTAATGATATTGGATGGGTGGGGTATTGCCACTAATCCGGAAGTTTCAGCCATTCAGAAGGCCAATACGCCTTTCGTTGATTCTATCCTTGCAAAATATCCGACCACCACACTACAGGCCTCTGGTGAGGCTGTTGGCTTGCCAGAAGGACAAATGGGTAACTCAGAGGTAGGACACATGAACATTGGCGCCGGCCGCGTGGTGTATCAGGACTTGGTGCGCATTAACAAAGCGATTGCAGAGCGCAAACTGGCCACCATACCCGTGCTTGCCGATGCCCTTGCCTACGCCAAAGAGAACAAGAAAGCGTTGCACCTGATTGGCCTGCTGTCTGACGGAGGTGTGCACTCGCACATCAACCACCTGAAAGCGCTTTGCTCTGTGGCTGCCGACCACGAACTGCGCGATGTATACATCCATGCCTTTACAGATGGCCGCGACACAGACCCAAAGGGTGGTGTAAAGTACATCAATGAGTTGGAGCAGCACCTGGAGCAAACCACAGGCACTATTGCCTCCATTGTGGGCCGCTACTACGCCATGGACCGCGACAACCGCTGGGAGCGCGTTAAGCTGGCTTACGACCTGATGGTGCATGGTAAAGGCACACCATCTCAGAACCTCATCAAATCGATGCTGGACTCCTACAATGCCGGCGTCAGCGATGAGTTTATACAGCCGATAGTGAAGGTGAATGACAGGCAGGAACCTATTGCCACTATTAACGACGGTGATGTGGTGATCTGCTTTAACTTCCGCACCGACAGAGGCCGCGAAATAACGCAGGCCCTCACCCAGCGCGACTACCCTGAGCAAAACATGTTCAAGCTGAACCTGCGCTATATCATGATGACCAATTACGACGAAAGCTTTTTAGACGTAGCGTCCATCTTTGAGAAAGACAACCTGAACAACACCATAGGGGAGGTACTGGCGAAGGCAGGCAGGAAGCAAATCCGCATTGCCGAAACAGAAAAGTACCCACACGTGACTTTCTTTTTTTCAGGAGGCCGTGAAACTGCTTTCGACGGAGAAAGCCGCATCCTGTGCCCATCGCCTAAGGTAGCCACCTACGACCTGCAGCCGGAGATGAGTGCTTACGATATCCGGGATGCCATTGTGCCGGAACTGGAGAAAAAGAGCGCTGACTTTATCTGCCTGAACTTTGCCAACCCGGACATGGTAGGCCACACCGGCGTATTTGAAGCAGCGGTAAAAGCCTGTGAGGTAGTGGATCAATGTGCTGAAAAAGTGATTACCACTGCCTTGGCAAATGGCTATACCACCATTGTGATTGCCGACCATGGCAACGCCGACTGCATGATCAACCCGGATGGCACCCCCAACACAGCGCATACCACTAACTTGGTGCCATGCGTGCTGGTAAGCGATTCCCTGAATGTGAAGTTGCACGAAGGCAAACTGGGCGACCTCGCTCCAACCATACTGCAACTGATGAACGTTTCAGTGCCTGCAGAGATGGACGGGGTATCACTTATAAAAAATTAATCCCTGTGGCCAGGCATCTATCTACCTTCTTCTTGGTCCTGCTACTGGCCACTACTTCTTGTGAGAGGCCTGCCCCGCCTACTTCTGCCGAGGCGGCGGCTTCTTACAACCTAACCACCTACCTGCAACAGCAGATAGAGCGCCTGCAGGCGGAGCAGCCTATGGTGCTAAAGTCTGTTACCACAGAAGGCAAGGAGACAGAAACCGTTGAGACCTCTGCCGTAGACTGGGAAGACGAGTTAGCTGTGTTTGAGCAAGCCGACCTCAACCGCCCCGCACTGGAGGAGTACTATACCAAGCAGGAGCAGGTGCTGAATAACGGAGATATTGTGGTAGAGTACAACAGGGTAGAGGATGCCGAACCCCTCGTGCACTACCTGCGCCTGGAGCTAACTGCTGATAGAAAGCTTAAACAACTGAACGCCCTGATCCAGGACCAGAATGTACTGTTCTACTCGCGCCGCAACGTGCAGCTCAATGCTGATCCTACCAGCGGCAATATCTCAGGTTACAGAGTAGAAGGAGTCCAGAAATTAGTGCTCTCTGACTCGCTCCACTACAGGGTAGACGCCAACCTATAGCTGCATCTGCCTAAAAACCAACATCTAGCAGGATAAATCTTTTATAATTCACTATCTTGCAAAAGATAACGTATCCTTTCGATCGGATACAGTTTCTTTTACTTTACTCTTGCCGCATGCGCACGTTTACTTTAACGGCAGTGATTTGCATAGGCCTTGCCTGGCATACTTATGCCCAAAATATGAGTTCTGCTGTTAATCGGGGGCGTAGTTGTGCCACCGATGCTTATACAGCATTACTCCAGGCAGAAGACCCAGAGCAGAAAGAGCGGCAGCAGGCATTGCAGCAGGTTGTACAGCAAGCGCTGGCACAGCAAAGGCGGGGGCAAGCGCAGCAACTACGCGCAGACGTTGTGGTTACCATTCCGGTTGTATTTCATGTAGTTTATAATTCTGAGGCAGAAAATGTCTCTGAGGCCGCTTTGCTGTCGCAGTTGCAGGTGCTAAACGATGATTTCAGGAGACTGAATGCAGATACCGCGACCACACCAGAATATTTTAGACCTTACGCCGCCGACACAAAAATTCAGTTCTGCCTGGCTTCTATAGATCCTAACGGAGACCTGACCAACGGCATCACCCGCACCCAAACTACCAATAAGTCCTTCAGCTATGGCAGCGACAATGTGAAGTATGCTGAGAAAGGCGGCGTTGATATCTGGGACAGAGACCAGTACCTAAATATCTGGATATGCAACCTTGGCGGCGATATACAGAGCAATATCCTTGGCTATGCAGCCCCTCCCGGTTCCCGGGCTGTAAACGATGGTGTCGTGCTGCATTATTCCTCTGTAGGTGCTCCGCCAGCCAATAACTTTAAGTGGAACTATAACATGGGGCGTACAGCCACGCACGAGGTGGGCCACTGGCTTGGCCTCGGCCATATCTGGGGCAACGGCTCCTCCTGCACAGACTCCGATGGCATAGACGACACTCCGAACCAGCGGTATGAGAGCGCCGGGTGCCATTCCGGTATCAAAACCTCCTGCAACGACAGCCCATTTGGCGACATGTACCAGAACTACATGGACTACAGCGATGACGCCTGCATGAACCTGTTCACGAAGGGCCAGGCAGACTATATGAATACCATACTTGCCACTTCGCGTGCGAGTATCCTGAATTCACTTGCCTGCACCGGTTCTCTCAGATCCGACTTTGAAACCGCGTCACCCAACGATACGCTGATCATTGCTGGCAACAGCATTATCTACGCTGATGCCTCTGCGGGACTTCGACCAACAGAATGGTACTGGGAGTTTGAAGGAGGTGTTCCGAGTGTCTCTACAGAACGTAACCCAACGATTATGTACCCACGCCCTGGTAAGTACAGCGTGAAGCTTTCCATCTCAAACGGCAGCCTGAGCAGCACAGAGGAAAAAGAAGATTTTGTGCACGTAACGGTCAGCGACCTGGTGGTGTATCCGAACCCTGCAACCGACTTCCTTACTATAGAGCAGCCCGCCCGCATTAAGGTGCTTCGGGTAGAACTAGTGAACAAATTTGGGCAAGTGGTTATAGATGAGGAAACACGGGACCGGGTGCTTCGCCTCGACGTACGCGACCTGTCACAGGGCCTTTACATCCTCCGCATCAAGAGTTCGAACGGCACCGAAGTGAAGCGTATAAGTGTGCTGCGATAGTTTGCCAAGCGCAGATAGCAAATCAAAAGCACCAGATATGCCTGTTCCTGATACCTAAGATTTACTCTCCCTGCAGCGTTACAACCACGGTGCGCTTGGAGGCATGGTTGCGGTGCTCACAGAGGTAAACACCCTGCCAGGTACCGAGGTTGAGTTTACCTTTTGTGACAGGTACGGTTACAGAGTTGCCCAGCAGCGCAGCCTTTAGGTGTGCCGGCATGTCGTCTGAGCCTTCGAGGGTATGGCGGTAGTACGATTGGTTTTCCGGTACCATTTGGTTAAAGTGGCTCTCAAAGTCCTGGCGTACCGTTGGGTCTGCATCCTCATTGATGGTTAAGCTGGCGGAAGTATGCTTGATAAAGATATGCGCCAGCCCCACGTTTATCTCTTCCAGTTCAGGCAGCTGGGCCTCCAGTAAATCGGTGATAAGATGAAAACCTCTTTTTACGGCTGGCAGCCTTACTTCTTTCTGAAACCACTTCATAACTGATTTTAAATAACTGATTGCGTAAATAAATCTAACCTAATCGGTCGTTCGCTCCAGAGCGCCTGCATCAGGCTGGGTTGTGCTGCGGGAGGTGCCTTTCAGGTCTGCTGGTACTGTCGGCAAATATATGGCAGCACTACTGGCAGGAGACAAGGTGTCCAAGCTGAAATCAGCTTGGGCTGGCGCTTTAAATTTAGGCGCTTCGTTTAGCTTGTTCCCATTTAAAGCAAACACCTCTTTATACACCTCTGTCAGCAGCAGGTTGTTGCTTATTTCAGTAACAGCGGCTACAGGCGATACCAGCACCTCGTCTTTTATAGTATAGCTGTCGGAATAGATGATGGAGTTGACAAGGCGCAGCGACGTGGGCTGGTTCTTTATCTCTGTGCCCGGTATAAAGTCTGTCACCACAAACAGCGGCGTTTCGCGCACTGTTTTGCTGTTATAGCTCACGATGGTAGTGTAGAGCACTTCATAATTGCCGCCTCCCAAGCCGCCAAAGCCATACTGCCCACAGTTATGGATTAGCGTGTTCGTTACCTTCACATCCGAGGTAAAAGCAATAATGCCATCTATAAAGGCATAAGCTATCTCACACCCTTCCACTACCGTTCCTGCTTTACCTGGGTTCCCTATGCGCAAGCCATACCGGGTGTTCCTGATATCCGCATACTTTAATTCATTGTTACTGCTCCGGGTTAATATCCGGATGCCCTCCCACTGGCCCGGTGCGGTTTTATAAGCCTCTTCCTGCCTGTAGCCGGCAAACACCACACGCTCTTCCGGTGTACCCTCCACCAGCAAACGCCCGTTTACCAGTAGCACCGACTTATTGCTTCCGTAAATGCGAGCTCCTCTTTTAACAGTCAATGTAGCGCCCTCCTGCACCAGCACTGAATCCAGCAGCACATGAGGTTTATCACTTTCCCACACGGCTTCACCAATGGTTCCTTTCCGGTGGAAGTATGCGTTCTGCCCGTAAGCCACCAGCTTCACATTTTGCTGCCGGCCGTTTGTCTGGAACAGGATGGAGTCTGCTACCAGGAAAGGTAAATTCTCGTCTGTCGGATTAATGTTCACCTTCACCAGCACATACAGGCTATCACCGCCCCGCAGTTCCACATTATTGGCTAGTGGGCTTTGCACACCGTTAATCGTTAGTTGGTAAGGAGAAGCGGCGGCACCTGCCAGTGTTATTTCACTGATGCGGACAGCCTTTTCGTTTCGGTTGTATACTTTTAAGCGCTTCGTAATGCTGCCCCGGCTCACAAAAACAGTATCAAACAAGACTGTATCTGCCGAAAACTCCAGCACCGCAGCAGGGTCTGTTGTGATGGCCTCATCTCTTGGCTCACAAGAGATGAGGCTCAACAGCAGGAGCAGGGGTAATAAGGCGAGGGTGTACTTCAATTATGTTTGATGTAAAAGATGATGCAATGTTTTTGAGAGGAGGGCAATAGCTAACTTATCAAACTATCCCTATCCCCTCCTTGTCTAAGGAGGGGAATGTTTGCTAGAATCTATACAACAATCTAAGCAATTAACAATATAGCAATTAGCAACAAAAAAGGATGCAGCTTCGGCTATTTCGCTTCACTGCATCCTTTACTATAACTTAGTTCCGTTGCTGTTATTATTCTGCTGCGGCACCTTCTTTCAGCCTCTCAGCATTTTCCGCAATACGCAATTCCTCCACAAAGTCCTCGATACCGCCGTCCATCACACTTGGCAGGTTGTATACAGTGTAGCCAATACGGTGATCGGTTACGCGGCCTTGCGGGTAGTTGTAGGTACGGATTTTATCAGAACGGTCGCCACTGCCTACCATGCTCTTGCGCTGCGCTCCTTCTGCCTCATTCTTCTTGGCAAGCTCAATCTCATAGATACGTGAGCGTAAAACGGCCAGTGCCTTGTCGAAGTTCTTCAGCTGTGATTTCTGGTCCTGGCACTGCGCCACAATACCCGTTGGAAGGTGCGTTAAACGCACGGCAGAGTAGGTGGTGTTAACCGACTGGCCGCCAGGTCCTGATGACATAAACAGGTCTTTGCGGATGTCGTTCATGTCGAGTTCTACATCAAGTTCCTCCACTTCTGGCAGCACTACCACAGAGGCTACGGAAGTATGGATACGCCCCTGCGTTTCAGTGGCGGGTACGCGCTGCACACGATGCACGCCAGACTCAAATTTAAGCTTGCCATACACGTCTTCGCCAGACATACCCACAATGATTTCTTTGTATCCCCCGGAAGTACCTTCAGTGGCATCGATGAGTTCTGTGCGCCAGCCCATCTTTTCAGCAAAACGGCTGTACATGCGGTACAAATCGCCGGCAAAGATAGAGGCTTCGTCGCCACCCGCACCTGCACGGATTTCCATGATGATGTCTTTGCTGTCGTTCGGATCTTTTGGGATAAGCAACTCTTTCAAGTGCTCCTCCATCGCATCGCGCTGCGGAATCAGCTCATCCAGCTCTTCTTTAGCCATCTCCCTGAAGTCCTCATCCTTTTCTGTGGCAATCACCTGCTTGGCGTTGTCGATGTTACTCAGGATGTTCAGGTACTTCTTATATTCAACTACTATCTTGTCAAGGTCTTTATACTCTTTGTTGAGCGACTTGAATTTCTTCATGTCGCTGGCCACATCAGGCTGGGTAAGCAACTGGCCCACCTCCTCAAACCGATGATTGATGGCTTCTAACTTATCTAACATTGTTCTTCTAGGGTTTTATCTCTGCAAAGATATAAAATTGCAGTGTAGTTTCTTTAATACAATTCAGGCTAAAAAGTTGTTCAATGGCCGTAAAGTATGCATTTAGATAACCTTGCTGCCTGTCGTTATAGTTTCCGGAGGCATCGTTTAAAACAGCTGTATTACTACCCTGCGGCAGGTATGCCTGCATTAAACAGGTTGAAGGGTGCATGTTTGGTCCTAAACCCTTAATTTTGCACCCGGTATCTTAGCAGAGCCAGATAATTTGATTTCATAAACTGTAATAAACCAATAAGCATATGGCCGTTATACAAGCAACAGACAACGACTTTAACGAAGTACTTAACTCAAACGAAAAAGTAGTGGTGAAATACTATGCCGACTGGTGTGGAAACTGCCGCCTGTTCTCGCCTAAATTCAAACGCATGTCCGATGATGAGCAATTTACGAATGTTGCCTTTCTGGATGTAAACGCCGAGACAAGCCCGGAGGCACGCAAGATGGCTGGTGTAACAAACCTGCCCTTTTTCGCCGTTTTCAAGAACGGACAACTGGTTGACACTGTAGCTGCCAGCAAGGAAGAAGCCGTTCGTGACCTGATACATAAATTATACGCTTAATCATTGACATGAAAATACCAGTAATTAAGAAACTCGTTGAAAATAATAATTTAAAAGAGCTTATGGCCGCAGAGGCAGCCATTGTAGATGAACAGCAACCTGCCATTGAGGTAGAGGGAGAGGATGAAGGCGAGCAACTGACGCACGTGCTGGCCGCTGTTTGGATCCTGAACGAGATGGAAGACAATGGCACTGATTTCAAAACCGCACTGCGCATGTATACTCAGAAGGTGCGTGTTTCCATCAGCTAATAAAATAGCCGCATAAAAAGGAGGGCCCGGAGTTTAAGTAACTCCGGGCCCTCCTTTTTATGCGATTACTTTACCTTGTAATAAGGCAAGATGTCTTATGCCGCTTGACTCATTATCAATGTAACGCAAAACCATGTTTGCTCAGTTTGAGTCCCAGCGGGAAGACCTTTTGGTAGAAATAAATTTAAAAATTCTGAGATCCAGCGAAGAGGTCTGTAAACGTATCCTCAACAGGCTGCTCCGCTGGAGCTAAGGGTGCTCTTTAGCCATCGGGCTATTAACAGGTCGTTCCGCTAAGGCTGTTTCGCAATGTCAGTTAAAATTGTCTTTCGAGAGATACGCTTACGCCATTTTTCCTCCTTTTCTGTGTAATTCATTTCCTGAATTGCTATAGCAGGCTATAGAGACATAGAAAGAAAACCAGTTGCACCAGGTACACGTAAGGCGCCAACCTGTTGCCTTTAAAGAAAGAAGCCTTCTGGAAGTACAGCTGCAGCAAAAAAGCCACACCAAACCAACCCACATAGTTAGAAACAGGAATAGAGCCGCCCTGCCAGCTCCAGAAATCATATTCCATAGCGACAGGCTCTATAAAATAATCCAGCAGTACCATGAGCATTGTACCAATGAGTGCTTTAACCAGCCAGTGCAACTTTAGAGTATTGCTGATAAGGCCGGTCGTATAGACCAGCATCAGCCAGTTCAGGCCAATCAGCAGGGGCACCTCCCACAGCTTTAGGCCCAGCGTGGCACCGTAGGTGTAGTTGCCAAACAGCAGCCCGGTATGAACGCCGAGCACTTCCGACAGAAACCCCACGCAAAAGACTACCACTGCAAAAATCACAAAGGCAGCGTTCCAGTGGCGATGGAAGCTAAAGAGCAGCGCATTCGTCAACAGCAGGTTCATTGGCGTCAGCTGTTGAAAATATTCCGGCTCTCCACTAAACAGCAGCCCCCATAACCCGACGCCATGGAAGATGACGAGCACAGCCACTGCCGCTGACAGTGCATACTTCCTGTACTTCTTTACAGTATCTTTTATAGCAGGAGCTGATTGTGTGGTCTCGGGCATAGGTTTATACTTTCTCGGCCGGTGCTACGTCTGGCACCAGTTCCCCAACAATTTTAGCGGAAAGCAGGCACAACGGAACCCCGCCTCCCGGGTGCACGCTGCCGCCACAAAAATACAGGCCATCTATTTGAGAACTGAAGTTCGGGTGGCGCAGGAAAGCAGCCATCATATTGTTGGAACTGCTGCCGTACAAAGCACCGGCAAAAGAAGAGGTACGGCTTTCGATGAGGAGCGGATCCAGCACCTGTTCCTGCTCTATCAGTTCTTCGATGTTAGTGTGCAGCATGCTGCTGAGCTTCTGCAGCACTGTTTCACGTGTGGTGGCTATCAGCTTTTGCCAGTCCTGCCCCTGGTGGTGCGGCACGTTCACCATTACAAACCAGTTTTCACTGCCTGCAGGTGCATCTTCCGGCTCCAGTTTAGAGGTGATGTTTACGTATATAGTCGGATCAGAGCTGATGGTCTTGCGCTGAAAGATTTGCTCAAATTCTTCTCGGTAATCTGCACTGAAGAAGATGTTGTGCAGGTGCAGCTCCGGGAACTGCTTTCTGATGCCCCAGTAGTAAATGAGCGCAGAGCTGGAGCGTGGTTGCTTCAGTGTTTTCTCCGGGGCCGGGTGGTCGGCAAGCAGCTTACGGTAAGTGGGCACCACATCCATGTTGCTTACCACGACATCTGCATTGTAGTTGTCTTGCGCTGTTTTCACGCTCATCACCTTTCCGGCAAGCGTTACGATCTGCTCCACGGGCTCCCGATACCTGAACTCAACGCATAGTTCCTCCGCCAGCTTCACTAAGCTGGCTGCAATGGCATACATCCCGCCCTTTGGGTAGAAAGCGCCAATATTGTGCTCCAGGTGCGGAATGATGTTCAGTGTGCCCGGCGCCTGGTAAGGGTCAGAACCATTATAGGTAGCGAAGCGATCCAGCAGCTGCACAAACCGTGGGTCCTTGAATTTATTTGCGTTTGCCTGGTGCATCGTCGTTGTCAGGCCCAAATCGGTGAGGCAACCCAAGGCCTTTAGTATGTCCGGGCTCAGGTAAGTACCTGCTTTGTGCAGCGACTTGTTCAGGAACGTATCGGCCGTTCCCCTGTACAACCGCCGGCTCCGGGCCAGCACTTCCCGCACATCCTGCTCCGGCACACCCAGCTGCTGTGCAGCCTCCTGCGCGAATTTCTCCGGGTCAGCATAGGCTTTCAGGTGGCTGCCATCGGGCCAGAAATAGTGGGTAATGGGGTTCAGGCGGGTATAGGTAAAGTAGTCTGCAGGTTTGCGCCCGGCCAGTTCAAAAAGCTCATCCACGAGGCGCGGCAACGTGAACAGCGAGGGACCGGCATCGAAGCGGTAGCCGCCCAGCCAGAACTCATGCATTTTGCCGCCAAAGCTTTCATTGGCCTCATATACCGTTACCTGGTAGCCTTTCAGGGCCAGCCGGATGGAGGCTGCAATACCTCCGATGCCTGCTCCAACTATGGCTGCTTTCTTCATACTTACAATGTACGCAGTTCTAACGTTCTGAGCTCTTAACTAACAGAGCGGAAAAAGGTTTTATCTGGGTAACAGGAGGCTGTTTGGCATTCATCAGGTCAGGTCATACACTTCGTTCTAGCAGGAAGAGCCTGCTCTCTCCTTCAGCTAGCGCGTTCTCCTGAATACCTTTTGATAGATGGGTTTTCGCATGCCAAACTGTGCCAGCATGATGGGGTAAAGCAGCAGGTCCAGCAATTTTTTCCCGGTACTGTAGGTGATAATGTCATGAATAATCGCACCGCTGCCGTTTCTGGTGATAAGGTGCTTGTGCCGCCAGTAGCGCAGGGGAGGAGGAAGCTCCTGGCCCTGGTCTATAAAGTAGGCTTCGGTGCCGGTTATTTCCCTTTCTGTGATAAGGCTGGTCCAGCGGAAGGACTTTATACCTGTCTGCAGTTCTACATCCACCACATCGCCGGGCGCACTGCCATCGAAACGCAGCAGCTTCAGGCGCGGGTAAGGCGGAGACAACTTCCGGAATAGGTGCTCATCAAACGCCTTAAATACGGCCATGTAATCCTGCTGTATGGGTGTTCTGAGATGTAGCTGCATAAGGTGATTATAGACTGTTAGTGGCTGATTGTTTATTGTTGATTGTCTGAAACTGGCGCCGGTATCCAACCGGTGACTTATAATGTGTACGAGTCTCCAGACTCACTTATGAAGTTCCGGGTTAAACCACTCCTGCCCCTTCTTATCTATGGAGGGGAACCAACTTCTTAATTGCGCAAAGGGTCTATTGTATTGTAAACTAAGTTACTTTGGGCTTCACTCATAGGGTTGATCTATGCCTCTACTGCTTAAACCGCGCTTTAAAACTAAAGTTTGCCCCCTCTAAAAGAAAAGCCGCTGCAGTGGTTCCTGCAGCGGCTTTTTCGATGAATTTTTAACAATCAACAACCAGCAATTAACTCAACTCAACAGGCTTTCAATGTCATCTTTTGTCAGGTTCTTGATAACGGCTTCATCGGTGCTGATGAGGTCGGTGACCAGCTTGATTTTTCGGTTCTGAAGCGCAAGTATCTTTTCCTCTACCGTGTCTTTGGTGATGAACTTGTAGGTAAATACGGTGTTCTGCTGCCCAATGCGGTGCGCCCGGTCAACAGCCTGCGCTTCTACGGCCGGGTTCCACCACGGGTCCAGGATGAATACATAGTCTGCAGCCGTCAGGTTGAGGCCCACACCACCTGCTTTGAGAGAAATCAGGAACACCTGTATGCTTTCATCTTTCTGGAAACGCTCTACTTGCTCCTGCCTGTTCTTTGTATTTCCATCTAAATAAGCGTAAGTGACCTTCCGCTCGTCCAGCACCTTTCTAATAATCTCAAGGTGCTTTACGAATTGGCTGAAAATAAGCACTTTGTGCCCTTCTCCTACAACGCTCTTGGTCATGCGCAGCACCTCCTTCAGTTTACCGGACTCTCCTTCGTAGCCAGGGTCCGTCATCAGCGGGTGATTGGCTATCTGCCGCAGCTTTGTCAGGCCCTGCAACAGCATGAATTGGGTGTTCCCCGGCCCGTGCTCTTCCAGGTTCGTCAGAATCTTGTTGCGGTAAAAGGACTTCGTTTCTTCATAGGCATGCTCCTGCTCTTCTGTCATTTTACAGAAGGTGGTATGCTCTATTTTCTCCGGCAGCTCCTTCGCCACCTGCGATTTGTGCCTGCGCAGAATAAACGGCTTGATGAGTGCGTGCAGCCGGCGCGTTTTGTGCTCATCCTTCTCCTTCTCAATCGGCTTCAGGAACTCCTTCCGGAAGAAATGCTGGTTGCCCAGTAAGCCAGGGTTTATAAAGGACATCTGCGCCCACAGGTCCATGGTGCTGTTTTCGACAGGCGTACCTGTCAGTATAAGCCTGTGCCGCGACTTTAAAGAACGCACGGCCCGGGAAGTGCTGGAATCCGGATTCTTGATAGCCTGCGACTCATCCAGAATGATATAGTCGAAGTAGTAGGTTTTCAGCAGCTCTGCATCAAGGCGGACAATGCCATAGGAAGTCAGAATTACGTCGTAGTTCTGAAACTGCTCCACGTTCTTGTCGCGGTAGGTGCCGGTGTAAGTCAGGATGCGCAGGTCGGGCGTAAATTTCTGGGCTTCGTTCAGCCAGTTGTATACCAGTGAAGTCGGCATGGCCAGCAGTGAAGCAGATTCGGCACCGTTTTCTTTGCGGTGCTGTAGCATGGCTAGTGTCTGCACGGTTTTTCCCAGACCCATGTCATCTGCCAGACAGCCCCCGAACTTATAGTTCTGCACAAAATGCAGCCAGTTGTATCCTGCTTTCTGGTAAGGCCGCAGCTCTCCAACAAAACCTACCGGCAGCGGCTGGTCTTCTATGGCTTCGAACTCCCGCAGCTTTTCCAGCTTTCGCGTCATGGTGACGGTAGCGAGGTTGCCCTGCTGCAGGTCGTTCACCAGTGCCATGTGGTGCTTCTTCAGCGTCAGGTGGTCTTCGCCCTCTGAAAAGGCAAAAAGCTCAATATACTGCGTAAACCACTCTTCCGGAATAACTGCAATTTGCCCATTGGGCAGCAGAAACTCATTGTTTTTTGTGAGGATGTGGTTCTTGAGCCGGATAAACGGAATCTCGAACTCCCCGAAGCGAACGGTTCCATAGATATCAAACCAGTCGTTTTTCTCGGTTATGCCTACGTCCAGCGTAATTTCCCCGATAAAGTAGTTCTTACCGCTTTTCTCCGACTGCCGCACAGTAAAGCCGAGCTCTTCCAACTCTGTCAGGTTGTTGTTCAGCCACGAGAAGGCGTCACTTTTATCAAGCACTGCCTGCCCGTTCTTTACCTCCAGAGCGCGTTTGCTCAGCTCTTTCACAAAAGCCTTCTCATGGTTCAGGTCACGGATAAGCTTATGAAAGATATAAGAGTCCGGCGTCTTCTCCATGCTGACGCTGATACGCTTGGCCTCCTGCGTCTGCACCATATAGCCTCCGTACTGGAAAGCTAGGCTAAAGAGAATCTTTGTATGCTGGGCAGCACCTCGCTCTGTTTTGGCGTCGCTGCCATTGCCATTCACTTTCACGGCAGGTGCCTCAGCGGCGGCAATTTCAGAGAAGGTGATATAGGGGAATGGCTCATACTTCTCAGCACGTATATCAAAGCCTTTGGCATGCACATCAAACGACTCGACGAGGGGCGCCACGAACTTTTTATAGTAGTTCTCCTCTACCGAGCGGGGCACTACAATAAACTTCTTGTTCAGGAATGGCTGCAGCTTCTTGCCATCTACATCTTTCTCAAAGCTGTACACCACATTGTTGAGCAACAGCCAGGCAGGCTCATAGCAAATCAACTCTGCATTCCGGTACTGGAACTCTATTTTTTGCCCGGCATACTTTATAGTAGGGAAGTAGTGGGTGTTGTCAGCGTTTCGCATGAAATGAAATAGCACAGAAGCACGCTCCGGGGCAATTTCAATGCGCTTCCAGGTAGGCTCGCCGTCTTTTCCCATTATAAAGGTCATCTTACTGCGAAGCAGCTCCAGAATTTTACCCATGCGCCCCTGAATGTAGTGGCTGATGGTTTCCTGCAGCACTTTATCGCCTTTCTCCGGGTCGTAAGCCTTCAGAAAGAAGTCGACAGGTGTCATTCTTTTAGAGGAGAAACGCTTCAGCACGGCATCCTGCTGTATCTGATCGATGAGCGTGATAAGCTTGAAATCATCGGCATCGAGCCGGGAGGCAAACTCATCAGCATTCTTTGCAGAGATGTTCTGGTGTTGCAAGGTAAGCTGGCCTTTAGAGTTTACCTGCACCACGAAAGATTCAAACAGGTACCCCAGGTACTCATGCTCAAAGAGCGAATAAATAACCTGAAAAGGCTGCGTGGTGTAGACTTTCATGCCAAAAACAGTTTTAGGGCTCCGAATTTAGTTTTTCTACTATTTATTTCCTACCAAAAACGTGCTTTTTAGCCTTTAATATGAACATGCAGGATTTGAAAGGTACAATTATGCATTGTCTTTCCCAGTTATTTGTCCCAATAAAGAATTTGAGGGAGGGAAAACTGAAAAATCTTCCCTGTTAAATATTCTCTGTTACTGACATGGCAGCAGCTTTGCGGGCGGGCCGCACCGAAACAAGCAGCGTGATGACGATAATGGCTAGACCCGTCAGCACAAAGTCCTGTACCTGCATTTTAACCGGGTAAGCCTCTACCACTGAAGTAGACATACCCATGCTCACTAACCCAAAGTTCTGCTGCAGGTTGCAGATCAACATCCCAATTGACAAGCCGTAGGCTGCCCCGATAAAGGCAACCAGGGCTCCCTCCATCAAGAAGATATTCCGGATAGTTTTAGCTGTAGCGCCCATAGAGGCAAGTATGGCAATGTCTTTCTTCTTATCAATGACGAGCATGGAGAGAGAGAAGAAGATGTTGAGGGAGGCAATACCCAGTATAAAAGCAAAGGTAATGAAGACGAACAGCTTCTCTACCTTCACGGCGCGCAGCAGGCTGGTGTGTTGCTCATCGCTGTTCTGTATCCTGAAGCTTTCTCCCAGTTCCTGCTGCAAGGCATTTTTCACCTGCTCTATCCGCGCACCGTTGGCCACCTTGATCTCAATGGCTGTGCGGCGGCGGCCATATTCCAGCAGTTCTGCAGCAAAGTTGAGCGGCACAAACACGTAGGCATCGTCATATTGCCGCTCTATGGCAAAGATGCCTCCAGGCGCTATATCCAGGGAATTGAAGGCGCCCTCCGGGTTAAGCGGATTAAACTTAGTGTTGCGGGGATACAGAAACTGCAGCGGCACAAACTGGTTGTTTGGCCTGATGGAAAGCTGGTATTGCACGCCACGGCCAATCAGGGCGTGGTAGGCATCGTTATGAATCAAATCGCTGCGGCCTTCCACCACGGACGAATCTATCTCGTTCTGCTCAAAGAAATTCTCGCTCACGCCTTTCACCTTCACTACCATCTGGCGGTCGTTGTAGCGCAGCAGGGCATTGTCTTCTATCACCTCCGAGACCACCGCGACGCCCGGCATTTGCCGGATGCGGTTCATGAACTCTGTATCGGTCTCAAAAGATTTTCCTTCTACGGCAGTAATTTTCAGGTCAGGGTCGAAGCTGGAGTAAATTTCCCGGATGAGGTCTTCGAGGCCATTGAAAACAGAAAGCACAATAATAAGCGCAGCCGAACCAACCGCAACGCCGATCATGGCAATGTTGGAGATAATGCTGATGATGTTTCTCTTCTTCCTGGAGAAAAAGTATCGCTTCGCTATCAGAAAAGGAACATTCATCTTTGATTGCTAAGTGGTTATCTCTGCTTGTTCAACTGTCTGACTATTGATTGTTACACGTTCTGAGACAACAATCGGACAATCATCAATCTAACGATTTATTATTTCCAGGCTTTCACGATCAGGCCGGTGCCCGATTTGTGGTTTCCGTTCACGTCCATCCAGTTCAGCACGAGGCTTACCGGGAAAGTGATGAGGTAATAGAACGGCAGAAGTAGGAAGAAAATTTTAGAGGCGTTCAGCATCAGCAGCGGATACTTCATAGACAGGCGCCACGATAGCTGGCCTGGCTTGCCATAGGAGTAGCGTGCCTTCACTTTGCTGAATCCAGCCAGTTTTAGCTTATCCTGTATCTCCTGAATGTTATACCCATCGCGCACATGCTCTTCTATAAAGGAGGCCTCATCATCGCCATTCACATCAGAGCCTCCCTGGTCGGATGGCGTGGAAATGACCAGCATACCGCCCGGACGCAAAGAGGCCTGGAAGTTACGGAATACTTCCACATCCTCCAGAATATGCTCCATCACGTCTACAGATAAAATCAGGTCGTAGCTTTTAGGCTCCCGGTACTGCACCAGGTCTGCTATCCGGAACAGCACGTTGTGGCGCCCTATGGCCCGGATAAAGCAGTTGCTGTCGGAGATCTGCTCTTCTTTCACGTCCACAGCCAGTATGCTCCACTTGCGACTCATACCAGACAAATAATACGTGTACTGGCCAAAGCCGGAGCCTGCGTCTAATATATACTGCTCTTTGTCGCGCCGGCCTTCTGCCCACTCGCGCAGTTCTTTGTGCACGTGCCAGGTACGCAGCAAAAGCAGGTCCAGGAGTTTGTAAAATACGCGGCGCAGGAAAGGCGTCTTGTTAAACGCATCGCCAAGCACCCGCTTTATCGGGTCGTACTGCATAAGGGGAATAAGAAACTATAAGCCTGGGTATGTTTCCGGGTCATCTTCGGTGGCAGGCGGTATGTCAATATTATTAAACAGCTTATCGATGTGCGCAGCATACTCGGCGCTGTCATCTAAAAAGAACGCCAGCTCCGGCACAATTCTTACCTGCTTTCCTATACGCTGAGCCAGCAGGTGGCGTATAGTTTTGGTATTGGCACGTACTTCTAAAAGGAGCGCTTCTGAATCCTTCGCCATCATCACGCTGATAAATACCTTGGCAAGCCCCAGGTCAGGTGAAACCCGCACCACGCTGACGGATATAAATGCACCGCCAAAAAGATGCGGCACCTCCCGCTGAAAGATGTCTGCTAATTCTTTCTGAATCAGGCGCGAAAATTTCTGTTGTCTTTTACTTTCCATATGAAGCTGCAAATATCATATTAATTTCGCATTTTTACCCCAAAAGCGCCTTACTCATTTCAGGATTAGGCCTTTTGCATTGTTTTGGGACGAAAGCAATTGCCGGTTAAGCCTTAAAGAAGAGGAGCATTCGCTTGTATTCTCTAAGGATCGTCCGGCCTTTTTTGTCCTTCATTGTAGTTTCTTCTAACTGTGTCTTTACTTGATTAGTTACTTCCGAAGCATACTGCCTTCCCGACTGATCCTGTTGGTTTTGCTTTTTCTCGCTGTTCAGCTTCCACTCATTTTATGGAATTTATCGGCCACTGCGCCCGAATTGCTGCACATGCTGGTAGGGGAGCGCCTGGGCGACGGATTTAGTATGTACCGCGACATTTACGATAACACAGCTCCGGTCTCCGCGCTGGTATACTGGGCGGTGGATGTACTGGCAGGGCGGTCTTTCCTGGCTTACCGGCTCACTGCCATGGCTTTGCTGCTGCTGCAGGCGTTGCTGCTGAACATTACGCTTAACCGCCACAACGTTTACGCCTCCAAGAATTACCTGCCTGCGCTGCTGTACCTCATTCTGGGAAGCCTGTCGTTTGAGTTTAACATGCTCACGCAGCTGCTCATCGGTAATACCTTTATTATCCTCTCGCTGCCATACATCATCACACTGTCGCGGGAGGGCTTTGACAATAACCGCCTGTTTGTGGGCGGGTTCATGCTAGGCCTGGCTGCCCTGAGCTATCTGCCCCTGGCCATGTTCCTGCTGATAGGGATATTTGCTGTAATCTTTTTTGCCTCCAGCACTTTCCGAAGTATGCTGCTGATGCTTTGCGGCTTTGTTTTTCCGTATGCTGCCCTTATCACCTATTACCTCTACACCAATAGCACGCAGGAGTTTATAGAACTGCACCTGCTGCGCCCCTGGCAACTGCAGGTAACTTTCCTGCGTCCGCCTGCTGATGTGGCGAAGTTGATGGCCATACCGGCCATTTTGCTTATGCTCTCGCTGCTGAGCTCAGCCTCTCTTCCGCAGCGCCTCGTGTTCCAGGACAAGTTTAAGCAGCTGATGTGGGTATGGCTCTTCACCAGCTTTGTAGTCATTTTTACAAGGGAGGAGATTTCGGTGGCGACTTTCATCCTACTGCTGCCGCCCATTGCTTACTTCAGCGAGTTCTTCTTTACCTCAAACAGAAAAAAGTGGCTGCTGAACCTGGTCATCCTGCTGGTGATTGGCTCCATGTTAATGCTGCGCTATCGGCATGTGCTGCACATAAACAGGTTTCTGCTACTGGATGAGTCGCCGTTGCTGTTGCCGGAAGAGCAGGATTTGCCTATGCAACAGGCTACTGTGCTGGTTTTAGGAAAGGATGTCAGTTACTATACTCAAAACAAACCTGTAACGCCCTATGTGAACTGGAACCTGGCCCAGCGCCACTTCGGGAGGCTGAATGAGTACCAAGCGGTATTTGAAATCCACCAGAACTTCAGCAGGGAAATGCCTGCCTATATTGTAGATAAGGTGAACCTGATGCCGGAGCTAAGCTATAAGCTGCCTGATATCTTCGGGAAGTACAGCGCCACCGGCACTAATGGAGTTTACAGGCTAGAGAAGTAAGGCTGCTCTCCACTCCATCAAAAATGTCTTCTGTTCCTGTTATCCTGAGAGGGAAGAGGTTCAAGTTTGTGCTGTAATCAATAGTATGAATACAAAAGGGCGCTGCAACCTTATAAGTGCAGCGCCCTTTGCTATGCTTTAAATGATGGCAGCCTTAGCAGGCTTCAATCTTGTCAACGCGGGTCTGGTGGCGGCCGCCTTCGAAACCAGTTGAAAGAAACACTTTCACCATCTCCCGCGCCACGTCCTCTGACACAAACCGGGCTGGTATACATAATACGTTTGCATTGTTATGCTCCCGTGCCAGTTTAGCCAGCTCTGGCTTCCAGCAAAGTGCCGCACGTATGTCGTGGTGCTTGTTTGCCGTGATGGCCACCCCGTTACCGCTGCCACAGATAAGAATACCGTAATCAACCTCCTCACTTGCAACAGCATTTGCCAGCGGGTGCACATGGTCCGGGTAATCTACGGAAGCGTCAGAATGAGGTCCAAAATCTTTTATCTGGTGGCCAAGCCCCTCCAACACAGCTTTTACCATACTTTTGTAGGTAAAGCCGGCATGGTCTCCTCCAATTGCGATGTTAAGTGCCATTATATCGTATTGTTTTCGTTCAGTTTCTTCAGATCTCTTTTACGGATTGACTGCGAGATGTTTATACTTACCTCATACAGCAGCATCAGTGGCATGGAGATAAGCAGCTGGCTGATAACATCCGGAGGGGTAATGATAGCACCTACAATGAGTATGACTACAAAGGCGTGGCGGCGGTACAGCTTCATTGTCTCAGCCGTTATCAGTCCTGCTTTTGTCAGAAAGAACACGATTACTGGCATCTCAAACATAAAAGCGCAGGCCAGGCACAGCGTAGTAAGGGTAGAAATGTAAGACGACAGATCGAACTCATTTATAATCGTCGGGTCTACCTGGTATCCTGCCAAAAAGTTAATAGAGATTGGAGACACCACATAGTAGCCAAACAGCAGGCCCATTGCGAACAGGATAGATACAAAGAAGACGGCTCCCTGCGAGTTTTTCTGTTCCTGCGGGTAAAGGCCGGGCTTTACGAAACGCCAGATCTCCCAGAAGGCATATGGGAAAGCACAGGCAAGACCCAGAATAACAGATACCAGCAGGTGCATCGTAAACTGCCCGCTCATCTGCCGGCTTTGGATAGTAAAGCCCATTTCTTTGATGCAAAGCACATCCGATCCTATTTTCTGCCCGACTTCGCACATTACCCGGTAACTCAGGAAGTCGGTGCGGGAGGGGGCCAGAATAATATCATGAAACACAAAGCTCTTTGCTAGAAAAGCAATGGTTCCGAATACAAGGATAGAGGCTAAGGCCCGGATAAGGTGCCACCTCAGCTCCTCGAGATGGTCCACAAAGGACATCTCCTGCGGCTGCTCTTCTCCTAGCTGCTCTTCCCCTATCTGTGGTTGATCCATCATCACAATTGTGGCCCTGTTCTATATGTATTAGTAAGCGAAAAGCGGATACTCCTGCATCCAGCTGTTAATGTCTTTGCGTGCGGCGCTGATCCTGCTTTCGTTCTCATTGTTGGTCAGCACATCGTCTATCAGCTCTACAATGCGCGCCATATCGTTCTCTTTCAGGCCACGTGTCGTTACGGCTGCTGTACCTACGCGCATACCTGACGTTACGAACGGTGACTTATCATCGAAAGGCACCATATTCTTGTTGATGGTGATATCAGCCTTTACCAACGTGTTCTCTGCCAGCTTACCTGTCAGGCCTTTGGAGCGCAGGTCAATCAGCATCATGTGGTTGTCGGTACCCCCGGAGATGATGTTATAGCCTCTTTGGATAAATGCCTTGGCCATTGCCTGTGCATTTTCCTGCACCTGCTTTACATAACTCAGGTAATCATCAGAAAGCGCCTCATAATAAGCTACTGCTTTCGCCGCTATCACGTGCTCCAGCGGACCACCCTGTGTACCAGGGAAGACAGCACCATCCAGCAGGGACGACATCATGCGCGTTTCGCCTTTAGGTGTCTTCAGCCCGAACGGGTTTTCGAAGTCTTTGCCCAACATAATCATACCGCCTCTTGGGCCGCGCAGCGTTTTATGCGTGGTGGTGGTTACAATATGGCAATGCTCAAACGGGTTATCCAGCAAGCCGCGTGCAATCAGGCCGGAAGGGTGGGAGATGTCTGCCAGCAGCAGGGCACCTACCTCATCGGCAGCGGCACGAAGTTTTTTATAGTCCCAGTCGCGGCTGTAGGCGGAGGCACCACAGATAATCAGCTTCGGACGCTCCTTACGGGCTGTATCCACAACTTTATCAAAGTCGATGAGGCCTGTTTCCTGCTCCACGCCATAAAAGGACGGGCTGTACAGCTTACCTGAGAAGTTCACCGGTGAGCCATGGGTCAGATGCCCGCCATGCGACAGGTCAAAGCCAAGAATCTTGTCGCCGGGCTGCAGCACAGCCAGCATCACCGCCGCATTTGCCTGCGCCCCCGAGTGCGGCTGCACGTTTACCCACTCCACGCCAAACAGCTCTTTGGCACGGTCAATAGCCAACTGCTCCGACTGGTCTACTATTTCGCAGCCGCCATAATAGCGCTTGCCCGGCAAACCTTCCGCATACTTGTTGGTCATCACACTGCCCATAGCCTGCATCACCTGCTCTGAAACGAAGTTCTCGGAGGCAATTAATTCAAGGCCATGCGTCTGGCGTGCTTTCTCTTTCGCTATAAGGTCAAATATGGCTGTATCTTTTTGCATTGCTCTTTGGTTGGTTTATCCCTTTCAAAATTAAAGTATGCTTCGGAATAAACCAATGTTTCAGAAGTTTATATACGGCGGGGCAGCAGCTATCAGATTTAGATGGTGCTGAAATCAGCAGCAGAAAGTTGAGTAAAAGCAAAAGCCCGGCACCATGTGGCACCGGGCTTTGCACTAATAGGGTTTATGCTGTTACTGCTTTACTACTTTTAACTGGCGGTGTAAACCGTTTACTTCTACTGTCAGGATGTACAGGCCGTTGGTCAGTTGGTCGTATAGCGGCAGTTGTACTTCAGTCTGCCCTTCTCTAACGTCCACCGTTTTCTGGTAGATACGCTTTCCGGACATATCGTGCAGCGTTACAGCTGCTTTGCCGCTTTCCTCTACAGTGATGTACACTTTAGAGTTATAGTTGAGTGGGTTCGGAGCCACCAGTACCTGCAACTCCAGCCCCTGGGCTCTTCCTGTAACAGCTACCACTTTGCTGTAAGCATAAGTTCCGTCTAGGTCCACCTGCTTCAGGCGATAGTAGCGGGTGCCACTAGCATTGCCCATGTCATGTGTAAAGCCATATGAAGTACGGGTGCTGCTGTTGGTTGTCTTGCTCTCTACACGCCCTACTTTCTCAAAACCACTTACACCACTCAGCGATGTCTCTACCTCGAAGTGAGAATTGTCTTTCTCAGAAGCCGTTACCCATGTCAACAGTGCCTTGTTTCCTTGTACGGCTGCTCTGAAAGAAAGCAGTTCAACCGGGAGTGGGGTTACTGAGCTTCCGTTAACCGCTAGCCTTACATCTGTTGCGTTTAGCGAGGTATGGAAGATTTCTCCGCTATGAGTACCTGCTGTTGTAGGGTTGTATCTTACATATATAGTTGTTGCCCCTATACTTGTTCCACCTGCAGGTAAAGTCACTTCCACTTGTGGATAAAATCTACCATTATCTAGAGACACCTCAAACTCAGCCGGTGCTGCTGTAGTTATTTTGCCCTCCATGTTTGTACCACTTACGGTATAGCTTTGTGAAGCTGACGGAGTACCTACCTGGGCAGAAAATGCTGTAAGGGATGCGGTAACGGTGATGGTAGGTCTAATTACAGTATAAGTCGGGGTGCTGCCAGAGCCGTTTGCGTTAGACACAGTGACAGGGCCAGTCTCGGCGCCCGCCGGCACCTGGGCCTGCAGTGACACTGAACCATCGCTGTTGGTGATAGGTG
>NZ_JBHUOX010000003.1:0-240191 GCF_042686245.1 Pontibacter toksunensis | reverse complement strand
AGGTGCGAAGCTTGCCGCCACGCCGCCAGCAAACACTACCGAAGTCGCGTCAGCCAGATTATCGCCCGAGATGGTCACTACGCTGCCAATCTTGCCGGAGGTCGGGTTGATGGTCAGGTTAGACGGAATCGGCTTGAGCACCGTGAAATTGATAGAGGCCGTGCCATTAGGTGTTGTCACCGTCAGCGGGCCGGTCGTGGCACTAAGCGGCACCTCGGCGTAGATGATGGTGCCGTTGCTTGCAAGGTCCTCCTCAAAGGCGGCGTCTATGCCGTTGAAGCTCACAACGGTTGCACCATTTAAGTATGAGCCTGTGATGGTCACTATTGCCAGTTCGTAATCTGCGTCAGGGCTTACTGAAGTGATAGTTGGCTTAATTACCGTAAAGGTAGGAGTGCTGCCAGAGCCGTTTGCGTTAGACACAGTGACAGGGCCAGTCTCGGCGCCCGCCGGAACTGTAGCCTGCAGTGACACTGAACCATCGCTGTTGGTGATAGGTGCGAAGCTTGCCGCCACGCCGCCAGCAAACACTACCGAAGTCGCGTCAGCCAGATTATCGCCCGAGATGGTCACTACGCTGCCAATCTTGCCGGAGGTCGGGTTGATGGTCAGGTTAGACGGAACCGGCTTGAGAACCGTGAAATGAATGGAGGCCGTGCCACCAAGCGTTGTCACCGTCAGCGGGCCAGTCGTGGCACCAAGCGGCACCTCGGCGTAGAGAACGGTACCATCGCTTGCAGGGTCTACTTCGAAGGCGGCGTCTATGCCGTTGAAGCTCACAACGGTTGCACCTCCTAAACTCGTACCAGTAATGGTTATTATCGCAAGTTCGTACGCTGCATCCGGGTTTACTGAAGTGATAGTCGGTGTTCTGTACAGTACAGTAAAGTTATAAGAACCTGTACCACCAGGTGTTGTTACTGTTAAAGGGCCTGCTTTGGCACCAGCTGGTACCTTAGCATCAATAACTGTGTTGCCGTTGACATCCAGACGCGTTGTAAATGTAGCAGGCACTCCATTGAAAGCGACCTCCGTTGTACTATTTGGGTAGGTCAAGAAGGAGCCTGAAATGGTAACGATGTCCAATTCGTACGCCTCTGCCGGGTCTACCGATGAAATCACTGGGGTAGGTACTACATCAAAGGGTTCACTGGCAGCAGATGAATTACCTGCAAATACTGTTACAGGTCCATCTACAGCACCAACTGGCACATACACCCTTATTTGTGTATCACTTATAAAAGTAAATGAAGCATTTACTCCATTACTAAACTCCACCCTGTCTACATTGACAAAATCTGCACCCTCTATAATTATTTCTTTTCCAACACCACCCATATAGGAAGATAAGCTGGTAATAGTTGGGGCAAGTATAGCACCTGAACCTTGTATCAGAATGCGGTATGGATTTTCATCACTGTCATCATTACCGATCTGCACTTCTGCAGAATATGCACCAATAGCAGTTGGACTGAATGTTACCTGGAAGGTAGCTGTTTGTCCAGGCTCTAAGGAAGCTACATAACCACTCCGTGTAATAGAAAACGAATTAGAATTCGCACCTACTAGAACCGGAGAGTCTAACCTTAATGTGCTTGTACCATTGTTCTCTACTGTTACCTCAACTGTTTTAGACTTATTAAGGTTTACGGTGCCAAATTTGTAGGTATTACCGCTCAGCAAATCGGCACCTGCTATTTTTACATTTACTTCTGGCCCTGTAGGAGCAGCAGTAATCTGGGCATTATCTAAGTAAAGATGTTTAGCCCCTTTTGTCTTTAAGTACAGTCTTACAGACCTAGTAGTGGAGTTAAGATTCCTTTCTATATATTTTTCTTTACCACTTCCTCCTGGTACTTCTCCTGATATGTCAGTACCCACCGCTACATAACCACTCCCTGCTGTGCTTGATTCAAGTATTTGAAAGATACCGTCAAAAGTTCCGCCTAACCCTGAAGCCCTCAAGTAAAACGAGATCTTATCAGGCACATTTACAAAATCGATTTGTATATATGTGCCCTCAACCGTATTATAATAAGCGGAACTTTGTACTGATGCTCCTGAATTAGGAATATCTACACCACCAGTACCTACACCTACATTGCTCCAGCCCATAGGCAAGGTGGACCAGTTGGTATTGCTTGTTGGTAAGGTTGCCTGCGCAAAACCTTGCGACACAAAGCCAAGCATGAATAAACACTGCATGAGCAGCGAGAGAAGGAACATTTTCTTACGAGGGGGAGGGTAGACCTGTGCCATAAATTGTACTTTTAGATTTTTAAATTTAAATAGTGGTAGTTGTATATTAAGCGGTTTATATCCACACAAATAACTATATTTTATTTTATAGTTGAGCAAATTTTTATAACTATTTTTTTATTAACAAATATTATATATATGCAGTAAATTCTATATTTATAAAAAATGCAGTAAAAATAAAACAGCCGCAACATTCGCTAAACCTTCATTAAACATAAAAAACTATTCATTTAACTTTAAGATTGGTCTATTATTAACCTTGCTTTGCAAAGAGAGAAAATGTATTTTATACTTAATCACTTGAATCTATAACCTTTACAAGATTGCACTATATATGCAGCACCTAATGTAGCATCTATACCAGCATAATCCAACTCTAATTGCACAATTTTGTTTTCTGCTCCCTGACAGCTAAAAGGTGCTCAAACCATAACATGAAATCTATTCCTTAAAGAAATCTTATGTAGAGGGATGGGATGCTACGGTTAGAGATGAGGAAGCATTACACCTGTTTCAGGCTTGAACAGCTAATCTCTGAGATTGAGAGGAATACTGGAAAAAAGCACTTGTATATTGCAAAGCCACAACGACAAAAGGAATGCACTTTATTGAAATGATGCGTGTAAAAGAACATCATTGAGGCGCAGACAGAAAGGGAGCAGGCTTATCTTTTATTTTATACCTTAACTGATAAAAGCTCTCAGCTTTTTCGGGCAACAGGGTAGGGGCGATCCTGATTGGGTTGTATGTACAGTTCCTGTGTGTCCAGATCCAGCGCGACGAGATTGCCGAGGGCGGCATTGCGGTAATAGACGCAGCCGGCATCCAGGTTGAGCCGCTGGTCTTTATGTGTAATGGACTTTTTGATGCTGTGGAGGGCGGTGGGAGTATGGCCGTGCAGCAGGCCCTTGTTATCCAGCCTTTGCCAGTCTACCTCATAGCCTCGGATGTTTAGCATAGCATCTTTATCTGCGAATATATCCTCTTGCGTGAAGTTGAACCCGGCGTGCACCAGGTAGTAGTCTGGCAGTTCGAGGTAGTAAGGCAGGCTCTTGAGAAATTTCCTGTACTTCTTTGGCAGGTCCTCGAATGACTTAATTTGAAAGCTGTGTAGCACAAGCTTTTTCTCCGTATCCGTTAAGTTTAATGCTTTGGGGCCTTTCTTAGCGGCTTTCAGCAGCATCTGGTCGTGGTTGCCACGCAGGCAGTATACCTGGTATTGCTGCTCCTGTAATTCCAGTATAAAATCGATGACGCCTTTGCTGTCCGGCCCCTTATTTACCAGATCGCCCAGCACGTAGAGTTCGTCTGATTTCTGGAGGTTTAGCTGCTCATGTACGAGCGCTCTGAAAGTACGGACACAGCCGTGTATGTCGGTCAGGGCGTAGCGGGCCATGTGGTTTATTGAATTGCGATGTTAGTGGGGTAAAAGTAATGCAAACAGAAATAGCACCCGTTGCAGCAGGTGCTATTTCTATAATAAAAATAAGGTATGGTTATTAATTATACTTGTTGTTGTCGATGTCGGGCTTGTTCGTGTTACGGTTTACGTTGTTTGTTTTTATTTTAACTCCGTTTTCACTCGCATCAGCCGCAATTTCACCTGATCCGTCAGTATACTTTTCACTTAGCTCTTCGTGCTCTGCACGTGTCTGGTTTCCTGGATCTACTGGTTTTCCGCCGGCTGCTTTGTCCTGGCCTCTTCCTGTTGGTTTTCCTTCGTTTTCTGAGCTTGGTTGTGTGTGCTTATATGATGGCATAATTTCCTCCTTTTAATTTTAATGAAACATGAGGCGCTGCAAGATATGCTACAGCACCAGTACTTATAGTTCTCTTTAGCCTACGTACCGCGGCCTTCTTCCTCGGTACGCATATTATCCGCCGGTGGAACACCGTCGTCAGAATAATCATTTACTCCGGTAGCGCTTGGTCCGTTACCTGCTGTGTCGCTGCCATAGCCTTCCTTGCCGTCGCGGTTACCGAAGCCGCCGCGCTGGTGCTCGTTCTTTGGCGGATCTGCACCCGGTATAATGTGCCCGGCCTGCATCTCCTGCTGGCTTGTATCGTCTTCTATTACACGAATAGGCCTCTCGTTCGGAGACTGCCCCTGCAGTTTATTTTTATCTTCTTTATCTTCAGCCATATTTTTAAACTTTAAGTGGATAGGCAGCCTATACAGGTGCCTATAGTAAGGTTTTACTCTGTTTCGCTATTTTGGGTTTAGTGTTCTTTATGCGCCAACCTGCTCCCCGCCGTTTATATGTATCACCTGACCTGTGATATAAGAACCATCATCGGAAGCCAGTAGAACATAAGCTGGCGCCACCTCGGATGGCTGACCTGGCCGCTTTAAGGGTACGTTCTGCCCAAATTCCTTCACTTTTTCCTCGCTAAAAGAAGCCGGGATGAGCGGCGTCCAGATGGGGCCGGGAGCTACGGCATTCACCCGTATATTCTGCTCTGCCAGGTTAGAAGACAAAGAACGAGTAAAAGCGGTGATGGCTCCTTTAGTAGAGGCATAGTCCATGAGGTGGTGGCTGCCGCGGTAGGAGGTAACGGAGGTGGTGTTGATGATGGCGCTGCCCTTTGGAAGATGCTCCAGGGCCGCTTTTGTTATATAAAACATCCCGAAGATGTTGGTCTGGAAGGTGCGCTGCAGCTGCTCTTTGGAAATGTCTCTCAGTTCCTTCTGATCATGCTGCTCGGCTGCGTTGTTAACCAGTATGTCCAGCTTGCCTAGCTCGTCCACAGTACGCCGCACTGCCTTTTGGCAGAACTCCTCGTCACCCACGTCGCCGGCCAGTATGATGCACTTTCTCCCTTCCTTCTCTATCATTTTCTTTGTATCCTGCGCATCTTTGTCTTCATCCAGATACACAATGGCCACATCGGCACCCTCACGGGCAAAATGCACGGCCACAGCGCGGCCTATGCCACTGTCTCCTCCTGTTATCAGTGCCACCTTGTTCTGCAGTTTATCACTTCCTTTATAGGAGTCGCGGATAATCTCCGGTTTCGGTGTCATTTTATGTTCATCGCCTGGCTGGTTCTCCTGTTTCTGTGCCGGTAAAGATTCTGGTTTGTTTTCCATAGTATTATTAGATTAAAATTCGTAACAATCTTAAACTATACGCCTGCACCTATGGCTAGTTTCTGTAACAACCAGACCCAATGTATAAACCCGTATAAAGTACTATTAAGACTATGTGGCAGGAAGAAGACAACAAGTTAAAGAGCAGCCTCACGTTTAAGGACTTTGAAGAGGCCATGGCATTTATGAACGAAGTGGCCGCTGTGGCCGCGGAAATGGACCATCATCCGTGGTGGAGCAACGTGTATAATAAAGTAGACATAGAGCTATATACCCATGATGCCGGCAACACGGTCACCATACGCGACCATAGGCTGGCGAAGCGGATAGAGGAGATTTACAGAAAGAGTTACGAGTCTTGAGCAGGATTTTTTTTGTAGAGAATGCAGGCATACCTGAAATGAGTAGCTCCGTGTAACAAGACCTAAGCGCTTACACGTAGCTATTCTGCCTAACTCAGCACTCAGAACTCGTAACTCAGAACTCCATTTAGTATCTTTGGCGTATGCAGGAACAAGAAAAGACAAGCCTATACCTGGTGCCAACACCCATCGGTAACTTAGAGGATATAACACTGCGTGCCATACGGATACTGAAGGAGGTGGACGTGATCCTAGCAGAAGACACCCGCACAAGCGGAAAGCTGCTGCAGCACCTGGGCATAGACAAGCGCATGCACAGCCACCACCTGCACAACGAGCATAAAGCCACTGCCCACCTGATAGACCGCCTGAAGGCAGGGGAGGTGATGGCGCTTATTTCGGATGCAGGCACGCCGGGTATATCGGACCCTGGCTTTTACCTGGTGCGCGAGTGCCTGAAGCATAATATTAAAATTGAGTGCCTGCCAGGGGCTACTGCCTTTGTGCCTGCTATTGTTAAATCCGGCTTTAGTACTGACCGTTTTACCTTTGAGGGATTTCTCCCGGTAAAGAAAGGCCGCCAAACGCGCCTGCAGAGCCTGGCTGAGGAGGAGCGCACCATGATATTTTACGAGTCGCCGCACCGCCTTCAGAAGACTTTGGCACAGTTTAAGGAGTACTTCGGGGGAGAGCGTCCGGCCTCTGTTTCACGTGAAATCACGAAGATGTTTGAGGAAACCATCAACGGAACCCTGGAAGAGCTCGTCCAGGTTTTCACCACAAAAGCCATCAAAGGGGAGTTTGTGTTAGTGGTATCAGGCGCCACAAAAGGCAACAAGTCCGACAAAGAATAAGATGAAAAAATATATAAAGCAATTAGGGCTGGTTTTGGCCTTCTGCCTGTTCTCTTTCCAGGGATGGGCGCAGTTTGAGGGAACGCAGCTTTCACCACAGGCTAAAATAAGCCTGATTACGTGTTCCAGCGGCCCGGAACTCTACGCTATTTTCGGGCACAGCGCTGTACGCGTGAATGACCCCATCAATGGGTTCGACATCGTCTTTAACTACGGCACCTTCGATTTTAACGAGCCGAACTTTTACCTCAAGTTTGCAAGGGGCAAGCTCCGGTATAAGCTCTCGATCGCGTACTTCAGTGATTTTGTGTACAGCTACACCATGGACAACCGCTCGGTGTATGAGCAGGAGATGAACTTTACGGAGGAACAGAAGCAGCAGTACTGGACCTTCCTGACGAATAATTACCTGCCTGCCAACCGCTTTTACCTGTACGACTTCTTTTTCGATAACTGCGCCACCCGCATCCGTGATGGCGTAGAGGCAACTTTCCCGAACCAGGTCAGGTTCAATATCAGCGATTTTGATGAGGACCTGACCTTCCGGAACCTGATAGACCTTTACCTGGGGCCACAGCCCTGGGGAGACTTAGGCATTGACTTTTCCCTGGGTGCCCGAATTGACCAGGAGGCAGCGCCTTATGAGTACATGTTCCTGCCAGACTACCTGGCCAAGGGCTTCGCCAACGCGACGCTTACAGGAGACGGCCGGACAGCGCCATTGGTAGGGGAGATGAAAGTGCTCTTTGAACGGGAGCCCATTCCTTTCTCCCGTGGTTTATTTACCCCAACACTTGTTATGTGGCTGTTCTTTGCTGTGGTGCTGGCTCTTACGGTAATGGATTGGATGAAGCGCCGCCGCAGCCGTTTATTCGATGTGGTGTTCTTCTTTATCATTGGCTTCATGGGCATCATCATGCTCCTGCTTTGGTTTGCTACAGACCACCAGGCAACAGCCTATAACTTTAACCTGCTGTGGGCCATCCCAACACATATAGTGGTAGCTTTCTTTCTTCGGCGCAGCACACTGCAGGACTGGGTAAGCAAATACATGCTGGCTACAGCTATAATAGCGGCTGTACTGCTGGTGTTCTGGCCCTGGTGGCCACAGATGCTTCATACTGCCTTTATACCGGTTACCCTGGCCCTTGGCCTGAGAGCTGCGTATACCGTATGGGTTTCTAAAAAGACAGAACCAGCAACCGTAACACCACGAGTAGAAAAAGCAATATGAACCTAAGCCAACTATCACAGAACCTAAACATCATTGCCCGCCGCGTAGGCGGTTTTATACGCCAGGAAGCCCAGAACTTCGACCGCTCCAAAATTGAGATGAAGGGCTTTAACGACCTGGTGTCTTATGTAGATAAGCAGGCGGAGGAGCAACTGGTGGAGGGACTTCGGGAGCTGTTTCCGGAGGCAGGCTTTATTACCGAAGAAGGTACCGATACGACAAAAGGTGAGCGTTACAATTGGGTGATTGACCCTTTGGACGGCACCACCAACTTTACACACAGCCTTCCGATATTCTGTGTGAGTGTTGGCCTTATGGACGGAGACGAGGTGGTAGTGGGCGTAGTGTACGACCCAAGCCGCGACGAGTGCTTCTCTGCCTACAAAGGCGGCGGCGCTTACTGCAACGATAACCCCATTAAAGTTTCGGAGGCTCCGGCTCTGAAGGATTCGCTCATCGCCACAGGCTTCCCTTACTATGACTTTGGCCTGACGCAGCAGTATCTCCAGATACTAGGAGCCTTTATGTCGAAATCGCATGGCATACGCAGGTTAGGCTCTGCCGCCTTAGATTTAGCCTATGTAGCGGCTGGCCGCTGTGAGGGCTTTTTTGAGTACAACCTGAACCCATGGGATGTAGCGGGCGGAACCATTATTGTGCTGGAGGCCGGAGGCAGGCTCAGCAAGTTTACTTCTGATGGCGACTATGTGTTTGGGCGGGAGATTGTGGCAAGCAACAGCAACATTCATTCTGAGATGCAGGACACCATAAAAGAGCACTGGAAGCAAACTGCTGAGTAAACTTTTTATACTTTAAATTAGTTGTTAGGGCATGGTACAGGAACTGATCATACTCCTCGTTTTTATAGCCGCTGCTTTTTACATGGGCCGCCTGGTGTACCGCAGTTTTGCTGCTAAATCCGGCTGCGCCAAAGGCTGTGGCAGTGCCTGCTCTTCCATAAACTTCAAAAAGATTCAGCAGGACCTGGAGAAAAGGCAGGCTGCCGCACAGCAGTCGTAGCGCTTTTATTACAGGGGAAGAGCCTGCTGTTATCACGACAGGCTTCCCTTTGAAACCTTCTCGTTTCTTCCTTTGCTGTTGTGGAATGATTATTAATTCCCCTCTTTTTGTATCCTCAGCTTGTTTTTGCGTATAGTTTTATAGTTAGGACCCGAAACTATAAGCTATTTGTTATGCAAGATAAAGTTGAAGAAAGATCGTTAGTCAATGTTACAAACCGTTTGTTTAAAGACGGGTATAAAACCGATTTTAAGGTAAACGAAGAAGGTGTGCTTACTACCATGGATGGCAAAGAAACGTTTGGGCCAGACCAGGTGCGTATTGTAGACCATTATCGTTTTGAAGGAGAGAGTAATCCTGATGATATGTCTATCCTTTATGCGTTGGAAACTACTTCCGGGCTGAAAGGCACTATCTCCAACTCCTACGGCCCCTATGCTGATGAGAATGTAGACACCTTCCTGAAACAGGTGGAGGATTTAGGAAAGGACCTCGACAAAGACGACAAGTAAACAGAAAGGGCTGATAGAAGTATCAGCCCTTTTCTTTTACATATTCTAAATATTCTAAGACTTCATACAAGCCACCCTCCAGGTTTACTGGCCGTTGCCTCCTAAGTGCTGCCCGTTTTTCATTGAGGCAGTTATGGCCTCCAGCTGCTCGTTTAACTTTTCGCCTCCTTTTATTCCAAAGTCCAGCGTGCGGATTGGGAATGGAATGAGGATGTCATTTGCGTCGAAGGCTTTCTTGATGCGGATAATGGCATCGCTTTTGGCGCTAACATAATCTACCTGGCGGCTGTAGGTCACCCAGAAGCGGGCCTTAAAGTTGATAGAGCTCTCTCCGAACTCATCGTACATTACTTCAATATTGCGTGTTTTCACGCGGTTCTTCACGTCCTCCAGCGCTTCGGTTACTACCTGCTGCACACGTTCCAGGTCCTCGGCATAGGAAACGCCTACCTCCAGATCAATGCGGCGGGTACCGTAAACAGAGAAGTTAGTGAGCGGGTTTTCAAACACCATCTTGTTCGGGAGCTTTACCAGCTCTCCGGTCACCTGCCGGATATCGATGGTGCGAAGCGTGATTCGCTCAATTGTACCGAAGTAGTCATTCGTTTCGATGTTGTCGCCCACTCCAAACGGCTTTTGCACGGCAATAATAACCCCGGAAATAAAGTTGGCGGCAATGTCTTGGAAGGCAAAACCTAGGGCCAGACCGATGATACCCACACCAGCCAGCAGGGAGATGACAACTTTATCGAGGTTGAGCACGGTAAGCACAAAGAAAAAGCCTACCAGCAGCATGCCGATGTAAAAAAGCGTTAATATGAGGTTGTTCAGGGCTGCGCTATGCGAAAACCGGTTGATAAACTTACCTACCCAGTCTCTTACGAAGCCAGCCACATAAAATGTGATAATCAGCAGCACCAGGGCTACAAACAGGTTCGGCAGCATCAGCACGATACTATCGCCCCAGCCCTCCAGTTTGCCCCACAGCAGCTCTACTGCCTCGTTTAAATCGTTCATATATTCCATCAGGTAGGTTCTCCTTTAACGTTTAAAGATCATGCCCATACTTTAGTACCTTCTGTGCAGTTGCGGCACATTTCTATGTTGGCCCTGGAGCCTAGCAGCATTTGCCTGAACTGGTTGTATGCCGGCCCGCGCCACACTGTGTTAAAATTATTTTCTTTTAAATCTCCCATCCTGTAGTCGGCATCTTTATCAAAACAACAAGGTACTGTTAAACCATCCCAGGTGATAACACAGGAGTGCCACATTTTCCAGCAGTGGTTCAGCAGCTTGTTTTTGATACTATAGCTGCCGTCCCCGTTGTTCCTGTACCTTGAATAGTAATCAATGGTTGGTATCAGCGAAGACCCTTGCTGGTAGTCGTAAATCTGCGCTGTTTTAAATGCCACCTCGTTTACCTCCAACTCCTGTGCCATTTTTTTCACATCTTCCAGCTGATGCTCGTTTGGCCGCACCACTAAAAACTGAAACAGGATGTGCGGGGTTCTGGATTTCATCTCTTTTTTCCATTTCACCACGTTTCGTGTTCCCTCCAGCACCTTATCCAGCTTTCCGCCAATACGGTAAGCAGCGTATGTCTCCTGTGTAGTACCGTCTATAGAGATAATGAGGCGGTCTAAGCCTGACTCCACTGTTTTACGGGCGGTTTCATCGTCCAGGAAATGGGCGTTGGTGGAGGTAGCAGTATAGATGCCCCTGTCGGAAGCATACCTTACCAAACTCAGAAAGTTTTTGTGCAGGTAAGGCTCTCCTTGAAAATAGAAGATAAGGTACAGCAGGCGCCGGTGCAGCTGGTCTATGGTACTCTTAAAGAGATCGTCCTGCAGCATGCCCGTAGGGCGGGAGAAGGAGCGCAGGCCACTGGGGCACTCCGGACAGCGCAGGTTGCAGGAGGTGGTGGGCTCCAGCGAGATACTGAGCGGATAGCCCCAGTGCCTAACCTTGCCTGTTACTTTAGACAGGATATAGCTGCTCACCACCTGCAGGGCATTTACAACCCGGAGCAGCGTCAGCTTCGATAAAAAGTTCAACCCATCGGTCAGGTGCAGGTTCATGCAAAAGAGGCTAATTCAGAAAAGGGAACCAACAGCTCCATTTGCTGAAGAAAAAAGGGCAGCCACACTGGCTGCCCTCTAAGTTATGGTTTCTGGCGCGAAAGGCCAAAAATAACTGCCCTCTTAGTATCGGAACAAGGCTTTTACGTTCGCACGTCCGTCTGTTGTTTCTTGCTGGCCATTGCTGCTGCTAACATATACCTTGCCTCCCTGTGCTATTGTTTTGATGGCAGCCAGGTTTATCAGGTCATCATCACCACGCTGGTACTCCTCGTGCACCTCGGCTGTTGCTTTTACGGCATCGTAAGTTCCCCATACAGGGTTTGTCGGTGAGATAAACAGGGTATCTATACGGCCATGCACTGCCTCGGCAGCCACAGTGGCGATATCTTCAGAAGTTGAACCTGTGCCGGCTACATCCTGGTAGCGCGAAAGTGCATCTGAATGCCCCTGCTGCATTAGTGGCTTCATCACACCCAGTGCTCTTTCGTGTATCGAATGCATGTCGCCTCCGCCCTCGTTCACGTTAATGTTCTGCTCTACAATGTGCTTATACTTGCTGACGTTTCGGTAAATAGCGCAGTAGTGGTCTACACCAGCCAGCACTAACGGCTCAGTAGCGTTGTGCAGAATTTCCTGCAGGTTGTTGTCTATGTCCAACATGAACTCACGCACACGACTATGTTCTTCATCGCCTTTCGTGGTACCTGCCCCGTGCACAATGTTGCTTCCATTCACAGTGGTGGTGGAGTTTGTAAAGTCTTGGTCATTTCCTTTTACATCGAACTTCAGCGCCTCGTTAAAGCTTTCCGGCACAAACGAACTGATATCAATTGGTCTGATTTTATCTATGGTCGCCTCATAGAAGGCAACTTTCTCGCGGTACAGCCAAAGAATAAAGAAGCGGCCGTTCTGGCTCAGGATAGGCAGAATGGGCGTAAAGTAAAACTGGTCCAGCACAAAGACCTCATTCGGCATAGAAATAGGCAAGGTGTAATGTGTTGAAAAGCCTTTCGTGATAAATACCGCCAGGCCTTCGCCCTGATGGCGCCAGAAGCCGTTTTCGTGCAACAAATCTTCTGCAGGCTTTATATACTCTGCTACCTCTGCAGCCGGAACATCATGCTTTTCCAGGAGTTCTTTTGCTTTACGTATCTGGTTTTTGAAAGCAAGGCTATCCTGCCCATTCAGTGTTTCTTTGCCTGCGCGGTGAGTGGGTAAATAGAAGGAGAGGCACAGAGCATTTCCTGAATTGCTTTGCACATTTATCAACTTCTCAATATCTTTTTTATTTATTAATGCCATGTTTTTTGTGGTTAAAGTAGGTTTTCATAGTTCAAAATAGTCTCCGGTGTACACCGGTATGTAAGTTTTAAGTACGCAGCAAAACAAACAACGGTTATTGCCCTCCTTACTATTGAAGTAGCCCCCGTATTGTTCCGGAATATAAAAAAAGCCCGAAATCAGCAAGATAACGGGCTTGAGTACAGGAACTGAAGTATAAAAGAACAATCTGATTCGGAAGCTGCCACACTATAAATTGGCGGCGCGTTCTTGGATGTTCTTAGCATCAAAGCATGCTAACAAACCAATTTACCCGAACAGGTTACTGAATACTTCCTCTAATCGGCCAAAGGCATGTATGTTGATAGAGAATTTGCTGAAGTCGAGGCCTTTCTTGTTGTATTTAGAGATATAAATATCCCTGAAGCCAAGTTTCTCCGCCTCGCTGATGCGATTCTCGACGCGGTTTACGGCACGCACCTCGCCACCAAGGCCAACTTCAGCAGCAAAAGCAGCTGTGCTCGGGATGGCCATATCCTCGAAAGAGGAAAGGATGGAGGCGCACACGGCAAGGTCGAGGGCAGGGTCTTCTACTTTTAAGCCACCCGCTATATTCAGGAACACGTCCTGCGCACCCAACCGATAGCCCCCGCGCTTCTCCAGCACTGCCAGCAGCATGTTCAGGCGCTTGGCATCGTAACCGGTGCTGGTGCGTTGCGGTGTACCGTACGTAGCAGGTGTTACGAGGCTCTGCACTTCTATCAGCAGGGGGCGGTTGCCCTCAAGCGTGGCACCAATGGCGATACCGCTAAAAGCATCCTCGCGCTGCGAAATCAAAATTTCCGATGGATTGCTTACCTCCCGCAGGCCTGTACCCAGCATTTCATAGATGCCCAGTTCAGAGGTAGAGCCGAAGCGGTTTTTGGTGGTGCGCAGGATGCGGTAGGTCATATGCCGGTCGCCCTCAAACTGCAGCACCGTGTCTACCATGTGCTCCAGTATCTTCGGGCCAGCAAGGTTACCTTCTTTGGTGATGTGGCCGATAAGGAAGACGGGGGTGCCGCTCTCCTTTGCAAACTTCAGCAACTCTGCCGTACACTCCCGCACCTGGCTCACACTGCCAGCGCCAGACTCTATAAAAGAGGAGTGAAGTGTCTGGATAGAGTCGATGATGAGCACCTGCGGCCGCACCTGTTCAATTTGCTTAAAGATGTTCTGGGTGCCTGTTTCCGTTAAAATAAAGCAGTCGGAGGTTTGGGCGTTGAGGCGCTCAGCGCGCATTTTGATCTGCTGCTCACTTTCCTCGCCACTCACGTACAGCACCTTCAGGCCGCGCAGGCTCAGGGCAATCTGCAGCATTAGCGTACTTTTACCGATGCCCGGCTCGCCCCCAATCAGCACCATTGAGCCCGGCACAATACCGCCTCCCAGTACGCGGTTCAACTCCTGGTCCTGCGTGACCACGCGCTGCTGCTCCTGAAAGCTGATATCCGCAATGGGCTTGGGTTTATTAGAAACCTGCGCGGTGCTGGTGCCCACTTTCCAGGCAGTGGTGGGTGTTACCTCCTCGCGCTGCACCACTTCCTCCACATAGGTATTCCACTCGCCACAGGCAGGGCATTTTCCAATCCATTTGGCAGACTGGGCGCCACAGTTCTGGCAGAAATAGGACGTTTTTATTTTAGCCATTAAATGTTGTTGTTCGTGTTTAGTTGATTCTCTCTGGATGAATACACCCAGCTAATAAGAACAAAAAAAGGAGTAGGAGGATTACTTTTTTCGCGCCAAAGTTTAGATAAAAAACTGCTTCGGCATTACGCAGAACCAGTTTCTTAAACTTATACTACTTCAGCTACGGATGCTTGTTTGAAGTAAACTTTAAACGTAGTGCCTTTGCCTACCTCGCTCTCTACTTTAATGAGGCCGCCGTTGTTCTCGATGATGCGCTTGACGATGTACAGTCCAATGCCCGTACCCTCCACATGGCTGTGCAGGCGCTTGAACATGGTAAACAGCTTGTGCTGCTGCTCCTTTTTTATACCCAAGCCGTTATCCTCTACCTCCAGCACGATATACTCGCCCTCCTGATAAGTAGCAATGCGCACCTCCGGCGCTCTCTCCGGCGATTTATACTTGATAGCGTTAGAGACAAGGTTATAAATAATGCTGCGCAGGTTCTTACGGGCATACAGGATATTCTTCACCTCCAGATCGGTACTGATGGTGGCACCGGAGGCTTGTATCAGTTTATCAATATCAGAGGTAATATCCTGCAGCATGTCTTCAAAAGACAGCGGCTCCACTTCTGATTGTAGTTCCTTCTGCACCTTTGTGATCTCGGTCAGGTCAGCAATAGTGCCTCTAAGTTTATTTATGGCTTGCTGCAGCATGTCCAGCACCTGCATGTCTTCCTCTTTAAGCGAGTCCTGCAGAATGTCGCGCAGCAGCGTAGCCAGACCTTCCATGTTGGCGATAGGCGACTTCAGGTCATGGGAGGCCGTGTATACAAAGCTGTCAAGGTCGTTGTTGATACGCTGCAACTCGTCATTCTTTTCGCTTAGCTCATCGTTGGTGGTAATCAGCTCTTTACGCGCCTTCACCAGCTCTGTCACCTCTACTGCGAACACCAGCACGGCCTCTACTTTACCGGTGCCATCTATTAACGGCTGGTAAACCAGGTTAAAGTAGCCGCGCTCCGGCTTGCCATTGTTGTGGCGGTCGAAGATGGCAATCATCTCGTTTCCAACAAAGGGCTCACCTGTTTCCACCACACGCTCTATGCGCTTAAAGAACCCTTGTCCTTCTTCTTTGGTATGCGCATCGTAAATGGCTTTGCCCACAAGCGGACGGTTGCCGTACAGGCGGCGGTACTGTGGATTTGCCAGTACGTATTTGTAGTCCTGCGCCCGCACCAGGCCCACGACCGCCGGCACCTCTAGAAACAGCTTCTGCAGTAGCTCCGCGTTCTGCTTTACCTTGCGCTCTGCCTCCTTTATCTCTGAAATATCAAGCACTGAGCCGATGTGCCCCAGGAACTCCCCGTTCACCCCGAAGCGTGGCATGGCTGTATTCATTACCCAGCGCAGCTGTCCATCGTGGCGACGCATGCGCATTTCCATTTTAAACGGCTCAAACGCTGCAGTGGCCTTTTTAAACACTCCCGAGTACTTAGGCATATCCTCCGGCTCCAGCACTTCGCGCCAGCCTGTGCTGGTGCTTTCCTCGAACGTCAGCCCGGTAAAGTCAATCCACTGCTTGTTCACATACACGCACTCCCCTTGCGGGTTACCCACCCAAATCATAACAGGTGCGTTATCGGCCATGGTTCTGAAGCGCGCCTCACTCTCCATAATTGCCTGCTGTGCCCGTTTCTCATCGGTAATGTCTCGTACCTCAATAATAGCGTAAGCTGCAGCCCCCCTTTCCTTGATAGGCTGCACCGCACAGGACACGTTAAAGAAGCTTCCGTCCCTGCGGATAAACATGTCTTCGTAAGGCTCCAAAGCCTCTGCAATGGACAGAGACATACGGATTTTGCAATCCGCTACTGCAAAATCAGAACCATCCGGGTGCTTGTAATGCACCATTTCGTGCAGGGTCTTTTCCTGCATTTCCTCCAGGGTATACCCCGTCATCTCCTCGGCAGCCGGGTTCATAAAGGTGCAGTAGCCCTTGTCATTAATAATGAAGAGTGCTGCCGTGGCATTGTCGGTAATGGTCTGCTTCAGGCGGTTTGAACGCCTGGTGTTGGAAAGAGACCAGATAATAAAGGCCATCAGTAAGCTGATGATCGTGCCTCCAAACAGGATGTAGTATGGCAACTCTGTATCTGCAGTCTTTTCAAGACCGGGCTCTGTTGAAATAAAAAGCCGCCATGTATGGTTACCAACGCTGATAGTCTTTAGCTCGCTGTAGAGGCTGTTCTTTCTGGTGGAGTAGTATAAGGTGGGGTCTGAACTGTAAAGCAACGACTCTTTTGTCAGGCTGTTACCGTCGTATACCTCCACATCAATAGTCCTGAAGTCCTGCGCCAGGATGGAGTCCATCAGGTCCTTTGCGCGGAAGGGACTATATACAAATCCTTTGATTTGGTTCTGGCGGTCCTTTATAGAGGCAGGGTCAACGTTGTTTTTATAGATAGGCAAATAAATCAGGAATCCGTTCTGTTCGTCTTCACCGTTTTCCTGTACCAGGCGCACTTTGCCGGATAAGGCCGGGAGTTTCGTGTCGCGGGCCATGTTCATGGCTGACTGGCGGGTGGAGTCGCTGTACATATCGAAGCCGAAGGCGCGCAAATTCCGGCCTGAAAAGGGCTCAATGAAAGTAATGGGAGTGTATTGCGGCCGTTTTCCCTCCGGATAAACGCTAAAATCGGTGAAGCCCTCCGAGCGTATTCTCCGCTCATAGCCTGCCAGTTCCCCGGGCCTGACAAAGTGCGTATACCCGAGCGCCTGCATTCCCAGGTAGCTTTTCTCCAGGTTCAGCGAATTGTAGTATTTGCGCCAGTCATTGCGCTCTATTGTATCCGAAGCAATAATAAATGCTTTCGCCCCGGTCAGTACCTGAATGTAGTCATTCATGCGCTTACTAATGGCTTGGGTAGCCTGTTCAGCACGAAGACCAAATAACTTTTCACTTCGCTCCTTTGCTTTCCTCCTCGTTTCTGTAAATACAAAAAGCGTGAGCAGGAATATGAGCAGAAAAGAGAAGACGGCAATATAATGATCTCTTAAAAAACGAGCCAGTTTGGCGAATTTCATGCGTTATGGCTTAATACCAGGTAATGCCGGCAAAAAGTGACAGGAGCTTTTTTAAACTCTACCGCTCCCCCGGCCGCTTTGACCTCTATTCTCAAATGTACAAAAAAAGGTTAGATACTTGAAGAACGCAGGGCACAGAAAAATCATATTCAGAGGGTGAATTTTTGTTGTAAAAATAAGATGAAATGATTATTTTCCATTTTTATAATGCCTTACTCAAACTGAGCTAAGTCCCTCACTTTCAATAGAAACATCATGAGAACAATGCAGCAGTGGTTCGATGAATATGGCCAGAGCCACCAGAACCACACAAACAAGCTTATCCACTGGGTCTGCGTTCCGTTGATATTTTTCAGCGTTATCGGCTTGCTGGCCAGCATCCCCAGTGGTGCCCTGAAGGAGCCGTTCCCGCCCCAGGTGCAGCCTTACGTGCATTTTGGTACTGTGTTGGTGGTGCTGGGCCTGTTGTTTTACCTGCGCCTGTCTTTTACCATGTTCCTGGGAATGGCCCTGATATGCGGAATGATGCTGTGGGCGGTGCATACAGTAGAGGAGGCTTTTGAAACACCGCTCTGGCTCATCAGCTTAGTTGTGTTTATACTTGCTTGGATCGGGCAGTTTTACGGCCATAAGGTGGAGGGCAAAAAGCCGTCTTTCCTGAAAGACGTGCAGTTCCTGTTGATCGGACCAGCTTGGTTACTTGGCTTTATTTATCGGAAATTGGGGATACCGTATTAACTTTGCGGGACTAACCCTTTCCCTATGCTGGAGATTATCAAGAGTTTACTTATTGCCTTTTTTGCGGTGGCAGTGTTGCTGCCGGTTGTCCGTTACGCTTTACGCAGGCTGTCGCCGGCTCAGAATGCCGCAGCCATCTCAGCAGAAGAACTGAAATACATACAGAAGCAGGAGCTGAAACTGACCATTGCCTACTTCTTTTTTGCCACTGTTTTAACAGTATTCAGTGCCGGTATACTGGCGCTCATCTCCAGCATTATCCATGCCTCCAAGGACCACATGTTCGTCATGACGCCGAACTTCCGTGCACTTTTCGCGCCGGGCCTGCTGCTTGGCCTTACGCTGGCGCTGTTGCCCCTGCGCATCGTGCAGAGTGCGCTACTTGGCAACGATTTTGAGCTATACAAGGCTTATATGCAGCAGGCAGAAGGGCATAATTCCCTCCGTGTTTACAGCTTGTTGCTACTTATGTTGCTAGCAATTTCAGGTATGGCAACCTTTTATGCGCTGCGCTGGCATGTAACAGTAGATCAGGAGGAAATAAGAGTGACGAACCTGCTGCTGGAGCAACGGGCTTACGACATGAATGAGATTGAAAGTATCCGGTATCTGGGGGCCGAGGGCGAGTACCTTGTCTCCTTTACCGACCAGACAAACCTGAACACCACTTACCTGAAACCAGTGCAGCTGGAAATGATTGCTTTGCTGGCTGCAGAATCAGATAAGCGGGTGATTCGTTAACTGGCTTTTATGCCGGAACCGCCTGTTGCCTGCCGTTTTTCCTGTTTCCTTTTAAGCTATTCCTGCTCATGTTCGTAAGGAATAAAGCAGCCATTGGCTTGCCCGCATGTTATGGAATAATTTCATAGTTTTGCCGCAGACACATGTTCCTTAAATCTAATAGATAAAACTATATGCAATTTCGTGTAGAAAAAGACACTATGGGGCCTATAGAGGTACCTGCAGAAAAATACTGGGGCGCCCAGACACAGCGCTCAAAAGAGAACTTCACCATCGGCGGGCAAACCATGCCGAAAGAGGTAATCCAGGCCTTCGCCATACTTAAGAAATCTGCTGCACAGGCCAATGCGCAGCTGGGCGTGCTGGCGCAGGACAAAGCCGACATCATCAGCGAAGTATGTGACGAAATACTGGCTGGTAAGCTCGACGATGAGTTTCCGCTGGTAGTATGGCAGACAGGTTCCGGTACTCAGTCGAACATGAATGTGAACGAGGTGGTAGCTAACCGAGCGCACGTATTGCTGGGCGGCGACCTGATGGATGAGAAGAAGAAGATTCACCCGAACGATGATGTAAACAAGTCGCAGTCATCGAACGACACCTTCCCGACTGCCATGCACATTGCGGGTTATAAAAAGGTGGTAGAACACACGCTGCCTATGATCCAGAAGCTGCGCGACACGCTGTATGCTAAGTCAGAGGAGTTTATGGATGTGGTGAAGATTGGCCGTACGCACCTGATGGATGCTACGCCGCTGACGCTGGGCCAGGAGCTTTCCGGATACGTAGCGCAGCTGGAGTATGGCATGAAGGCTCTTAACAACACCCTGGACCACCTAAGCACGCTGGCTTTGGGCGGTTCTGCCGTAGGTACAGGTCTTAACACACCGGAAGGCTATGCCGAACTGGTAGCCCAGAAAATCTCTGAATATGCCGGACATGAGTTCATCACAGCTCCTAACAAGTTTGAGGCACTTGCCGCCCACGATGCCATAGTGGAGACCTCCGGTGCGCTGAAGCAACTGGCCGTAAGCCTAATGAAGATTGCCAACGACATCCGTTTACTGGCGTCAGGCCCACGTTCCGGTATATCAGAAATCATCATCCCGGAAAACGAGCCAGGCTCTTCGATTATGCCGGGTAAGGTAAACCCAACCCAGGCAGAGGCCATGACCATGGTATGCGCCCAGGTGATTGGAAACGATGTGGCGATTTCTGTAGGTGGCATGAACGGCCATTTTGAGCTGAACGTGTTTAAGCCGGTGATGATCTATAACCTGCTGATGAGCGCCCAGCTGATTGGTGATGCCTGCGACTCGTTCGATAAGCATTGTGCCGTAGGTATTGAGCCAAACAGGGAGCGCATCAAGCATAACCTCGAGAACTCACTGATGCTGGTAACGGCTCTGAACCCGCACATCGGTTATGACAACGCCGCTAAAATTGCGAAAAAAGCCCACAAAGAAGGCACAACCCTTCGCCAAGCTGCCATTGACCTTGACCTGCTCACCAACGAGCAGTTCGATGAGTGGGTGAAGCCGGAGGATATGATTGGCAGCTTGAAGAAGTAATCGCTGGATATTAAGTGTTAGACACAGGATTTCTTCTTGTGTAATAGATAAAGAAGAGCAGCTCTGATTGGGGCTGCTCTTCTGTTTGATATCAATTCCTATAACTTTTGCTATATTTATACTTCTACCTTAAAGCTGTCATTGATGGAAAGAAAGCCCAGGTTATTTATTGGTTGCTCAACTGAAAGTTTAGACATAGCGGACGCGATTAACGCCAATTTAGATCATTCCTATGAGGTTACTATATGGAGGAATGGAACATTCAAACTGGCTAACAGTACAATCGATTCGTTAACTGAAAAGGCATCTTCAGTCGATTTCGCAGTATTCATTTTCTCTCCCGATGATATAGCAACAATAAGGAGCAATGAGGAAAAGATTGTTAGAGATAACGTAATTTTTGAGTTAGGTCTATTTATTGGCACACTCGGAAAGCAAAGATGTTTTATCATCAAACCCAGGAATGTTGACCTACATTTTCCTACTGATCTGCTTGGAGTGACAGCCGCAGATTTTGAACCCAATCGTTCAGATGGAGACATTGCCTCTGCTTTGAATTATTCATGTACACTTATAAAGAGGGAAATAGATAATATAGGAGTACTCAGGAGGATTAATACTTATAAAAATTCGAATTTTAATAAGGTATCTGTAGACCACAATCTATCTGATATTGACTTTCGATTACTATCTGTACTAATTACTACTTATACAAATTCTCCAAGAGGATATAGCCTGTGGCAGGTAAAAAACGAATTAAATATACAAGACCCACGAATTGATCTTTCTGTAATTAAGTTAGAAAGACTTGGTCTTGTTCAGAAAGAAAATGATGTGGATGGTAATGATGAGGAGTATTATTCTTATAAGATTACTCAAGATGGTTTAAACGTTATACTCAAAGATGAGCAAAAGTTATATAGCTTGTATGAAGCAAAATCAGATGATCTACCTTTTTGACTTTCTCACTTCTCTCACTCCGCAAGTTTAACGACACTTTCCTTGTGGTTATACTTCGGGTAAATCTTTATTTTACGCTTCTCTTTTATCCTGCCGTCTCAAGCAGATAACTGATTACCATGTCTCAAAAAAAGAAGTCTAATACAGAAGAAAAACCGGGTTTACACCCGCGTAACAGGCATCGGGCACGGTACGATTTTAAGCAGTTGGTGGAGAGTTGCCCGGCATTGGCGCCTTTTGTAAAGTTGAATGCTTACCAGGATGCGTCGGTTGATTTCTTTGATCCCAAAGCTGTTAAGATGCTGAACAAGGCACTGCTGGCACACTTCTACGGCATCCGAATCTGGGACATTCCACCCGGCTACCTGTGTCCGCCCATCCCTGGCAGAGCCGACTATATACATCATGCCGCTGATTTACTGGCTGCCGCCAACCAGGGACAAATCCCGACAGGCAGCAACATCACGTGCCTGGACATTGGGGTAGGGGCGAGTTGTGTATACCCTATTACCGGGAATAAAGAATACGGCTGGTCCTTTATCGGAGTTGATATTGACCCTGTTTCCATTGCTTCGGCAAATACAATCATCGAATCAAATCCAGCCCTGAAAGGTAAGGTGGAACTGCGGTTGCAAAAGAATCCGAAAGATATTTTCCAGGGCATCCTAAACAGGGATGAGCGAATAGACCTGACCGTATGTAACCCTCCATTCCATGCCTCCCTGGCAGAGGCGCAGGCCGGAACAATCCGGAAGCTAACGAACCTGAAACAACAGAAGGTCGCGAAACCAACCCTGAACTTTGGTGGCCAGAAAGCAGAATTGTGGTGCGAAGGAGGGGAGAGGCGTTTTGTAACGGACATGGTTTACCAGAGCAGGCAGTTCGCCGCTTCGTGCTTCTGGTTTTCGACGTTGGTATCAAAGCAAACCAACCTCAAAGCTATGTACCAGGCGCTAAAGCAGGGGGGGGCGCTGGAAGTGAAAACAATACAGATGAACCAGGGAAATAAGACAAGCCGCATCGTCGCATGGACCTTTCTCAGCCAGGAGCAACAGCAAGCTTGGATAAACGGCCAATGGCGAAGCAAGAGTGTTTAGCTTGCCTAACCCGTCTTACTGGCAGGTGCACCAACCCAGAAAATGCACTGGTTAAGCTACAGTAGTATACGGTTTTATAAGTAAGTTGCTATTCAGCTATATAGTGTAGCAATGTTGCTTATAAATCCTTACTTTTCTAACGTTTCCGTGTCTGGATAACAACAAGCAAGATAAGTTATCAGGACTCTACATGCCTTCAGAGAACACACGCGATGAAACAAAACTATAGGAACTGCTACTTTCTCCTGCTCCTGATGCTGTCTTTTACGTTTTCATGTAAGCAAAAAGAGACTCAGCCTGATTTGGAAGCAATAGAGGCTGCCATGGGTAGTGACGTTGTAGCAGCAGACAGCACCACAACCACAACGGCTGAAGAAGCCACCGAAGCGCTCAGACAGGAGTGTGCTGCCCATTTTGAAGAGTGGGAGAAGCTAAACTCAACCAGAGCAGCCTATTTTAAGACAGTCGTTTTACCCAAGGCTCTGTCGAACCCGGAACTTACGGAGCAGAACAAGGCATTCCTGCTGGCCCTGGACACATACCTGAACCAGTCTGAAGAAGAAGTGCGTGCGACGCCCACTACGGCGCAACTCCTGTTTCCCATCTTTAAGTTAAAGGAAGATGAGCTTGGTGTTTTTAGTTTTCCGGCATATGACTACAAGAGCGAATCGTTTCTGGATATTTCTGCTGAAAATAGAATACTGACCAGCAGCAAGCTAACGGCTACTATTGACAGCACTTCCATAGATAAAGTGGTTTTTCACCCGCAACTGGCAGACTCTCTGTTCAGGAACCAAGATCAGACATTTACCGCTTTCACTACCGGGAGGAAAGTGGAGACCAAAGTAGTTAATTTTGGCTCATATGCCGGTGAGTGCCTCGAATACTACAACTACTTAATAGACAGCCAGCCTTTTAAGGCCAGTGATAAAGTACTTTTCGGAAGCAGGTACAACTTAGATTTGGCCTACAGGAACTACCCTGAAGTAGATGCCCAAATGAAGCGCCAGCTTAAAAAGGAATGTGCTGACTGCCCCGACAGTTCAGAGTTTGAGAAGACATTTGCTACATTAAAGGGGGTGCCGGATCTATACTTTACCTATGCAGACACTTTCCCGCTGAACAATTCTTTAGATACGCCATCCAGAGCGTTAGTCATGAGAATGGAGAACAATAAGGTTGTCTATCTGTGGTACCAGTAAGTAGATATGTTTGGCTGTAGTTGCTTGTAATGGATACGCCACTAACCAACAAGTTGTACCTGCTGGAGAAATTCCCGGGCAAAGAAGGCTGGACGTACGCTGCCATTCCAGAAGTTCTGCAGGATAAGCACACGCCATTTGGCTGGGTTAGAGTGAAGGGCAACATCGACAGTTATGAAGTAAAAGGCTACCGCTTAATGCCGATGGGCAGCGGGCAGCTTTTCCTTCCGGTAAAGGCGGAAATCAGGAAGAGAATAGGAAAGGAGGAAGGCGATTGGGTGCACATAACTTTGTACTCAGACAACGCACCGCAGGAGGTGCCTGAAGAACTGCTTGCTTGCCTCAAGGATGAACCAGCTGCACATAAAGCATTTTACAACTGTACAGATGGGGAGCAAAAAGCCTTTGTAGAATGGATTTATGCTGCCAAAACAGACGAAAAAAAGTGGAGTGCATCGTTCAGACCATCAATAAGCTGCTGCTTAGCCAGAAGCTACATAAGAAATAGACCCTGCTTGTAGATTCTGATATCCTACTTTGACGCAGGACAGGGCGCAAAAAAGGAAGCAGCAAAGCTATAGTTTAGTAGTGTATCAAACTATGGCTTCGCTGCTTCTCATTTACAACCTAATACAATACTTGTTTAGAGCAAGAACGGGTAGAGTACCTGCTTCTGAATGTGCCTCTTTGTTAAAAGACTGGAGTAGTATATTGTTGAACAGCAGGAAATAAAGCCATCAACATTTAAAATCGGGCATGCTACCAGTGATACATTTCACATCCTGCTGTTTCCCAATCTGTTTTGTCTGTTGCTTTTACCTGCATCGTCCCGTTAGAGGTTAGGGTAACGTTTTTCAGCGTGTAGAATCCCTCCTTCAGATCTTTCGGTATAGTTAGACCTTCTACTTTGGCCTGCTCCGGAATACTACCTCCATCACCGGAAGAAACCGTTTCAAGGACTTCAATTTTTTTCATGGGGCAAAAGTACAGCACCATATTTCCGCGGCTCTTTTCCAACCGAACAGGAGATAAGTTTGCTGTCACTGTTTCGCCGTGAGATAATTTCTCTTCCCGCATTCTTTTCTGCAAAACTTCTGGTTGCGAAGAAGAAGTGATAATTACCTGCCTTGGCTCTCTGGCACCTGAGGTTTGATCCTTGGCACCAAACAAATTCCGAAAGAAAGATGTGTACGTGTTCATAGTGCTTAAGCTTTAAAATATTGAAAAAATTAGAAGGATCAGTGGACTCAGACTGCCATCAGGTTCAGGTATTTTGCATATCAGCACCGGGCAAAGGTCTTCTTCATTTGAGAACGAAGTTACCTCTGCTCTTGTTCTTCTGGAAGCCTCATAATTGTCTATCAGTCAGTATTTTGATGTGAACGAATCAAAATTTAATGCAAAAGAATCTTGTGTTATTGTTACCTTCGGATATCTTGTGTTAAGATGTTTATACATTAGATTTATCAACTCGAATAAAAATGTATTTCTATCTCCTGGAGAAGTCAGAATCGCAGATATACAACAGCTGTTACCGGTAAAAACTAACTCAACTGTTAAGTGCCTGTTCATTGCTATAAATTCCTACTGTCGTTGCCGGTGTTCTTCCTCCTGCCGCAGTTATTTAGCAGTCTTAAGGTGGTAGCTAATAAGCAGTAGTTTGGTTGTAGCTTGTTTCAATGGGGAACCCTGTCGCCGCTCTCACACAAATAACTGCTTTCCGCAAACTCTAGGATGCAGCAAGTACTAATCTCCGGTTCTGCTTTCAACACCCGGTTCATTTAGAATTACTACCTTTGCTGCCTAGCAAGTAAAATAATGGAAGCAAAAGACAGCAACGGCAACATCCTCAACGACGGCGACTCTGTACACGTTGTTAAAGATCTGAAGGTGAGAGGCATGCCTACTACATTGAAGAGAGGGAATGTTATCAAGAACATCCGCCTGACGAACAGCCCGGAGGAAGTGGAGTGCCGCATTGGCAAAAGCCAGGTGGTACTAAAAACAATGTACTGAAGAAAGCCTAAGCCAGCTTATTATACAGCTCCCTTGCCTCAAACCCTTTTAAGCTTTTTCATGTTTATACAATGTATCGTATGACAGAGAAAACAGAAATTATGAAAGTAGCGAAAGACCCATCAGAATATAACAAGCTTACACCAGAGGAGGCACGCATTATTGTAAACAAAGGCACCGAGTATCCCGGGACAGGAGAGTATGAGCATAACAAAGCGGAAGGTGTATACCTGTGCAAACGTTGTAACAACCCGCTCTATACTTCAGAGTACAAGTTCGATTCTCACTGCGGCTGGCCAAGTTTCGATGATGAGATAACGGGTGCTGTAAAGCGTGTGCCGGATGCCGACGGGCGCCGCACTGAAATTGTGTGCGCCAACTGCGAGGCACACCTCGGCCACGTATTCGCAGGCGAGTACCTGACACCAAAGAACATCCGCCACTGCGTAAATTCACTATCGATGAAGTTTGTGCCGGTAGAGGAACTGGAGAAGCAATAAATCTACAGGCAACAGGCAGATGAATTATTTCGTCTGCCTGTTTCTTTTATAGGCCTATGGGTCCACCACAGGGTCTATAAACAGGGGGGCAAAACCTTATACTTCCTGTACAAGTAATATCCAACCGTACCTATCCTGCACCATCTATCAAGACGCTATGGGACGACCATCCTTTTTCAGCACCCGCTATAACAGCTTTAAGTTTGCGTTCAAAGGTATGACTGCCGTTTTCCGCAGCGAACCGAACATGCACCTCCATGTGCTGGCGAGCATCATCGTGTTTGTAATGGCGTACCGCTTCGAGGTAACACGCATGGAGTGGTGCCTGCTCATCTTTTGTGTAGGGATGGTGTGGATGGCAGAAATCTTCAATACCTCTATTGAAACGCTCACAAACCTTGTTTCGCCGGACTATAATGTTCTGGCTGGCAAAACCAAGGACTTAGCGGCAGGGGCTGTGCTGATGGCAGCTATTACAGCAGCCGTTATTGGCCTGGTCATCTTTGTACCCTATTGGATAGCCTACGTAAAAGGTTAATTTATCCGGTTTTTCATATAAGGCTGGTTTATTACCTTTGCTCCGCAAAAAGAAAACAGGCACAATGGCAAGAGCGTACACGTTGGTTCGGGCATCCGCACTGGTAATAGCTATAACAATAGCTGGTTGCAGGCCGGGGGTGTCGCCGGTAATAGCAGAGGCCGCTACTGCCAACGCTCAGGGAGCACCATGGCTGAACCAGATGATTCAGCAGATGCAGGAAGACGAAACTGCTAACCCGCCCGCAAAAATCTACCGCTACACCTATAAAGAGCAGGAGGTTTACTACGTAGTGGGCCGCTGCTGCGACATACCTGGCAAGGTATACGATATAAACGGAAAAGTAATTTGCGAGCCAGACGGAGGTATTACGGGTAAAGGAGACGGCCGCTGCCCTGACTTTTTTGAGCAGCGAAAAGATGAAACTTTAATTTGGGAAGATAAACGAGAACAAAACTGAAATGACAGGAAACGACGTATTAAAAAACCTATCAGAATACAATATATGGGCAAACAAGACCATGCTAGACGTGTTCAGCAGCCTGCCCGAAGTGCCTGAAAATGCAGCACGCCTTTTTAGCCACGCCCTGAATGCACAGGCTATCTGGATTGCCCGCATCACCGGCACAGAAAGCCCTGTAAAAGTATGGCAGGAGCATAACCTGGAGGAGCTGAAGAAACTGCATGAGTATTCATCTTACAAAATAGCGGAACTGGCGCAGAATGCCGATGAAGCAGAGTTCAACCGCCTGATTGACTACAGCAACAGCCTCGGCAACAAATACAGCACGCGTGTGCTGGATATCCTGACGCATGCTTTCAACCACGCCACCTACCACCGCGCACAGACTGCCACAGACCTGCGCAAGAACGGCCATACGCCGCCAAACACAGACTATGTAACGTATGTGCGTGAGCTGATGGGGCAGGATTTTTAATTTTGACAAAGGCTTATTAGACAATAGACAAAACAAAAGGAGGTCTTCTAGTAGAAGACCTCCTTTTGTTTTAAATCTGATCTGATGTCGATAAGGCAATCAGTAAGGCTGAAGCTTAGTGCGCCAGTTCTACTGTTCCTAAATCCTTTATCTGATCCTGTGTTACGCTCACGTATTCGACAGTCTTATTATGAGCCTCGTCTTCTGTGTAGAACTTAACAGTATAAGTACCGGCTTTCACACCTTTGATCAGGAAATCACCATTCTCGTTGGCAAACCCCCAATGGTATCATTGGCCGCTGAAATTACATAGATGCCCGGCTTATGCTCAGCAGGAGTTACCTTGCCTTTTATACCGCCTGCAATGGCATGCGTGATAGTTCGCACCACCAGCTTCAGATTATAAGCACCGTTCCCTCTGGCCACTACTGATTTGGCTGCGTCAAAGTCCAGCAACACCATGTAGGTCACGTTGCTCTCCAGGTCTGCATTTAGCTGCAGTTTTACCCCTGGTGTCTGGCCGCTTGGCGTTTTCAAATTTACTTTTGTACCATCCTTCAACTTCAGCGGGTTGTTCTGGCCAAGCAGAAGCCTGATCTGCGAAATTCTGCTGCCGGCAAACTAGAACTGGCCAACAAGGTGTCACGGCCGTTAGCGAAGTCCAGCAGGTTGTATACGCCGGGGTTTATCTCGTTCAGCGTCACCCAACCAGCCTTATCGCCTGCAGCATCTTTGTGCACCTGCACCGATTGAATGTCCACATTCACCTTAGCATAGTCGCCAGGAGAGTATGTTAACCGGACCTCCATTTTGGCAGAGCCTGTGTCGCTGTCACTGTCGCAAGAGCTAAAGCCAATCAAGCCGCTCAGCAGAAAAGGAATAATGTACTTCCTTTTCATGAGAATTGGATTAAAATAAAGTGCATTTAAAGTTAAATCGCATCCAGCATACATATTTACGATAAATAGCCGCACTAGTATATAGTAAATTAAATATAAAAGCCAGCGGAATCATTCCGCTGGCTTTTATATTTAATTTACTATTCAGGTGTTTATGCTATACCTGCTCTGGCAAAAGCTATTCATTACCTGCCTTGGTTGTGTCTGTTGGTGTGGCAACAGGTTTGGTTATCTGCCTCAGGAATCCACCTACTTTATCAGCAGCCTGCTTTTTAATCTGCTGCTCAGCTTCTCTGCGTTTCTTCTCTATCTCCTGCTGGGCCAGACGCTCTGCTTCCTGCTTTCTGCGGGTCAGTTCTGCCTGCACACTGTCCTGTAGCTGTTGCTTACGCAGGTCTACCTGCTGCCTGGCCACGTCCAGTTGATTATCAATGGCTTCCTTCACAAACTCAGTGGCTTTCTCTTTCACAGAACCACCCGTTAAGGCTATTTTAGGATCAGAGTAGGTTCCGCCAATGCTCAGTTTCAGCGTCACACGCTCAGACTCCTGCATGTTCTCTTTACCAAGTATACCTGCCAGTCGTGCGTTCACCTCTCTACCTACTTTACCAGACGGCACGTTCAGGGCGGTCACGTAATCTAAGCCGCCATCTACGCTAGTGCTACCACCCACAGACATATCAATATTACCAACGTTTACATCAAAAGGCTTCACAACAAGCTTACCGTCCACAATCTGAGCATCTATGTACCTGTTTTCTATCACAAAGCTTTTCAGATCCTGAAGATTTGTCAGGCTGGTGATTTTGTTCAAAATAGGCACATTACTTACAGCCGCTCTAAGTACTTTGATGATACCTGTACCATCCAGCGTTTTGAAGATAGGCACCATATCCTGGCCTAGCTCCCCTGCAAAGGCAAAGTTCGTGGAGAACTTACCTTCCAGCACCTGGGCAATAGGAGCAAACACTTTTACCGTATTAAATGCACTGAACGCTTCCTTAAAGCCTAGCTCCTGGATATCGAGCTTCATATCGAAGAGCGGACGGGCCAGGTCCTGGGTGTTGTAGCTACCGCTGGTCGTGAATGTACCGCCAAGCGTATTGAACTTCACATTGTTCAGCCTCGCAATCTTGTCTTTTACCTGTACCTGACCGCTCACATTGTTCAGTTGCATGTCTGTATACAGTACTTGCTTCGCATCGATGTTCAGGGCCATATCTATGTTGGCAGGCACTTCAACTACACCTTCTGTAGATGTGTCGGCCACAGCACCATCATCATCCACCATCCACTCATTTACATCAAATCGATTTGAGCTGATATTAAATGTACCACGCAAAGGCTGATCTTCTGCCAGGGCATAGCCCAGGTAGTTAGACACTGTACCTGTCGCCTTTATATCGCTTTTGCCCAGGTAGCCTCTCATGCTCTGTACCTGGATACGGTCGTTGTTGAAAGTGGCAGCGGCTTTATCGATACGCATGCCGTTTGGCAGATCCGTGCTCACATACTTCAGGTTGTCTACCGCTACGGCACCGTTTGCCTGCACATTGTTGTATTTCTCAGCCTCAATATCAGACATCGTGCCTTTAGCCGCTACATTCGCTTTGATCACACCTGCCAGCTCGGTGTTTTCAATCGGGAAGATTTTAGTCAGCTTGGTCAAATCCAGCACACCATCTATTTTGAAATCAAAGGCTGGCTTATCGATGCCTACAATTAAAGCACGCCCTTCCAGTGGCTCGCCTGCCAGGGCCATGTTGAAGCGCTCTACGTTAATGCGGGTATCATCGGTATTACCTGTCGTGTTCAGGATGTTAGCCACCATGTTCAAGCGCTCAATTGGCTCCGGAAAATCCTTTGCTTTAACGTAGCCATCTGTCAGCAACATATCCGCCTCAATAATCGGCATTTTAGTATCGCTGTAGGTTCCCTTCGCATTGGCATCTACTTTCAGCAGGCCGCGCAGTGTCATGTCCTCTATCGGGAACACATTGGTAAGTTCACCAAGGTTTAGATTTGCCTTCACGTTGCCATCCACATACATCGGCTCTAAACCGCGTACCAACACACGGCCATCAATCGGGTTGTTACCAAACTCCATGTGCAGTTGCCGTACATCTATCACTGTTTTGGCAATGTCTCCGTCCGGGTTGTCAACCAGCATGTGCACGTTAATATCCGTGGCAGCCTGCGGCATGTCCGGGTACTTGAACATGGCATCCACAATTTTCAGCTCGGTACCAAAACCCGGCATGAGGGTGTCGTTTAAAGCTCCCTTAATATAGCCGTCGAAGCTCAACTTACCTGCTGTCTTGATATCCTCAAATTTCTCGGAATACATACCCGGCACCACTGATAGCACACTCTTGAAGTCAGCATCGGTAGCTTTGAAGGTAAGGTCCATGGCAATGGTTTCGTCCGGCATCAGGATGGAGCCATCAAACTTGAAAGGGAGCGAGTTAAGCCGGATGCTGTTTTCTTTGAACGTATAAAGGGATTGCTCCAGGTCCATAGTCATTTCCACCTCTGCATCGAGCACTGCGTTCTGGATGTAGTTTACGCCATCATACACCACATAAAACCGCTCAGCCGTAGTGTTCGAAACCATATCAAACACATCCCGCTCAAAGTCGCCGCTGCCGGTGTGGTTCACATTATAGGCAGCCATGCTCATCGGTAAGCTGTAGTCGGTATAAAAGAGGGTACCATTGTTTACTTCCCAATGGTTGATGGCCATCCTGAAATCAGCTGCCGCTGTATCAACTTCCGTAACAGTGGTATCTTCCAGCATAACATCCCAGTTCGCTTTCCCGCTTTTAAGCACGACAAGCTTTATAACAGGCTCTTCCAGAGTAATGGAATTCACCTTCAGCTCATCGCCGCTGATAACACTCATCAGGTTAAGCCCCATATAAAAGGAGGGAATGTAAGCCAGCGTGTCTGTCTGGAAAGAGTCTTTCCCTACAACGGCCAGGTTTTCTACATTCAGCGACAGATTAGGAAAATTCCTTAAAAGGGACACACTCACGTCATCCGTCTCGTAAAGCACCTGTGCATTTATATTCTTGGCTATCTCTTTGTCGAGGGCCTGCTTGATTTTATCTTTGAAAAGAACCGGCACTACAGCCGCCGTGATAAGCAGCAGTGCCAGAAAAATAAAAAACCCAATTGCTACTTTTTTCATATATGTGGTGGTTATTCAGTCGTTGTTCAAATATAGATGCTAATCTATTTACTTTAATAGCTAATTAATAGCTAAAACCGTGCTAATTATGAGAAGCAACTTAATACTTACTCTCTCTATTAAAGCGTTACGCTAGGTTTGTTTGGTATAGGCATGGGCTTAAAAAAGATATTTTTGCTGTATGTATGCTGCCTGTGGGTAATTACTGCCAGGGCGCAGGATGTGCAGTTCACGCAGCAGTATGCGAATCGCCTGTACCTGAACCCGGCCTTTGCAGGCATTAACAGTAGCTGGAGCATCGGGCTGGCGCACCGGAACCAGTGGCCTGCCCTAAACGGTTCTTTCATTACCAACCAACTGGCTGCAGACTATAGGTTGCCAGATACTAAAAGTGCTGTAAGCCTGCTGGTGCAACAGGACCGCGCCGGGGTAGGGGGGCTGCAGAAGTGGCAATTAGGTGGCGGCTATGCCTACCACACCAATATCACTGAAAAATGGGCCATGTCGGCTGGGCTGCTGGCAAGCGTGGCATCACTGCGGGTGAACTTTGATAACCTGGTGTTCGGAGACCAGCTTTCAGATGAGGGGCAGGTGGCAGTGACCTCGGCAGAGGCAAACAGGTTTGAGCCAAGCTATTACATGGATTTTACGGTGGGCGGCCTGGTGTACACAGACCAGTTCTGGGCCGGCCTGACGGCCACACACCTCAACAGGCCCGGCTACGGATTTAACCAGGAGACGGAACTACCGATCCATTATACGGCCATAGCGGGATATAAATTTTATGCTAAATCGTATGAGGAACGGGGCCAGTTGTTTGAGCTGAGCTTTTCGCCTACAGCCACGTTATTGCACCAAAAAAATTTAACCCGCTTAGATATAGGCATATATACTATTTACACGCCCCTGACGTTAGGACTCATATACAATGGAATTCCTATAGCAGGCGGAACTAACCAGGACCAAACGGTGTCCATCATAGCAGGCCTGCAATTGAAGAATTTTAAAGTTGGCTACAGCCACGATGTTGGATTACAGGGATTTAGCAGAGAAGCCGGTGGTGCAAATGAAATATCACTTGTTTTTGAACCGGCTGATTTAAATAATTTGTTTAAAGGCCACTCCAGGCGTAAATTAAACAGAAACATTGTTTGTCCAGCATTCTGATTTTAGTTATAATTGCACATTAAACTACGTTACAAGAACCTTATCTTAATTGGGTACTATTTTATGAAGTTAATTAAGTATTTATCAGTGGCAGTTGTAGGAGGCTTTCTCCTGGGATCCTGCTCTAAAGGAGGTCAACCAACCAGCACGAATCCTGGCGCTTACAGTAGCGCTACTGGTATCGAGTATGGTGAGGATGAAGAAGCTTTCGATGTTCCTGAGTATGCTGAGTTCCCGCAAGGACCAGGTCTTGTATTCATCGAAGGTGGCCGTACGGTGCTTGGCTCTATGGAGGAGGATATCGCCATGACACGTGACAACGTGGAGCGTACTGTAACGGTAGCTTCTTTTTACATGGATGAAACGGAAGTAGCCAACATCCACTGGCTGGAGTACCTGCACTACCTGAAGAAGGACTCTCTGCCGGAAGTATACCAGGCGGCTTTGCCAGACACTACTGTTTGGTCACGTCAGTTGTCTTTCAACGACCCTTACGTAACTTATTACCTGCGTTACCCAGGTTTCCGCTTCTTCCCGGTTGTGGGTGTAAGCTGGTTACAGGCTAACGACTTTACTATCTGGCGTACAGCCAAGGTAAACGAAAATTTTGCGAAGCAGGAGACAGGTGGTGGCCGTAGAGGCTTGTTTGGCCGTCGCGGCGGCAACGAAGAGCCGGCAGAAGGCACAGCACCAACTATCGAGTCTGGTCTTGTGTTGCCGAACTACCGTCTCCCAACAGAGGCTGAGTGGGAGTACGCGGCACAGGCGATGATAGGAACACAGTACACAGAAGACGAAAACCAGAACAACCGCCGCCTATATCCTTGGGACGGACACCAGGTGCGTAACCCATATGGTAAGGAAATGGGTAAGTTCATGGCAAACTTCAAGCGTGGCCGCGGTGACTATGCCGGTATTGCAGGTTCTTTAAATGACGGCGCCATGATCACAGATTATATCTACAGCTATCCGCCAAACGACTTTGGTTTGTACAACATGGCTGGTAACGTAAACGAGTGGGTGCAGGATATCTACCGTCCGCTGTCTTACCAGGACGTTGAAGACTTGAATCCATTCCGTAGAGACGGTTACCTGGATGAGGCAGAGAACTATGACTCAAGCGAAGGTTTCCACTCACTGGTAAATGATGAAGTTCGCGTATTCAAAGGCGGCTCCTGGAAAGACGTAGCTTACTGGTTATCTCCTGGTACACGCCGCTTCATGGCTCAGGATTCTTCCACAGCTACTATCGGTTTCCGTTGCGCCATGATAAATGCTGGCTCAAACAGATAAGAAATAAGTAAAATATTGACAAATCAAAAAGCCCGGAAGCAGTTCCGGGCTTTTTGATTTATATACATTGCACCATACCATTATATATGAGTGATCAGGAAAAACCATCTAAAATAATTTTCCGGTTTAACAGCAGCCTGTTCGGAAAAGAAATGACTGAAATACTGTGGGCGCTGGAGGTAGATGCCGAAAAGGGACTTTACAAGATAGATAGCATTCCATACTACGTGCCGCTCATCGCCACAGAAGATATTGTGCGTGCAACATATAATAAGATGGAAGAGGGCCTGCTTTACAAGGAAACCATTACTCCCTCCGGCAACTCCACCATTCAGGTAATACGGCAAAACGTAGACACTCCGCTGCTGGACCTGCGCAAGCAGTTCGCTGAGCTAGGATGCATATCAATGGAGGTAAACGAAGACTTCTTTGTGCTGGAGGTGCCGGTTAACGTAAACTATGCGGTGGTAAAAGAAAAACTGGATGACCTGGAACAAATGGAGGAGATAGAGTATGCCGAGCCATGCCTGTCGGATATGCACCGGGAGCAGACAAGCTCATAACATTTACTTTGCTTCCTGTTTTGGTGTTCAGTATCATGTTATGAAGTAGGCGCTATTCAATGACAAGCTACAGTCCCAGCGGGCCGTCCAGTGGATATAAAATCAGTATCTTTTGTTATAGCCCCAGCGGAACGCCCTGTTCGTGGTGAATATGAACAGGCCGCTCCGCTGGAGCTTATTTGCTTTTAGAGCATAAGGCTATCAACAGGTCGTCCCGCCGGGACTAGAATTTTGACCAACAAGAATCCTGACACAATCCAAATTGCAGATGAATTTTATGGAGGAGTAGAATAAGTTTACATGATAAGCTTTACATATGAATAAAGTTATGCAGCTGCAATGGTAGCCACGCTCACCTCTGTAGCACCTGCTGCCAGCAAGGCCACTGCACAGGCTTCCAGTGTGGCGCCTGTCGTCATTACATCATCTACCAGCAGCACCCGCTTACCCCGCACCACTTCTGGGTGCTGCACCTGAAACACCTGCTCCACGTTTTGCCAGCGGTCCAGCCTGTTCTTTCGGGTTTGAGTAGCCGTGTCGATTGTTCTGTGCAATGCCTTGTTATAGTGAGGTAACTGCATGGCCTCAGCCAAACCCCTCGAGAAACTTTCGGACTGGTTATAACCACGCCGTCGCAATTTATACTTATGCAAGGGTACCGGCACCACCACATCAAACTGCTCCGGGTAAGAATAGTCGGAGAGGAGGGAGCCATACCGCTGCCCCAGGTGTTCTCCCAGTTCCTGTGCTCCTTTATACTTCAACCTGTGCAGGAGCCGCTGTACTCTTCCCTTCGGCATAAAGTGCAGATATGAGAAAGCGAACCTCACCGGCACCTTGCCCCAGAACCTGCGCTGCAGCGGGTTCAACTCGGTTGCCCCATGCACATGCGAGTCTGTATAGGGCAGCTTTACACTGCATTTGGTGCAGATGTACTTCTCACCGCGCGCCATGGCACCGTCGCAGGCGTAGCAACTCTTCGGAAACAACAGCGAAAGCAGGTCATCGAACATTGGCAGGGAACTACGGTTTAAGGTATTATGGTTAACTTTGCGTAAATAAATATATCCTTTCAAAAAAGCTTTATAAGCAATAGCACACATACAAATGAGCTTAGTAGAAGAATTTAACGACTACCGCACGCGCATGAACGAGCGCATTATGTCTTACGACAATAAAGTGATAAAACGTTTTTTCAACCTCGACACCAACACTTACATGGAGGGTGCCCTGGATGTGAAAACTAAAGAAATGCTGGGCCTGGTGGCATCTATGGTACTGCGCTGCGACGACTGCATTAAGTACCACGTGGGCAAATGCTATGAGGAGGGCGTAACAGACGAGCAGATAATGGAGGTCTTCTCCATCGCCAACCTGGTGGGAGGTTCTATCGTGATCCCACACTTCAGAAGAGCTTTGGAGTACTGGGAGGAGCTAAAAGAGCGGGGGAGCGCAGAGTAATTTAGTTGTTAAATGGTTGTATGGCTAAATTGTTGATTCTTCACCTGTGTACATCATCATAATGCCGCGAACCAGCCATTTAACAATTCAACCATTCAACAGTTTATATGAAATTTGATTCCGACAATTTAGAACATAACTGGACACAGCTGCGGGCTTCGCTGATGAAGCAGTTTGGCAAAAAACCGGACATGAACGCCATCCTGTTCCTAATAGGAATTCAGGAACTGGGAATCGGTATCCGTGAGTTTACCAAAGAAGAAAAGCAGGACCTGATGCACATTGCCACCTGTAAAGTCTTCAGCTTGTCCGGCTATTACGAATACACCGGCACCGACGAAGAAGGTTGGCCGCACTATAAAGCTGTGAAAACAATTCCGTTTGCCAACCTGAGGGAGCAGGAAAATATGCTCAAATGGCACGTAATCGAATATTTCAACCAATCAGAAGAAGAATTTTAAAACGGATCACGTAGCTCGTAGCTCAACTTATTAGTTATTGTACCTGAGATGAAATATAAACTACTGCATCTTGTACTGATATCGTCTCTGCTGTTTTTAACAAAAGACACAGGCAAAAGAGTGAGCTCGTGATACGAAACACGTGCTACCTGATACGCATTTAGTGATTCGCTATAAACATGAGAATAATTACTTACAATGTGAACGGCATTCGTGCCGCACTAACCAAAGGCTTCGGCGACTGGCTGAAGGCTGCTAACCCGGATGTGCTGTGCCTGCAGGAGATAAAGGCCGATGAGTCGAAATTTGACAAAGCGTTTTTTGAGGCAATGGGCTACCACGTGTACCTGCACCCGGCTGTGAAGAAAGGCTATAGCGGAGTGGCTATATTAACAAAAGAAAAACCAAAGCACGTGGAGGTAGGCTGTGGCATCGAGTGCTATGACGTGGAAGGGCGGGTACTGCGCGCTGATTACGAGCATGTGTCTGTGATGAGCGTATACATGCCTTCCGGCTCAAGTGGAGAGGATCGCCAAGGCTTCAAGTTTAAGTGGCTTGATGATTTCCATAGGTATATAAATGAACTGAAGCACCAACTGCCCGGTTTAATAATCAGTGGCGACTATAACATCTGCCACCAGGCAGTCGATATTCATAATCCGAAGTCAAACGCAAACAGCTCGGGCTTTCTGCCGGAAGAGCGCTCCTGGATGTGCCAGTTCATCGACAGCGGCTTTATTGACTCGTTCCGGCACTTTAATCTGGAGCCACACAACTATACCTGGTGGAGTTATCGTGCCGGAGCACGCAACAAAAATCTTGGTTGGCGTATTGACTATAACATGGCTACTGAAAACCTGCGCGAAAGGCTGAAGCGTGCCGCAATCCTGACAGAAGCGAAGCATTCAGATCACTGCCCGGTACTACTAGAACTGCATTAAGGAAGACATACTAAAGTTGAGGAATTGAGAGTTAGTACTTTAGTGGCTTATTGCATCACATTTTGTACTTAACAGCAATACTTTAGCTGTATTTGGTTAACTTACAACTATAGCCGCCATGTGATAAAATCATAAGGAGTAACAACATGAAAAATCAAGATGCACTCGATCAGTTGCTGCATCAGCTGCAGGAGTTCAAGCAGAAATTCTACCTCAACATGCTTTTGCGGGGTAGCATCTTCGCTGTTGGGCTCCTGTTGTCTATATATATAGTATATAGCCTGCTGGAGTATATGTTTTACTTTCCGCAACTGGTGCGGGGGTTTCTGCTCTTTTCTTTTGTAGCCCTTGTCATTTATGTGTTTGTGCGATGGATCGCGCTGCCCATGTCGGCACTGGCCAGGCTGAAGAAAATACTAACCGACGAGCAGGCTGCGCAGCAGGTAGGCTCTCACTATCCCGAAATAAAGGATAAACTGCTCAATGCCATTCAGCTGCAAAACCTGGACCGCACCAACGAGCTGATAGCGGCCAGCATCGCACAGCGTACCGGTCAGTTAGGCTCCTTCCGCTTTAAAGACGCCGTCACGTACCGTGAAAACAGGCCTCTGCTGAAGTATGTGGCTTTACCTGCCCTTATTGCTTTACTCATCGCCTTTCTGTATCCTACCATTTTTGTGCAGGGCACAGAACGCATCATCAACTACAAGAGACACTATGAGCCGCTGGCACCTTTCAAATTTGTGGTGCAGAACGAGCAGTTACAGACCTTTAGGGGAGAGGACTTTGAACTAAAGGTGGATGTGGAAGGGAAAGCTGTACCAAGTGAAGTGTTCATCAATTACAATGGCCGCCGCCAAAAACTCAATGCCAAACCGGACGGCACCTATACCTACACCTTTAAGCAGTTGCAGAAGCCGGTGGAGTTTCAACTGGAAGGCTCCGGATTCATGTCTAATGATTACACCTTAGAGTTGCTCTCCCGGCCAAACCTGAAAGACTTTAAGATGCTGGTGCAGTACCCGACCTATCTGAAGCGGAAACCAGACGAAGTACAGAACACAGGCAATGCCAACATTCCGGAAGGCAGCACCATTACATGGAACTTTGCTGCCACCGAAACAGACAACATCAGTTTAGCCTTTGAAGAACCTGCAGAAACCCTCACTGCCGGCAAAGACGGAAACAGCTTTAGCACCAGCAAGCAGTTCAACCAAAGCCAGAACTACAGCATCAAGCTCAGGAACAAGCACAGCAGCAACAAAGAGCAAATCAATTACCAGATCACCACCATTCCGGACCGCAACCCGCAGATTAGCATTGAGCAGTTCCAGGACACGGCGCTCTATACCTACACCATTCTTGGGGGTGATGTGTCGGATGATTACGGCCTGACGCGCATTGCATTATTCTACCGCGTCAACAGCGACAAGAACCCACAGGCACAATACAAGAGCCAGGCCCTGCCTCTCAGTACGCAACAGCTTAGCCAGACCTACTACCACCAGTGGAACACCGCTGCCCTTAACCTGCAGCCTGGCGACAAGCTGGAGTACTTTGTACAGGTATGGGACAACGACGGCATCCATGGTCCTAAAAGCGCTCGCACCCGCACGTTTGAGCTGATGGTGCCGGACAAGCGCGAGCTCCAGAAAGAACTGGACAACAACTCGCAGTCGGTGGCCAGCCAGATGAGCAAGACCCTGAATAAGGCAACCCAGCTGCAAAAAGAACTCGCTAAGTCAGAAGAAAAGATGAAGACAAAGCGCGACCTGAACTGGCAGGATAAAAAGCAGCTGGAGGACCTGATGGAGAAGAAGAAACAGCTGGAGCAGGACATTTCCTCCATGAAAGAGCTGTTCGATGAACTTAACAAAAAACAGCAGATGCTGAATGAACCAGACAAGCAGCTGGCGGAGAAAGCGCAGGAACTGCAGAAGCTCATGAACGACCTACTGGACCCGGAAACAAAGAAGCTATACGAAGAACTGGAGAAGCTGCTGCAACAGCAGCAGCCAAACGACACAGAACTGCAGAAGCTCCTCAGCAAGATGGATAACAAAGAGCGTAACCTGGAGCGCGAGTTGGAGCGGGCATTAGAGCTATTCAAGCAGTTACAGTTCGAGCAGAAGCTCGACAACGTAAAAAATAAGCTGGAGGAGATGGCAAAAGAGCAGCAGCAGTTAGCCGATAAAACAGAGCAGAAGCAGGAAGAGAATGAGAAGCTGCAGGAAGAGCAGAAAGAACTCCAGGAAGAGTTTGAGGATGTGAAAGAGCAGATGAAAGACCTGAAAGAGCTGAACGATAAGATGGAGCACCCGAACCAGATGAACGAAGAGCAGCAGAAGCAGGACCAGGAAAGCATTGAGCAGGACATGCAGCAAGGGCAGGAGCAGCTACAGAAGCAGCAGAACAAAAAAGCCAGTGAGTCGCAGAAGAAGGCAGGGGAGAAGATGGAGCAGATGGCCAAGCAGATGGAGCAGATGAGCAACAGCATGAGCATGGAAGGCATGGAGCAGAACCTCGACAACCTCCGCGACATCCTCGAGAACCTGATAAAACTCTCCTTCGACCAGGAGGATTTGATGAAGCAGTTCCGTGGCGTTAACCAGTCTGACCCGCGCTTTATTACACTTTCGCAGCAGCAGCTCAGCCTCCGAGATAATGCACAGGTTATAGAGGACAGCCTGTATGCCTTAGCTAAGAAAGTGTTCCAGATTGAGTCGTTCGTAACACGCGAGGTAACGGCCATGAACGAGAGCATGGACAACAGCATGCAGGAGCTGCGCGACCGCAACGTAGGCAAGGCCAACGTGCAGCAGCAGCTGGCCATGACAAGCATGAACAACCTGGCACTGATGCTGAATGATGCCATGAAGCAAATGCAGCAGGCCATGCAGCAGATGGGTAGTATGGCGGGCAAGCAAAAGGGAAATAAGCCCAAGCCCGGAGATTTCGGAGAAATGCAGCAACAATTGAACAAAAAAATCGAGGATTTGAAAAAAGGAGGCAAATCCGGTAAGGCACTTTCTGAAGAATTAGCTAAATTGGCTGCTGAGCAGGAGGCTCTCCGAAACGCGCTGAAAGAGTTAGAGAAGCAAGGCCTTAAACCTGGTGAAAAGGGCCAAAACGGCGAATTAGGAAATATAAGTAAGATGATGGAACAAAGCGAGACTGATCTCGTTAATAAACGTCTGACTGAACAAACCATCATGCGTCAGCGGGAAATACTGACTAGATTGCTGGAAGCGGAGAAGTCGGCGAAGGAGCGGGAATTGGACAATAAACGCGAGGCAAAGACGGCTCAGGAAATTGCCCGAAAGGTGCCACCGTCATTCGAGAAGTATTTCAAAGCAAAAGAAAAGCAGACAGAACTGCTTAAGACTATACCTCCTGCACTTTCACCGTACTATAAGCAGAAGGTAAACGAGTATTTTCAAAGCATTAGTAAATAAACGCACCCATTTTACACTTAACGATTAATATGAATCAGGTTAAAATTCAGATTCCTTCCCTAATCGAGAACATCAGAGTAATTGAAAGCTTTATTGACAACTCAAGAGATGAATTTGAGTTTGAAGATGACATCTATGGCAACATTATGGTTGCTGTTACAGAATCTGTAAATAACGCTATTCGTCACGGGAATAAATTTGACAAAGAAAAAAACGTATACCTTACCCTGCAGGTAGAAGATAATAAGCTGTTTTTTGAAGTGGAGGATGAAGGCCCGGGCTTCGATTATGAGAACCTGCCTGACCCTACAGCACCAGAAAACCTTGAGAGCCCAGGAGGCCGTGGCATCTTTCTGATGCGCAACCTCTGCGACGAAGTAAACTTTGCCGATAACGGCAAAAAGGTACAGCTGATTTTTAATGTGATACCAGAGAATGGAACTTCCAATTGAGTTTTTTAGCGAGGACATTGACTTTGAGCTAAACAACCCAGACCAGGTTTCAGAATGGATAGCAACCGTAATAGCACAACACGAACAAGAGTTAAGTAACCTCACCTACGTTTTCTGCTCAGATGATTACCTCCACCAAATGAATGTGGAGTACCTTGATCACGATACCCTCACAGACATCATCACCTTCAATAATGCCGACGAAGAGGGCATCATTGAAGGTGATATTTTTATAAGCGTAGACAGAGTCCGCGACAATTCAGAAACCCTGGGTACTTCTTTTGAAGATGAACTTCACCGGGTCATCATTCATGGTGCACTTCATTTGCTTGGCTTCAGAGATAAGTCCAAAGAGGAAGAGAGACTTATGCGCAAACAAGAAGATTCTTCCTTATCTTTGCGTAATTTTTAATCGCAAAAGGAATTAGCAACCCCCCGCAGATGTTTCACGTGAAACATCTCTAAAATTCAGAATACATGTTTCCAGAATACGATATCATAGTTGTTGGAGCCGGTCATGCAGGTTGTGAAGCCGCATCTGCTGCAGCTAAAATGGGTTCAAAGGTGCTGCTGGCAACTATGAACATGAATACAATTGCCCAAATGTCCTGCAACCCTGCTATGGGTGGTGTAGCCAAAGGGCAGATAGTTCGTGAAGTAGATGCACTGGGTGGCATGAGCGGTATTATTACCGATCAGACTATGATCCAGTTCCGCATGCTGAACAAGTCAAAAGGGCCAGCCATGTGGAGTCCACGGGCACAAAGTGACCGCATGCGTTTTGCAGAAGCATGGCGCCTGTCTCTTGAGCAAACAGAGAACATCGACTTCTGGCAGGAGATGATTACAGGCATTGAAGTAGAGAATGGTAGAGTTGCCGGCGTACGCACAAGCCTGGGGATAACTATACGTGGAAAGGCTGTTGTATTAACGAACGGCACATTTTTGAATGGTATTATCCACATAGGTGAGAAGCAACTAGGAGGGGGACGTGCTGCTGAGAAATCTGCCAAAGGTATAACGGAGCAGCTCGTAGAACTGGGCTTCGAAGCAGGTCGCATGAAGACTGGTACACCTCCGCGTGTGGATGGCCGCTCACTTGACTACAGCCGAATGGAAGAACAGTTCGGAGACGAGAAGCCATCGAAGTTTTCCTATACTGCTACAGAGCCATTAGCACAACAGCGAAGCTGCTACATCACATATACAAACTCAGAGGTACACGAGATACTAAAGACAGGCTTTGAAAAGTCACCTATGTTCCAGGGCCGCATCCAAGGATTAGGACCACGTTATTGTCCCTCTATAGAAGACAAGATAAACCGCTTCGCTGACCGCGACCGTCACCAGATATTTGTGGAGCCGGAGGGTTGGAGCACGGTGGAAGTATATGTAAATGGATTCTCCAGTTCGTTACCAGAAGACGTACAGCTAAAGGCGCTGCGTAAAATAATGGGATTTGAGAACGCCAAGATGTTCCGACCGGGCTACGCCATCGAGTATGACTTCTTCCCGCCAACGCAGCTCAACCTGACACTCGAAACAAAGCTGGTAGAGAACCTGTACTTTGCAGGCCAGATTAACGGAACCACTGGTTACGAGGAAGCAGCTTGCCAGGGATTGATGGCCGGTATAAACGCACACAACAAGATCAATGAGAAAGCGCCATTTGTGCTGAAGCGGTCTGAAGCTTATATCGGTGTGCTCATTGATGACCTGGTAAACAAAGGCACCAATGAGCCTTACCGCATGTTCACTTCCCGCGCCGAGCACCGCATTCTGCTGCGCCAGGACAACGCTGATATACGCCTGACAAAGCTGGGTTATGACTTAGGCCTGGCAGACGAGTCGCGCAAAAAGGCTGTGGATAAGAAAATAGAGGAAACAGGCGAAATCATAGCATATTTAAATAATAAGCCGATTGAGCCTGGAGAAATCAACATTGTGCTGGAAGGTCTGGGTTCTGCTCCTATAACAGAAAAGCAACGAGCCGGCCAGCTCATCAAGCGCCCGAATATTGAAATTGAACACATAGCAGCGGCTGTTCCATCGGTGGCAGAGTACCTGAGCAAGTTCAGGGAAGATAGCGTGGAGCAGGCAGGCATTCAGGTGAAGTACGAGAGCTACATAGAGAAAGAATACAGCATGGCTGCCAGAATGAGCGAGCTGGAAAACTACATTATCAAAGAAAGAATAGATTACCGCAACATACCTGCCTTGTCGGCTGAGGCAAAAGAAAAACTGCTGAAAGTAAACCCGGAGACAATCGGGCAAGCCTCCAGAATAAGTGGCGTTACGCCAGCTGACATTTCAGTACTAATGGTATACCTGGGTAAATAAATGAGCTACGAAAGACTGGAACAATGCCCCATTTGTGGCAAGGATGAGTTTAAAAATTTTTTAGTTGTAACGGATAACGCTGTATCAAAAGAGAGCTTTGTAATAGTGGAGTGTGAGAACTGTTCTTTCAAATTCACAAACCCAAGACCTGATCTGCAAAGCATAGGACAGTACTACGAATCAGAGGAATACATTTCTCACAGCAACACCAAAAGTGGAATTATCAACAGAGCATACCATGTAGTGCGCTCCATTACCACTAAGCAGAAAGTAGAGCTTATTAACAGGCATACACCTGCAAAAGGCACCATCCTGGACTATGGCTGCGGGACCGGCGTTTTTCTCAGCGCCTGCAAAAAAGACGGTTGGGAAGTAAGAGGAGTAGAGCCGAATGATAAAGCAAGGGAGGCTGCATCAACGGAAACAGGCGAGCTGATAGCGAAAAGCCTGCAGGAAATACAAGGCGAGAAGTTCGAGGTGATTACACTATGGCACGTGCTGGAGCATATTCATACCCTCAATGAAACTGTGAGTCAACTGCTGGAAAGCCTGCAGGAAGACGGTACGTTGATTATAGCCGTACCGAATGCTGACTCACATGATGCGAAAGAATACAAGGCGGATTGGGCAGCCTACGATGTGCCGCGCCACCTGTACCACTTCACCCAGCCAACCATGAAGCGCTTCCTGAAAAAACATAAAATGGTGCTGGAAGAAGTGCTGCCGATGAAGTTTGACGCCTATTATGTGAGCATGCTCAGCGAAAAGCACAAGGACGGTAAAACTAAAATGATCAGCAGCGTACTGAACGGCTATAAGTCAAACAGCTATGCCGAGAAGAACGGAAACGATTACTCAAGTTTAATTTTTGTTGCGAAAAGAAAATAAAAACGCCTTAAAGAGCGTGTGATATTCAGGATAGGCAAGCGAGAGTTTGCCTATTTTGATTTGAGTCAAAACAACCTGATGAAGTTAAGAACAGCAATTGTAGTAACAGGTATTGTAGGAGGTCTTGCTTCCTGCGCAACCATGAGCGTCCCGGAGGGCGGACCAAAAGATGTCGCGCCGCCAGTATTAGTAGAAAGTAATCCGAAAGACCAGCAACTGAATGTTAATACAAAGACAATAAATTTAGAATTCAACGAAGAGGTACAGCAGAAGAACCTGACAAAAGAGCTGTTGATTACACCGAATATCAACAATAAGTACCAGGTCAAAAGCAATAAAAATGTATTGACGCTGGAGTTTGAAAAACCACTGCAGGACAGCACCACATTCACCTTCAACTTCAGGGAGGGCATTGTGGATATAACAGAGCAAAATAAGGCTCAGAACCTCAAAATAGCGTTCAGCACAGGGACCTTTATTGACTCCAGCAGCGTGAGCGGCAAAGTTGTTAACCTAATGAAGCAGACGCCGGAGAAGGGTGCAGTGGTAGCCTTGTACCAGGCAGAGGACACGCTGAGCATTAGAAAGAACAGGCCATACTACCTGACTACAGCAGATGATGCCGGCAATTTTGAGATCGAGAATATAAAAGAAGGTAACTACCGCATGTATGCGCTAGTAGATAAGAACAACAATACCTTTTACGATACAGAAGAAGAGAGAATAGCCTATCTGCCAGAGATAATCAGGATACTGCCCGGCACAGATTCTATTTACCTGCAGACTGTTCGAATAGATACCAAGAAGCCAATTCTACTCCAGCGGGAAAAATATACTGATCGTTTCATAGGAAACTACAACGAGGGTATCCAACGCTTCACAGCCAAGCCTCTGGCAGTTAACACAGACAGCCTGGTACATAGAATTGGCAGCGACGGGAAAGCAGTGGAGGTGTTTAAAACCCCTGGCTTTGAAGGTGGCCAAGCGCTGTTCACTGTTGTTGATTCTTCGGGCAATACTGCTATAGACACTGTTCAAATTGCGTTCGAAGGCAAAAGGGCACAGCGTATAAAGGGAGCACAATTGAAAGTTATCAACGGAAAGCCCAAGAACAGTTTCAGGGTAGGCCAGCCGGTAATGCTGGAACTCGAAACTCCAGCACGCATCGCCGGCGATACTCCTGTTACCCTTATGTCAGATACAACTGTTTTACAACAGTTGAAACCGGAGCAAATAACTTTTGATAAGACGAATACAGAAATCAGCTTTAATTTGCCGGAAGTCAATAACCGGATAAAGCAGGTATCAGTGGTGTTGGATAGTACTGCTATCGTACCTCTTATAGGTGAGCCCATGAGGTTTCAACCGGTGAGTATTGCTGTCGCTGAAGCCCGTGGTACAGGAACGTTAAGTGGTACAGCCAAAACAGACTATACGTCTTTCACCATTCAGTTGCTTAACAGTGACTATAAAATAGTGGAGGAAGTAAAGAACAGTAAGAACTTTCGCTTTCAAAATATTGAGCCAGGCTCCTACCGCCTACGGGTATTAGTAGATGAAAACAACAACGGGGTTTGGGAAAAGGGAGATCCGAACTTCGAAAAAGCGCCGGAAAAAGTTTACCTATTACCGGAAGTACTGGATATCCGGGCTAACTGGGAAAGAAATGAACCAGACTTTTTAGTGTTCTGATACTTTGCAGTACTATAAGAAGGGGAGGCCAAAGAGCCTCCCTTTTTTGTTAAAAACCTAATCAAAAGAAACAGCAAATACTAGGTCTGAATCAAAAGAGGTCACTTTCTGATGTATCTTTCCACAGCAATTGTAGCCAGGTTAAATATATCGATAGCATTAACAGTACCTCAAGAATTAAAGAAAAGAAGTAAAACCGGCTCATAGGACGGAGTCAAAGGAAAGCCGACAACAGATTCAGAACAGCTGGAAATCTTATGCATTTCTTTGCTGAACATCATGTGGGACCAACTTTAGATTTATATTTCAGCCACATCAGAGCAGGAAATAATTGACTGAGTTATACTGCCATCTTGGTTCCAATATTTGAGGTAGAGACGCTGTTAATAAATCAACTGAACTCCAAGGCTTGCTTCTAAATTTTTTACCACTGCACTCTTCATTTCGACCTTATCCAACAGCCCGGCATCCTAAGATGATCCACAACTAAAATTCTGATCAACAGACGCTGGCCAGGTATATGTTAGGTATATGCTGCCAAAGGAATCCTTGGTTTGTATTCGTTTATCTGTGCTGTTTCTGCCTTTGCAACTATACTGTTTTTTGTATAGCTGGTGCTGTGCGTGCTTCATTAAAATATTTTTTAATGTTTTAACCCTTCTGTACTTTTAGACTAAAACGGCTAAACTCTACTGCCCCGCCTTTCCTCTTGTATCGCGTCAGTTTAACATTCAATTCAGCTTAGTTTAATTAGAGGTTTCTGCAGACCATAGCCAGTTGCTCAAACTGGTAGCGCAACTGAGTTCTATAACAGCATCTAGATTGCATCTGCCTTACCCCTCCTTCATTCTGCTGTACTCCCTCCTCAGGATCTCAAAATGATAGTATGCCAGGCGCTGCTTGCAGCGCAGCGCTATACCTGCAGGCAAAGCAGACGCAGCAATTATTCATAACTTTAGAACAATAGTTTTAGGTACCCTTACCTCTCGCTGCAGTTTCGAATAATACGCCAGAATTCGGGAGTCAGCACTTGTTGATGCTGGCGTCCTCGTCACATCTTCTTTGCTCTGCACCGCTCTTCCTTCTGCACCAGCTGCAACTGCTTAATTTCCTTTCTCACATCTTTCATATAATACAACAAGTAAATTTTATCTATACAGCAACTGATAGATAAACGGTAAAATGTAAACCGGCAAAACCAATAAACAGCACGTAAAGAGTAAGAAGCCAGTGTAGCCAAGCAAATAATTTACACCTGTATAAATTGGTACACCTGTATAGCACTTAGATGGAAACAGGCCAATCAGGCGTTTCTTCAGGAGAAAAAACAGAAATAGAACCATATTAGAGTAATCCACAGCAGGGGTGGTATGAGGTGTGGAAAAGCGTGGGTAAACTAAGGGACAACTTACACACCTCGCCATGCAAGGGTAAATACACAGGTGTGTAAGGGGTGAAATGTGGAATGTAGTGTACAAGTAACTGTGTAAAAAGCCGCTTTCCACGAATTTGTTTAGCGTGTAAAAAGAAATACACATAAAAGAGGAAAAAGTGGATAAGCGGCTCAATCTCCTGAAACAGAAATATATAAAATCCACAAGTCTTAAGTGGAGGTGGTGATAAGAGCAGACAAAGTAAACAAGTTATAAGCAGTAAACAGAAATGAGTAAAGTTGTCAACTTATGAACACCCCTGATAATGAAAGAAAGATATTTAAGATAAAACATTTTATAAAAGTTATTAGGTGTTGAGAGATGTGGAAGGTTGAAAAAAAAGCTTGTGTAAGGGTAGGAAAAACTTACATTAAAACTATACAGAAGAAAAAACGATATATTAAGAACCATAAAGCAAAAGACAAAACAAGAAAACATGCTACTCAATATAGATCTGACACTGCCCTTTAGGGAGCCAGTTTTGATATTCACTCTGGTGCTCCTGATAATTCTGGTGGTACCCATCGTTCTGAATAAGTTTCGGATACCAGGCATTGTAGGGCTTATTGTGGCAGGGGTAGTGCTGGGGCCAAACGGATTGAATATTCTGGCTAGAGATGCAAGTATCGTGTTGTTCGGTACAGTAGGATTGCTATACATCATGTTTCAGGCAGGGCTGGAGATAGACATGATAGACTTTAAAAGGTATAAGGTGAGGAGCCTTGTATTTGGATCCCTGACATTCTTAATACCTATACTTGTAGGAACAGCAACTTTCTTATACATACATGGCTACGAAGTAAAGCCAGCCATACTGCTGGCAAGTATGTTTGCCCCTCATACGCTGTTGGCATACCCAATCGTGAGCAGGCTCGGGCTGAGCAAAAATGAAGCAGTAACACTCACCATCGGGGGAACACTAATAACAGATACAGCAGTTCTTTTTGTATTGGCCATCATCATCAACTCAACACAAGGAGATACAGGAGTATGGTTCTGGGTATTTATGGTTGTGGAGATGATCATCTTCGTGGCCGTAGTACTATGGATTTTTCCAAAGATTGCGAAGTGGATGTTTAAGCAGTTGGAGAGTGAGAAAGGAGCACAATATATTTTCGTGCTGACGGTGGTATTCGCTGCAGCTTTCTTATCAGAGGTGGCAGGTATGGAAGCCATTATTGGAGCTTTCCTTGCAGGTCTTGCGTTAAATCCCCTCATACCACATACATCTGCCCTGATGAACAGGATAGAGTTTGTAGGAAACAACATATTCATCCCCTTTTTCCTTATCAGCACCGGTATGCTGGTGGACCTGACAGTGTTGTTTACTGACACAAATGCCATGCTGATAGCAGGAACCATCGTTGTACTGGCACCGCTTACAAAGTATGCTGCGGCTTTTTTTACTCAAAAGATTTTCAAGTTCAGCATACTGCAGCGTAACCTGATCTTCGGGTTGAGTAGTGCGCATGCTGCAGCAACTCTGGCTGTAGTACTGGCAGGTTTTGAAATAGGCCTTCTAGGAGAAAGTGCCTTAAACGGAGCCGTAGTTCTCATCCTGGTATCAAGTATTGTGAGCTCCTTCTCTACTGAAAAAGTTGGTAGGAAACTGGCCATCCTGGAAAGCAGAAGAAAGCCGGATATCAGTGTGAAGCAAGACAGGATACTGGTACCAATCGGAAACCCTGAAACTATAGAGAGGCTGATTGACCTGTCAGTGATACTAAAGAACCCGGACCAGAAAGGGCCCATCTATCCGCTGGCTGTGGTGATAGACAACGAGCACGCCGAGGAAGAAATCTTTAAGAAAAACAAGATGCTGCAGGAGGCTATAACGCATGCCTCAGCCACAGACAGCGATGTGCAACTGGTGTCAAAAATAGATGTTAATGTATCGAGCGGTATATTACGCGCCATTAAAGAGCTGATGATTACGGAAGTAGTGCTGGGTTGGAATGCCAAAATCACAACCCGCGACCGTATCTTCGGAACGGTGCTGGATAGCCTGCTCGATAATACAGACGAAATGATCCTGGTGTGCAAGATCATTCAGCCACTGAACACAACAGGACGCATTGTTGTAATTGTGCCAACTAACGCAGAACTGGAAAGAGGCTTTATGCGTTGGGTCAGGAGCGTGAAACTTCTGTCGACACAGTTAGGTGCTCCAATTGTATTTAGAGGCCGTAAGCGTACGCTTAACAAGCTAAAAAGCGTCATTGCAGATACCAAGCCAACTGTGGAAGCAGACTACGTGCCATATGCAAGTCTGAATGAAATCTCCACGATGAAGGCAGAGCTGCTGAAAGACGATATGGTCGTAGTTATCTCAGCCAGGAAAAGGACAGTATCCTACAACAGCGCCATGGATTACGTGCCGCGCATCCTGTCCAGAAACTACAAGGATAATAGCTTTATCGTCATATATCCGGAGCAGTACCCGGTGTACCAGACTGTACCTATCAAACCCACTGCCTATGCCGGCAAAAACGAAGAAGAAGAATTTTAACTACCAACTTGATTTTGCAAATACAGACTTCCGGCAGCGGCCGGATCTGTACCGCATCGGGAAGGGAGAACAGGGAGTGCTGTTAGTGGAGCCATACAAGTCAGAGATCCTGCCGCACTGGCGCTTCAAGACACCGGACATAGCACAGGAATCCTCTGAAAAGATATACAGGATGTTTGAGGCGTATCTGCAGCAGAATGATTTTGTTGGAGCCGACATGGCCCGTAAGTTTCTGCAGATGGGCTACACACGCAGCAGGCGCTATGCCAACCATAAGTCAGGCAAGAAGTACGACGGACCTGTTCCGGAGGACAAGAAGGGGCAGAGCGGGGCACACGGAAGAGAACAGCTGCCAAATGAGTTAGATCCGGTGAAGGCAGCATCAGCGGCAATTTTCAAAGAGAAATGGGACCTGGCGAAGCAAAATGAAAAGTATCAGCAAATGAGCCAGCGCTTTAGAACAGCCTTTGAAGAGCCGGCACAGGAAAATTCTGTAAAAAAAGATGAACCTTTAAAAAAGTAATTCGTGTATCTTTGCACATATAAACCTTAAATTGAACATGATCAACAAAGACATCAGGTTAGGCAAAGGGCTTGGCAAGATCAAGTTTGGCCTGACAATGGAAGAAGTAGAAGAGCTGATTGGTGAGCCAGAAGAAGTAGAAGAGTCTGATAAGGAAGATGAGTTTGAGCATCAGGCCTGGAATTACTGGGAAGAAGGCTACTCCTTGTACTTCGACAAAGAAGACGATTACCGCTTAAGCTGCATTGAGACGGCAAACCGCGAGGTGCAGATCTGGGGCGAACGCGTTTTCGAGATGAGCAAAGACCAGGTTCTGCGGCTTTTCGCTGATAACGATATCACCGGACCCGAAGAAGAAGAGGCAGAGACAGGCGAAACACGCGTTTCGTTTGAGAAAGAAATGATAGACCTGTATTTTGACGAGGACCAATTGATCGCTGTTAACTTTGGGGTATTCATCAACGATAACCTGGAGGTAATCTGGCCAGAAAAATAATATAGAGAAACATAATTTTTAAGCCCCGGCAGCACAACCTGCCGGGGCTTTTCTATGAGCAACTCTTCCCTCTAAAGCAGAATAACAAATAGCTACAGGAGGTGTTGCAGGTGGGCAACAGAACAAAAGAGTCTTGCTGAAAGCTGTATGAGCTACATTTTATGTGTTAAAGAGCACAGGGAGAGAAAGTATGCGAACAGGATTGCTGCCACTGGCATACTGCAGCAGATGGAATCTCTTGTCTGATGCTCTAGATCAATAAAAACGACATAGAACCTGCTAAAGCTGACTTTTCACAAAGATGAGAGGCCAAAAGAAAAGGTCTGGCGTAAACCAGACCTTTTCTTTTGCTTATAAAAATACAGGCTTATTTGAAGAAGAAATCCACGAGTTCCTGCTGAATAACAGGGTTGATAGCAACAGCCAGGATAATAGAAATAACAAGTCCGATAGTGACTGACAGAATATCCTTACCAATCAGGTTAAAGGTCTTGCCAAATTTTGTACTACTGTCATGGTTACGCAGGCGCATACCCAATTCACGACCAGCCAGCAGACCCACAAACACCCATGTTGTACTCATCGGGATGTTATTGATCTCTTTAAAGTAGTAGAGTATAACAGCATAAACAAGGTCAATAATGGTGGCGCTGCGCACATCACGCACATCAGACTTCTCATTGATAATATTCTGAATCTTTTCCCCGCGCTTAAAGAACATAAAGCCCAGGCCCAGGAAGATGAATCCGGCGAAGGCCGCAAACTCCCAGACACCCAGCTGGCGGGGAAGGTAAACAGCTACGTTGGCCAAATCCTGTGCTAACCAGGTATGCCACAGGAAACCACTGATTATCCATTGCGCAATCACCCAGGAACCATGCGCCTCGCCTTTCACCATTTTTTTTATGATGTTGGTGAGTGCAATGTAAATAATGAAGGCAACGACAAAAGCCGCCACATACCCCATCAAGCTCTTGCTAACCATACTGATGATGGCACCAGAGCTTACAGTAAACACGCTTAACAGCATAAAAGTGGTGGACACAGGTATGCGGAAGCGCGTGAGGAGCAACAATACAATTGGGGCGGCCAGCTGCAGGTAAACAAAGCTGTCGATGCTCTGATCGAAACCTTTGGAGGAGAGGCGCTGGTACGTTACATCACCATCAAAAACATACCAGCTGTAGAAAACGGTACCTAAAAAGATGGAACCCATGAAAAGCCACTGCCAGTACCATTTCTTGTCCTCATTAGATACAATGAAAGTTCCGATGGTCTGGATACTGTCGTTGGCGATGGCAGAGTAGCCGGCAAAGGCAAAGCCCACCCACATGGCAATAGAGGCGTACGGATAAACTAAACCCGCCAGGATGAGCGAAAAAGCAATAAAATAAAGGAAATTCTTCTCCTTGCGGATGTAGATGTCGAGTTGACTATACCGCCTTCTAAATTTGTATGGCTTAATAGGAGCGACATGCTTTTTTCCTTTTTTTGTCTTAACCATTTTAAAAATGCTTGGTGAGAATTGTAAAAAGCTGCAAGTTACTTCAAAATGAAGAGAGCGCAGGAAGGCCAATGTTAAGAAATTGTTAACACAAAGTTTCATTACGTAACCGTTGCTCCAAAGGCAGAAAATATAAAGTCGGAGGAGTATTAAAATATATTCAGATAAAGCATCATCACGAAAAAGTGTAAAGCATCTGTGGCATAATCAAAAGTGAAAAGGCTATCTTTGCGCCATGGCAACACAAGAGAAAAATCCTGTAGAAAACGCACAGTTAAAAGATATTATCTCGCACGCGAAAGAGTATGGCTTTATATTTCCGTCGAGTGAGATTTACGATGGCCTGCAAGCCGTGTACGACTACGGCCAGATGGGCGTGGAGCTGAAGAACAACATCAAGAACCTGTGGTGGAAATGCATGACGCAGCTGAACCAGAACGTAGTTGGTCTGGATGCCGCCATTTTCATGCACCCGCTCACCTGGAAAGCCTCCGGCCACGTGGACAGCTTCAACGACCCGATGATCGATAACAAAGATTCGAAGAAGCGTTACCGCGCTGATGTGCTGATAGAAGAGAAAGCAGCTGAGTACGAAAACGCCGGTGATCCGGAAAGAGGCAAAGCGCTGACAGCCGAAATGGGCAAACTATTGGAGGCAGAAGACCTGGACGCCGTACGTGAGCTGATTATACGTGAAGACATAAAGTGCCCTGTATCCGGCACTACTAACTGGACGGAAGTACGGCAGTTTAACCTGATGTTCTCGACGCAGGTTGGTTCTGTAGCAGAAGAGTCCAGCACAATTTACCTGCGGCCGGAAACTGCGCAGGGTATTTTCGTGAACTTCCTGAATGTGCAGAAGACAGGCCGCATGAAGGTGCCTTTTGGTATTGCGCAAATCGGTAAGGCCTTCCGAAACGAAATAGTGGCACGCCAGTTCATCTTCCGTATGCGCGAATTTGAGCAGATGGAGATGCAGTTCTTTGTGCGTCCTGGAACGGAGATGGAATGGTACGAGCAATGGAAAGAAACACGCAAGAAGTGGCACGAGGCCATGGGTATACCTATTGAGAACCTGCGCTACCACGAACACGACAAGCTGGCCCATTATGCCAACGCTGCCGTAGATATTGAGTTCAAGTTCCCATTTGGGTTTAAGGAAATTGAGGGTATCCACTCCCGCACCGACTTTGACCTGACGCAGCACCAGGAACTGAGCCGCAAGAAAATGCAGTACTTCGATAACGACCTGAATGAGGAAGGCAAGCCGTACGGCAATTATGTGCCCTACGTTATTGAAACGTCTGCCGGCGCAGACCGTCTATTCCTGATGACGTTGTGCAATGCCTACCAGGAAGAGGAAATCACAGAAGGCGACAGCACCAAGTCCCGCACCTTCCTGAAACTGCACCCGGCACTGGCCCCGGTTAAGGCTGCTATCCTGCCGCTCACCAAAAAAGACGGTCTTCCTGAGAAAGCAACAGAAGTGTTTGATGCGTTAAAATATGACTTCAACATGATTTACGAAGAGCGCGACAGCATCGGTAAGCGTTATACCCGCCAGGACCTGATCGGTACACCATTCTGTATTGCCATTGACCACCAGACGCTGGAGGACGATACCGTAACTGTTCGCGACCGCGACAGCCGTGAGCAGGTGCGTATGCCCATCAGCGAACTAAGGAACTACATAGATAAAGCCGTCAACTTCAAGAGCATTTTAGAGAAATTAGCGTAAGCATCTATTTATCTTTTTCAGATTGAATACTGTTCCATGGAGAGGCAGTGTGGCAAACCCACGCTGCCTCTTTCACTTTCTGGTTGTGGAAAAGCAGCGATTTAGGTTGAGACGCATTCATTCTTTTATAGGATGTAAAATCTTAAGTATCTTACTTCTACAATTGTTTAGGAGCGGGTTAAAGTCAGGTATATACACAGCAACAGCCTACCTGTTGTTCAGCTATAGCAGCTGTCTCCGATGTTCTTCAAACTTAATGTCTGATTAACTTTAACTGGTATGCAATCCTGTATTGAATGCCTATCATAAACCTATCGGCACAAAGCATATTTGTAAAATATGTGTCCTTAATTGCATAAGTTATGTTAAGTATAACTCAGCAATAAATGGTTTCTTTCTTCAATTCGGAAAGCAGCAAAACTACTAGCCTCCAGAATTCACCTAATGCAACACGAAAGCAGTTTGCAAGAAACAGGAGGCGTTGTTCCCTTTAGGTAGGCGGTTGAAAATTGCTTGTTATCTTATTGCGAGCATACAGGTAGAAGGAGTAGTAGGCTTTTTATTTCATCAGAATACCTTTTCAGAGATGGCAACTCAACAGCCCCGGAAAGAGCAGCTTTGTGTAAGGTTTATGGTCTGTAAACTGGAGGCATAGATGTGGAAATGTAGACGCTGAAGTATACAATAGAAGGTGTGGATAAATGTGAAGTAATCTGATATACAGCATTGTGTAATGTGTACAACTGAAAGTTATACACATTTTAGTATAACGAAGTGATGCAATTCTACTAAAGCAAAAGAGACATTCACAAACTAACAGCATCAGTAGGAGCCAGTGTCTGTAGTATAAGATAGAACTAAACACGAAAGCTATGAGCAACTCAAAATCAGATAAAGACAGTAACAGTTTGAAAGAAAATAATCCCTGTTGGGATGGTTATGAACCAGTAGGGATGAAGGAGAAGGATGGAAAGGAAGTACCGAACTGCGTACCGAAGGATGATACCAGTAAGTCCTCTTCTTCAAAGAAGAAAAGCTAAAATAGACCTAAAATGATTTGAATTTTAGCCTCAGCCCAGCTGGGGCTATTTTTTCCCCAAATGAGCTTTTTATAATTAGCTGAAGGGATTGGTGTAATACGTGTGTCGTGATATGAACACATAAGTCCTGCATCTGCCCATCTAAGTACAATACAGCCTTACCTCCACGTTTGGTGATTGTTAACCATAGAAATGAGCAAAATTACCTACCTTTGCGAATTGTAGCTAACCGTGTGGAATAAGATTGCTATCCAGAATGTTTAGCATAGAAGAATATGCTAAAGAGTTGGTGGCTTTAGCGTGAGCCACGCTAAAGCAGGCAGTTTAGAAGAGGCAGGTATGAAGCTGAAATAAACTAATGTTATCCCGTTCTTCGAATGCTTGATTTTCGCCTTCTCTAAGTCTGAAGGCACAAAGGCCTTAGGAGTACTGATGCCGGTAAGTTTATTTATTGTGTTTTTACAAACCTGATTATCTTGCCTACATTGCTCATGAGTTTCGACAACGCAAGTATAAGCGGGATCCTTACGCCTTAATCGGGCAGATTAATAAGGCAGTTTTGAACAAGGCGACGAGCTGGACTTGGCTCAACTAAGATTGAAATTAGAAGAAGAACCAGAAAATGGTAAAGTACAACGAGTATAAACAACTGAACTACGCGAAAGTAGGCGAAGATGTACTGGCGTTCTGGAAGCAGAACAACATCTTTGAGAAGTCAGTAGCGACCCGCGAAGGCAACGAGAACTTCGTATTTTATGAAGGACCGCCTTCTGCTAACGGTAAGCCGGGTATTCACCACGTAATGGCCCGTGCAGTAAAAGATATCTTCTGCCGTTACAAAACCCTAAAAGGTTTCCAGGTAAACCGCAAAGGCGGCTGGGATACGCACGGCCTGCCAATTGAGTTGCAGGTAGAGAAAGAACTGAGCATCACGAAAGAAGATATCGGTAAAACCATTTCGGTAGAAGAGTACAACCAGCGCTGCCGCGAAACGGTAATGCGTTTCAAGCACCAGTGGGACGACTTAACTGAGAAGATGGGCTACTGGGTAGATTTGAACAACCCGTACATCACCTTCGAGAACGAATACATCGAATCTTGCTGGGCCCTGCTGAAGCGCCTCTACGACAAAGGCTACTTATATAAGGGATACACCATCCAGCCTTACTCTCCGGGAGCAGGTACTGGTCTGAGCTCACACGAGCTGAACCAGCCGGGTTGCTACCAGATGGTGAAGGACACCACTATCGTGGCGCAGTTCGAGGTGAAAGAAATCACCCGCAACATGTTCCTGTTCGAAAGCGAGGAGGAGAAAGTATACTTCCTTGCCTGGACGACAACCCCCTGGACGCTTCCGGCCAACACGGCGTTGGCTGTAGGTAAAGGCATCAAGTATGTGAAGGTCAAATCCTTTAACCCCTATACCTTTGAGCCAATTTCTGTTATACTGGGGAAAGACCTTATCGGCCGTTACTTCAACCCAAAAGCTGCTGACCTGGCACTGGAGGATTACAAGCCGGGCGACAAGCTGATTCCTTACAAAGTAGTAGAGGAGTATAAAGGCAGCGATTTAGCAGGTGTGGAATACCACCAGCTGATGCCTTACGTGCAGCCTGACAAGCCTGCCTTCCGGGTAGTCGTAGGTGACTTCGTCACGACAGAGGATGGTACTGGTATCGTGCACATCTCGCCAACCTTTGGTGCGGACGACTTTAAAGTGGCGATGCAGAACGACATCCCGCCGCTGATGGTCTCCGACGAAAACGGAAAGCCCATGCCGCTGGTAGACAAGCAGGGCCGCTTTGTGAAAGAAGTAACCGACTTTGCCGGCATGTACGTGAAGAACTACACCGGTGAAGATGAAACCGGAGCAGACTATAAGCCGACGGATGTAAAAATAGCCATCAAACTCAAGGAAGAAAACAAAGCCTTCAAAGTAGAGAAGTACGAGCACACCTACCCACACTGTTGGCGTACGGATAAGCCGGTGCTTTACTACCCGCTGGATTCCTGGTTCATTAAAACTACAGCCGTTAAAGACAGGCTGATTGAGCTGAACAAGACCATCAACTGGAAACCGGAGTCAACTGGTACAGGCCGTTTCGGTAACTGGCTCGAGAACCTCGTGGACTGGAACCTGTCGCGCTCCCGCTACTGGGGAACGCCGCTGCCTATCTGGAGAACAGAAGACGGTGAAGAGGAAATCTGCATCGGTTCTATCGCGCAGCTGAGCGAGGAAATAGGCAAAGCGGTGGAAAAAGGCTTTATGGATGCTTCTGTAGAGATAAACGACCTGCACCGCCCTTACGTGGATAACATCGTTTTGGTGAGCAAGTCTGGTAAGCCAATGTACAGAGAGACAGACCTTATCGACGTATGGTTTGACTCTGGCGCGATGCCTTATGCACAGTGGCACTACCCCATCGAGAACAAGGAAACGTTTGAGCAGAACTTCCCGGCAGACTACATCGCCGAAGGTGTGGACCAGACACGCGGCTGGTTCTTTACGCTACACGCGCTGGCCGTGATGCTGGAAGACAGCGTGGCCTACAAAAACGTTATTGCGAACGGCCTGGTGCTCGACAAGAACGGTAACAAGATGAGCAAGCGCCTTGGCAACGCCATCGACCCGTTTGAGATGATAGGCACCTATGGTCCGGATGCTGTGCGCTGGTACATGATTGCGAATGCGCCGCCTTGGGACAACCTGAAGTTCAACCCAGAGGGTGTGGTGGAAACGCAGCGTCGTTTCTTCGGTACGCTGCAGAACACGTACTCCTTCTTCGCCCTGTACGCCAACCTCGACAACTTTACTTATGCCGAGGGCGACGTGCCGCTGGAGAGAAGAACCGAAAGCGACCGCTGGATTGTCTCTAAGCTGAATACGCTGGTGCAGGAAGTAGATGGTTACCTCGCTGACTACGACCCTACCAAAGCTGCCCGTGCCATTCAGGACTTCGTGATAGATGACCTGAGCAACTGGTACGTGCGCCTGAACCGCAAGCGTTTTTGGAAAGGCGAGTACAACGAAGATAAGATGGCGGCTTACCAGACGTTGTATACCTGTCTGGAAACCATCGCGAAGCTAATTTCACCGATTGCGCCATTCTACGCAGAGCAGCTGTTCCGCGACCTGAACAGCGTGAGCGGCAGAAACGAGGTGGAGTCTGTGCATTTGGCTGATTTCCCTGTGGTGGCAGAAGGTGCTATTGACAAAGACCTGGAGGAGCGTATGCAACTGGCACAAACTGTCTCATCTTTGGTGCACTCGCTGCGCAAGAAAGAGATGATCAAAGTACGCCAGCCGCTGCAGCGCATCCTGATACCGGTACTGAACGAGCACACGAAGCAGCAGATTCAGGCGGTGGAAGACCTTATCATGAGTGAAGTGAACGTGAAGGCGGTGGAATACATCGACGACACGTCCGGCATTCTGGTGAAGAAGATAAAGCCTAACTTCAAAAAGCTGGGCCAGGTTTTCGGGCCGAAGATGAAGTTGGTAGCTGCTGCCGTTCAGCAGATGGATCAGGCCGATATCGCTACTTTAGAGCGCGAAGGCGGCTTTGAGCTCATGCTGAATGATGACGAAACCGCTGTACTGACACCGGACGATGTAGAAATCACTTCAGAGGATATACCGGGTTGGCTGGTGGCCAACGAAGGCAAACTGACCGTGGCCCTGGATATTACTTTGACAGAGGAACTGAAGCAGGAGGGTATTGCCCGTGACCTGGTGAACCGTATCCAGAACCTGCGCAAGGACAGTAACCTGGAGGTGCAGGACAAAATCCAAATCACGATGCAGCGTGCAGAGCCGGAGGTTAACGCCGCCGTAGCCAACTACAGCGACTATATCTGTGCAGAAACGCAGGCCCTGAAGCTGGATATAGTAGACGGATTGGAAGATATGACACTTTTAGATATCGACGATTACAAAGTGTACATCCAGATACAAACAGTAGAGAACACAGTCTTCTAAACCAGTACAAAGGCACCGGAGGGAAAATTTCTTTCCGGCGCTTTTAATTTAAGGAGTACATTTGCAGCGGTTCTTCACCAAAGTCAAAGCCTGTCTGCTTAACACATGCATATGAAATACCTGAAATATTATCTTGCCGCACTCGCCGTTATCCTGGTTGATCAGGCTGTGAAGCTGATTGTACACTACAATATGGAGATGGGTTTGCCCGGCGAGATTCACCTGATAGGCGACTGGCTGAAGCTGCACTACACCCTGAACCCAGGAATGGCCTTTGGGGTGGAACTGGGCTCGGAGTATGGCAAGCTTATCTTAACGCTCTTCCGCCTGGTAGCTATGTTCGGGATTGGCTATTACCTCTACTACCTGATAAAGCACCGGGCACCAAAGGGCCTCATCTGGTGCATTGCCCTTATCCTGGGCGGTGCCATCGGCAACCTGATAGACAGCACATTTTACGGTGTCTGGTTTGATAACGCTCCTTATGGTTCCAAGACACCCTGGTTTCATGGTCAGGTAATCGACATGTTTTACATCGATATATGGGAAGGTATTGTGCCACACTGGGTACCTATACTAGGTGGCAGCCCAATGTCGCTGTGGCCAATTTTCAACGTTGCGGACTCAGCCATTTTCATTGGCGTATTGCTGATTCTGTTTAACCAGAAGCGTTTCTTCGGAGAGAGCCACGAACCGAAGCACGAAAGCTTACTGGAGCGGGAGAAAGGACTATAGTCTGTCACAACCGTTTAACTGTACAAAAAAGCGGCTGCTCTACATTCAGAGCAGCCGCTTTTTTGTTTGATGGCTAAAAGACCTCGCAGTGCGCGCAGCTCCTGCGAGCGTCTGGCGCTGGCTAAGAAGCAAAGGCCAAGCGCTTCCAGGTTTTGCACTGTAAGGTAATTGAAGCAGCTGTATTACTACAGAATCTCACGCTCCTTCAAAGCTTCCCTTAATGCCTCTGGGGAGGTAAAATGGATAGAATCGATACCTAATTTCTCTGCTGCTTTTATATTCCGCAGGTTGTCATCGATAAAGACAGCCTCTGAAGGATGCACATTAAACCGGTTCAGCAGCGTATGGTAAAAGCTGTCAAAAGGCTTCCGGTCTTTCTCTGTGCCTGACACCACGATACCATCAAACCAGCCTAAAAAATGATACCGCTCCTGGGCAATCGGGAAAGTCTCAGCTGACCAGTTGGTGAGGGCGTACAGGTTGTACCTGCCACTCTCTTTCAGCTCCCGGAAAATTTCTACGGTTCCTTCTATGGCACCGCCCAGCATTTCGTCCCATCTGCCATAGAAAGCCCTGATGTTCTCCTCCTGCTCCGGATGCCTTTCTATCAGCAGTTGTGTGGCTTCCTCCAAAGAGCGTCCTGCATCCTGTTCCTCATTCCAGTCTGGTGTGCAGACGTTCTCCAGGAAGTGAAGCATCTTGGCTTCTTCATTAAAGATCTTCCGGTACAGGTAATGCGGGTTCCAGTCAATCAATACAGCGCCAAGGTCGAAGATGATAGTTCTTGTCATTCTTATTATAATTTATCAGAAGTATAAAAGTAGTACCTGCTGTTTAGGTTCACAAACCACAACACATGTCACTAATATACGGGAGACAACCGACATGGCTATACACTTTACTGTCCCTTTGGTTTTCCGAACTCAGATGAACTGCCTCTTTTAAGTTTAACTTTGCAACAGGCAAAGGTTTATTATTATACCAAAAACCTTATTTTTACCAATAGCACTAAGCAGCCTTACCCTTGTCAACTCCCACACCCATCCTTCAAGTCAGAGATTTAGAAACCGCTTTCTCCACACAAGGCGGCACTAACAGGGCCGTGGACAAGATTTCGTTCGATATATATGCTGGAGAAACAGTGGCTATAGTTGGAGAGTCTGGCTCAGGAAAGTCAGTAACGGCCTTGTCTATAATGCAGCTGATTGACTCACCCGGCAGCAGAGCAGGAGGAAAAGCTATATTTCAATCGGAGAAGTTTGGGCAGGTAGACCTGCTGCAACTACCTGAGAAGCAAATGCGGCAGCTGCGCGGAAACGAAATCAGCATGATTTTTCAGGAGCCGATGTCGTCGCTGAACCCCGTGTACACCTGTGGAAAACAGGTAGCGGAGGTGCTACTGCTACACACTAACCTAACCAAAAAAGAGGCCAAGGCACGTACCATTGCTCTTTTTGAGAAGGTGCAGCTACCAGATCCGGAGCGCATTTTTGATGCTTATCCACATGAAATCTCAGGGGGGCAGAAGCAGCGTGTGATGATAGCCATGGCCATGGCCTGTGCCCCAGCCATCCTTATTGCAGATGAGCCCACCACTGCTCTTGACGTGACGGTGCAGGCTAGGGTGCTGCAGTTGATTGATGAACTGCGTGTGAAGGAGAACACGGCAGTACTTTTTATCACCCATGATTTAGGTGTGGTAGCCGAAATAGCAGACCGCATTCTGGTGATGTACAAAGGAAAACTGGTGGAGCATGGTAAGGCAGTTGATATTTTCACCAATCCGCAGCACCCCTATACCAAAGGCCTGCTGGCCTGCCGCCCAAAGCTATCTGATAAGCCGCAGTCTGTTCTGCCTACTGTATCAGACTTTATGGAGGAGGATGCTTTCGGGAATATTACTGAAAAGAAAAAGCAGGTATACGAGCCCTCGCTACTGGATGTAGCAGGCAGCTTCGCAGGTACTGTGCCGGACCTGAAGCAGGAGCAGGTGAACCAGCAAATGGCGCCGCTGCTGCAGGTAAAGGACCTGAAGGTATACTTCCCCATCAGGAAAGGCTTCTTCGGGCGCATTACTGCTTATGTGAAAGCCGTGGATGGGGTGAGCTTTGACATGCAGCCCGAAGAAACGATAGCGCTGGTGGGCGAGTCCGGCTGTGGCAAAACTACCCTTGGCCGCACCTTGCTGCGTCTGATAGAGCCGACAGAAGGCAGCATCATTTTCATGGGCCGCGATGTTGCCGGACTTGATAAAGAAGAGCTGCGCAAAAGCCGTCGCAACTTTCAGATGATTTTCCAGGACCCCTACGCCTCGCTCAACCCAATGCATACTGTGGTAGAAGCCATTGTGGAACCCATGCGTGTGCATAAGCTTTATGCCAGTGACAAAGAACGCCGTGCAAAAGCAATGGAACTGCTTGAGAAGGTGGGGCTTGTGCCGGAGCACTTTCATCGTTATCCACATGCGTTTTCCGGGGGGCAGCGGCAGCGCATCAGCATTGCGCGGGCACTGGCACTGCAGCCTAAATACATTATCTGCGACGAACCGGTGTCTGCCCTGGACGTGTCGGTGCAGGCACAGGTGCTGAACCTGCTCAACAGGCTAAAGCAGGAATTCGGAATAACTTACCTCTTCATTACCCACGACCTCTCCATTGCCAGGTACATGGCGGACCGCATACTTGTTATGAGCAATGGCCGGATAATAGAAAGCGGCACGCCTGAAGAACTGTTCCGTAACCCGCAGCAGGAATACACCCGCACCCTCCTCAACGCCATCCCGAAAGGCGAACTGGAAGACGTGCTGCGGGCACAGCAGAAGCGGGAGGCTATGAAGGCAGGGCTGGTATAAAAGCTGCCAGAACTGCCCCATTGTACACGCTCAATAACTTGGCTTCTCATCTGGGGGACCATCTCCATGGGTTATATATGGTTTATTATATGTAAATTGACCTAAAAATCACCTGCTACTTTAGCCATACCCACACATCTGGCGTATAGTGAATAAACTATTTAAGAAATAGATTGTAATAAGAAGCGGCGGCTCCATGAGCGGCTGCAGATGCATAAAGAGATACATGAGAAGTAAGAACAGTAACAGAGGCGGCAAAGACAACGAAGGCCGCAACGAACGCAACAGCTCCAGAGGACGGGGCGATTCATCATCCAAGGGCAAATCATCTAAGAGAGGAGGTTCCTCCTCCGGCCGCGGCGGCACTTCTTCAGGCCGCAAAGGCACGCCAAAATCAGCCAAAGCCATGGTGCTGGAGGCTTTCTCCGGCAGCCCTGACACCGTATTTACGCAGCGGCAGGTATGCCGCCGCATGGGCGTGACAGACAAAAAAGGCCGCGAGCAGGTAGATAGCATCTTGGAAGCCCTGGTGAAAGAGAACAAACTGCTGCCGATTGACGACGATAAGTTCATGCTGAACCTGAAAGTCGACATCATCACGGGCCGCGTGGATTTGGCAAACAGTAAGTATGCCTACATCGTGTCGGAAGGGCGCGAGGAGGATGTACGCGTATTCCGGGAGCACCTGAAGTATGCCATGGACGGCGACACGGTGAAAGTAGAAGTATCGCCAACCGTGCACGGCGGACGCCAGGAAGGCGTGGTGATTGAAGTGCTGGAGCGCTCCCGCACCGAATTAGTGGGAATCATGGAACTGTCGAAGAACTTCGGCTTTGTGGTGCCAGACTTCAAGAAACTGTACTTTGACGTGTTTGTAGGAGAGCGTGGACTGAACGGGGCGCAATCCGGCGACAAGGTGCTGGTGAAGATAGTGGAGTGGCCAGAAAGTGCCGGCAAGAACCCAACCGGGGAGGTAGTCCGCGTGTTTGGTCCGGCCGGTGAGAACGAGGCGGAGATACACTCCATTATGGCGGAGTTCGGCTTGCCGTTTGAGTTTGATGAAGCGGTAGAAGAAGAGGCGGAAAGGATTTCAGATAAAATAACGGATGCTGAAATAGCCAAACGCCGCGACTTCCGCGGCATGACGACCTTCACCATTGACCCGGTAGATGCCAAGGACTTCGATGATGCCCTGTCGATACAGAAGCTGGAGAACGGAAACTACGAGATAGGCATACACATTGCCGATGTAACACATTACGTGCTGCCTAAAACCACCTTGGAGAAAGAAGCTTTCCACCGGGCTACCTCTGTATACCTCGTAGACAGAACCATACCCATGCTGCCCGAGCGCCTTTCCAACGGCCTCTGCTCGCTCAGGCCGGAAGAGGAGAAACTAACTTTTTCAGCGGTATTTGAGCTGGACGAAAACGGGAAACTGTATGAGTCGTGGTTTGGCCGCACTGTTATCTACTCCGACCGCCGCTTTGCCTATGAGGAAGCGCAGGAGCGCATTGAGACAGGCGAGGGTGATTTTGCAGAAGAAATCAACATCCTGAACGGTATCGCCAAAAAGCTTAAAGACAAACGCTTTAAGAACGGCGCTATCAGCTTTGAGACGACAGAGGTAAAGTTTAAGCTGGACGAGAACGGCAAACCGCTTTATGTGTATGTAAAAGAGCGAAAGGATGCCCACAAACTGATAGAGGAATTCATGCTGCTGGCCAACAAGAAAGTAGCCGAGTATGTCTATAACATGGGCAAAGGCAAACGCCGCCCTACGATGGTATACCGTACCCACGGCTCTCCGGACCCTGACAAGCTGAGTACTTTCTCGCTGTTTGCCCGCAAGTTCGGCTATAAGGTAGACCCGGACGGCGACATATCAGAAGAACTGAACAACCTGACAGAAGAGATTGAGGGCAAGCCGGAGCAGAGCGTACTGCAGAATCTGGCTATCCGCACCATGGCCAAGGCCAAATACAGCACCGAGCCGGAAGGGCACTTCGGTCTTGCTTTTGACCACTACTCGCATTTTACGTCGCCTATACGCCGCTACCCCGATATGATGGCGCACCGTCTCCTGCAGCACTACCTGGATGGTGGCAAGTCTGAGGACAAGGAAGAGTACGAAGAGCGCTGCCGCCACTCCTCCGAGATGGAGAAACGCGCCGCAGACGCAGAGCGTGCCTCTATTAAGTATAAGCAGGTAGAGTTTATGAAAGACACCATTGGCAATCAATACAAAGGAATTGTTTCTGGTGTCACAGAATGGGGTATATTTGTGGAGATCGAGGAAAATAAGTGCGAAGGTATGGTTCGTTTGTCTGACCTGAACGACGACTATTATGAACTGGACGCAAGCAACTACCGTATCATCGGCCGCCAGAACAAGCGGATTATATCCTTTGGCGATGAGGTGATAGTAGAGGTAAAAAGCGCTAACCTTGCCGACCGCACCATTGACCTGACACTAATCGAAACTCTGAAAAAATAGTATATATCCTGTGGATATCAGCACCCTTTCTGAAAAGATACATCATACATTGTCCATGCTGCGCTACGGTGAGCACCCGGTTGAGCTGTATGAGCCCATCCGGTACATTATGGCCATGGGCGGGAAGCGCATCAGGCCTTTGCTGGTGCTGCTGGCGGCTAAGATGTATGATGATGACGTGGACAAGGCGCTTTTGCCTGCAGCGGCGGTAGAGGTTTTCCACAACTTCACGCTCATGCACGACGACATCATGGACAAGGCCCCGCTGCGCCGCGGGGAGCAAACCGTGCACGAAAAGTGGAACGCCAACACGGCCATACTCAGTGGCGACGTGATGGTGGTGCGGGCATACCAGCTGTTGCTGGGTGTGGAGCAGGATAAGCTGGCCCAAGTGCTGGAGCTGTTTAGCGAAACGGCCGCACAGGTATGCGAGGGCCAGCAGCTGGACATGAACTTTGAGCAGCGCGAGCAGGTAAGCATCCAGGAGTACATCCATATGATTACGCTGAAGACCGCTGTGCTCTTAGGCTTCAGCCTGGAGCTGGGTGCTATTCTCCAGAATGCGCCGCTTTCTGACGCGGAGCACCTGAAGGCTTTCGGCGATAATGTAGGTATTGCTTTTCAGCTGCGCGATGACTTATTGGATGTGTATGGCGACAAAGACAAGTTTGGCAAGCAGGTAGGCGGCGACATTCTGTCGGATAAAAAGACTTACCTGATGCTGACGGCACTGGAGCAGGCTAATGAAGCGCAGCGGCAGACGCTTATCAGCTGGCGCGACAAAACAGATGAAAGTATAGCCGAAGAAAAAGTGGAGGCAATCACATCGGTATACAACCAACTGAACGTCCGGCACCAGACAGAGCAGCAGATAGACCACTACTTTCAGAAGGCGCTGCACCACCTGGATGCTATCCAGTTACCCGAAGATCGAAAGTCCACCATCCGTGGCCTGGCTATACAGCTGATGGATAGGGATAGTTAGTTTTAATTGTTATACTGTTAATTGCTGAATAGTTGGTTCGCAGGTGTATGGTTTTCATGTAAGACACTTGTGAACCAGTCATTCAAGATGACAGCAGTTTTTAATTCGTCACTCTTCATTCATAATTCCCTACAATGAGCGTTACCCTCATTCTCATCATCATCACGGTTGGCACCTCGTTCTATGCCTGGAAAAACGAGAGCGTTATGCACTCCTGGATATTTCAGCCCTATGCGGTGCAGCGCGACAACTCCTGGTACCGCTTCCTGACTTCCGGCTTTATACATGCCGACCTCACGCACCTGTTCTTTAATATGTTTACTTTCTTCTTCTTCGGGCAGGCAGTGGAGCAGACACTCAGCGTTGTTTTCGGGCCAGTAACAGGTATTCTGCTGTACCTGCTTGTATACCTTGGGGGCATCATTGTGTCTGATATATCTACTTACTTCAAGCACCGAAATGATCCGGGCTATCGTGCCCTTGGCGCATCGGGTGGTGTGGCGGCTGTGGTATTCTCTAGCATTCTGTTCTACCCTACAAACGATATATGCCTCTATGGGCTGCTTTGTATACCTGGCTTTATACTGGGCGTGCTGTATGTGATATACTCCTACTACTCCGGCAAGCGTATGGGCGACAACATCAACCATGATGCTCACCTTTATGGGGCCGTGTATGGTTTCGTGCTTAGCATTGCACTCGTGCCGCAGGCATTACCAAGCTTTTTCACCGAAGTCATTAGCTGGCGCCCTCCCTTCCTGTAATCAGGCCAGTGAAATGGTACTTTTAAACTGACATCCTGTTGAGTGCTTCTTAGCTGTCGTAACGATTGTTGCGTATAAAGAACTAAGTATAACGCTCAACACTATGAAGCTATTGTGCCACAAGCTATATATAAGTTCCGCTGTAATTGTACTGCTGCTGGTTTGTCTCCAGCCGTTACAGGCACAGGAAATGGCTTTGGTACCCAAAGAGCGCATGACGCTGATGCAGTATGTGATGCAGGAGAGGCCGGTGCTAGCAGACCTGATAACAAAAGCCGGTTTAACGCCTCTTCTCTGTGACGAAACGGCCTATACATTGCTGGCTCCACCGGAAGCGGATCTAGGCGAGTTGCAGCAGATGGAACCTGCACGCTTAAGGGCTGTTCTCTCTGGCCACATCTTGAAAGGCGCCTACCTGGAGAAGGACTTGAAAGACGGCTCTTCTGTAGAGACGCTTGCCCATACAAAGCTGAATGTTTTCCGCAAGAAAGACCACACGCTCGTAAACGGAACCCGTATAGAGCGTGCAAATAACCAGGTGGGGAATGGTATCCTACATGGCCTCTCCGGCATACTCACCTTATAATTTACCTTTTCTTCATGTATTTCAGTGCAATAAATCTGAAATGGTAACGGCATAATTTAACTTTTCTTCCAGTTTCAACTGTAGCTTTCTTTCCATGATTCCCTTTAAAATTTAATAGAAACTGTACATTGTTAAATGCAGCAGAGGCTAAAGCGCGTAGAAAGGATTGAAGTTTATGTACAGCACCACCCAACATACCGCCTCAAAAGAGTCCAAAATCGTAGTAGCTCATAACGAACACTACGAGCTGCTATACTGTAGCGTAAAAAATAGAATTTACCTTATCATAAAGGGCTTTTGGAAAAACAAAGAGGCTGTTCCGCACTATTTAAAGGATATGCAGGAAGCGCTGAAGCTAGCGAAGCCCAGTTTCAGTCTGCTCTCAGACCTGCGCACCATGATTACGCACCCGCAACGGCTGTGTAACCTGCATATAGAGGCGCAAACACTACTAAGAGAAGCCGGTCTTGTGAAAGTTGCCAGTGTAGAGCCTGAAGACCGCATTGCCACTTTACAGCTAAAGGAGATTATGAGCAAGAGCCAGTTGCCATTGCGGCGCTTTACCTCCTGCAAAGAGGCTGAGGCTTGGCTAAGTAGTGAAAAGTAACCTCATTTCTGTCTAACTATCATCTAATCAGTAAAATATATAGCTTTTTGTCCCTGTGTCCGTATGCAGGCATATAAATAACATCTATATAGTTCATTTTGCCTGCTGCTGATCCTGCCAGAAGACATTCCGGGCAATCAGAAATGCAAAAAGCAGGCACTTAAAGCTTTGCTAACGCGCCTATGACATTTGAGATTGCCATAGTTTTAGGGATAATTGCGCTGGCGGTCGTTCTGTTCGTATCCGACAAACTCTCTATGGATACAGTGGCCATTATGATAATGGCCTTGTTTATGGTAGTTGGTGTCCTTACGCCTGCAGAGGGCCTGGCAGGTTTCAGCAATCCGGCTACTATCACGGTAGCGTCTATGTTTGTCATCAGTTCTGCTATCTTCAAGTCCGGCGCCTTAAACAGCATTGGCTTGGTCCTGACTCGGATTGGGCGAAAAAATTATCTCCTCTGCCTGCTCTCGCTCATGCTCATCTCGGGCACCCTCTCTGCTTTTATAAACGACACAGCCGTGGTGGCGCTCCTGATGCCTGTTGTCATACAGGTTAGCCGGGATATAGATGTCAGCCCCTCCAAGCTGCTTATCCCCCTTTCTTTTGGTGCGTTGCTGGGTGGTGTTTGCACCCTTATCGGAACATCTACCAATATACTTGTAAGCGGCATAGCACAGGCACAGGGCCAGGAGCCGCTGCGGATGTTTGAGTTTACGCCGGCAGGCATCTTGTTTCTGCTGGTGGGTGTTGCCTATATGTTTTTTGTTGGCAGGCACCTGTTGCCCAGCCGAAAGCATTCCAAAGACCTGTCGGAGGAGTTTAACCTGGGGGAGTATATGACGGAGGTGGTACTGCTCCCAGATTCCCCATCGGTGGGGGAGCCGCTTCGGAAGCTAGGCCTGGTGCAGAACCTGGATATGGAAGTGATGGCGGTAACTCGCCAAAAAACAAAACTGCATGCTACCCCTTCGCTGATCCTGCAGGCAAACGATGTGCTGAAAATTCGTTGTGGGGTAGAAAAGCTTAAAATGCTGAAGGAAGAGAAAGGCATTAAGCTGAAGTCGGAGCGGAAGTTCCTGGACGATGACATGCGCATCAGCAACAGCAAGCTTTACGAGGCTATTGTTACCCCAAACTCCTACATGGAGGGAAAATCGCTGAAAGAACTAAATTTCAGGTCCTACAACCATGGTGCTGCCGTTCTGGCCATCCGCCACCGCGACGAGATAGTAAATGAAAAGCCTACCCATGTGAAGCTCTCAGCCGGAGACGTGCTCCTGATTTCCGCTAATACCCACCAGGCAGAAAAATTGCGGCAAAACGAGGATCTGCTGATTATTTCCCAGACAGAACGAAGTCCTTTTAACTACAGCAAGATTATCCCGGTCATGATCATCAGTGTGGGTGTGGTGATGGCTGCCGCCACAGGCGTGGTCCCCATTGTGCTGAGTGCCTTGGTGGGTGTGGTGTTGCTCATCCTCTTTCGCTGTATCCGGATGGATGAAGTCTATAAAGCCATCGACTGGAAAGTGATTTTCATGCTGGCGGGGGTACTTTCGATGGGGGCGGCCCTCGAAAAAACAGGAGCTGCCAAACTCCTGGCAGATTACCTGATTTACGGTCTCGGAGACTTCGGGCCGCATGCGCTGCTGTCGGTGTTCTTCTTTATCACTTTCATGACGACCAACTTCATGTCGAACAACGCTACGGCGGCATTGCTGGCACCTATTGCCATCGTAACCGCACTGGAGCTAGGTGTAAACGTGCGGCCGTTTCTGATGGCTGTTGCCTATGGTGCCTCCCTTAGCTTTATGACACCAGTGGGTTACCAGACAAACACCATGATCTATGGCCCCGGCAACTACCGCTTCTCTGACTATCTGAAAGTTGGCACCCCTCTCAACCTGCTCCTCTGGCTACTCGCCTCTCTTATCCTGCCGTACTTCTTTCCTTTCTGACCTGGCTTATAAGTATGGATGTTCCACGTGGAGAAGGACTTGGTGCTGAAGCGGAATAAAAAGGGCTGTCCCAAAGCGAACTAAAAAAATTGCAATGGAAGCATTACACGCAGCTTGGAATAAAGAGGCTGTGCTTCGGAATCAGATAAATGACTACTTTTGCTCTTTTTACCTGCAGACATTGAGCGGATTGAAGGCAGAAAGTGTTATTACCAGCATCATTCAGCGGCTTTCCTTTAGAATTAAGTTCATCACCTACACTGAAGCATTAAACAGCAAGGGCATCATGTTATGAATACACGTGGTTTCTACCTCACGATTTTAGGATTGCTCTTTTCTGCATCTCTGCTTGCCCAGAGTAAAGGCCGGCAGGTAACAGAGCAGCAGTTGATTTGGTACGCTTACAACAATACACTGGAATTTAGCTCAAAATGGTCTCTGACCACAGAAGTGCATGAGAGAAGATTCATAAACCCGGATGAACAGCACCAGTTTCAGGTTACTGGACGCTTAAACTATAATCTGGGCAAGAACTGGAGTACTTCGGCGGGCTTTACTTATTTCCTGCAAAGCCCGCATGACCCTCGTTCAAAAAGCGACCTGGTGGTGCCCGAGTTGCGTCCGCATATTCAGTTCGAAAACAAACAGTCTCTTGGTAAACTTGGTATAGGGCACCGTTACAGAATAGAGAAGCGGTTTTTTAGGAATACAGCCGACGGCGAGCTAGCAGAAGGATATAATACCAACTACCGTTTCAGATACCGCCTTGGGCTTGAGTACCAGGTAGCTACTATAAATGATCTGCCGCTAAAAGTAAAAGTAAGTGATGAGATTCATATCAACGCCGGAGAAAGGATCACCTATAACTGGTTTGATCAGAACAGGATATATGCAAGTCTCAACTATGCTATTCATAAGAATGTAAACGTTGAAGCAGGCTATCTGAAGTGGTTTCAGCAGCGATCAGCGGGTAACCAATTCTACAGCCGGGACATCATCAACCATAAAATCAACCTCCAAGAGAAGCAAAGCCCCGCTCCGGAAGATATAAAACAGTAGCAGAGTTGTCTTAATCTAAAACAACTCTCTAACCCTCTAACTCCTAAACTTTCTAACTTACAAGTATCCTCTCGCCTGGAGCAGGAACAGCTCGGCATATTTACCATTCTTGGCGAGCAACTCTTCGTGAGAACCCAGTTCTTTCAGCTGCCCCTGCTCCAAAAAAAGGATGCGGTCAGCCATGCGCACGGTCGAGAAGCGGTGGGAGATAAGAACCGCGGTGCGGCCTTCTATCAGTTCAGAGAAGCGCAGAAACACCTCGTGCTCGGCACGGGCATCCAGGGCAGAAGTAGGTTCATCCAAAATCAGCAGCTGCGCATCCCGCATATAGGCGCGGGCTAAAGCCACTTTCTGCCACTCGCCCCCGGACAGTTCTACCCCCTTATTAAAGCGTTTGCCCAGCACCTGATCATACTTATCCGGCAGGCGCTGAATCACCAGGTCAGCCAGGCTTTTCTGAGCAGACCCTTGTATCCGCTCTTTATCCAATATATTGCTGATTTGGCCGATGGCAATATTATCAGAGGCCGTCATCTGGAAGCGAACGTAGTCCTGGAAAATGATGCCCACCTGGTGGCGCAGATCAGCTAAATCATAGTCGCGTAGGTCTACGCCATCCAAAAGAATACGACCTTCAGAGGGTTCATACAGCCTGGCCAGCAGTTTCACCAGCGTCGTTTTGCCTGCTCCGTTTTCGCCTACCAGCGCCAGCTTTTCTCCTGCCTTCAAGTGAAACGACAGGTACCGCACTGCCCAGCGCTCGCTGTTATGGTACTTAAAGCCAACGTTCTCGAACGTAAAGCCTTTTTGGATAGGCCGGGGCAGCGGCAGCGGGTTAGCAGGTGGCGTAATCATAGGCTTTAGCTCCAGGAAATCAAAGAGGTCCTGCAGGTACAAAGCGCTTTCTGCAATCTGGGAGAAGCGTGTCATTATGCCCTGCAGCAGACTGCGCATGCTGCTGAAGGAACCTGCCAGAAACGTAAGGCTACCCACCGTTATCACGCCCATCACTGTTTCAAAGAGAATGAACACGTATGCGCCGTAATAGGCTAGAGTTCCTATAGCGGAAAGGGCGCTGCCCCACACGGCCCGCTTCACAGTGATACTTTTGTTAAGGGTATAATACTTATCAGATAGCTCCTTGAAACGACCTGCCAGGAAACCGGATAGATTGAAAGTCTTGATTTCTTTGGCTGTTTCGTCGGAGGCTCCTATGTAGCGCAGGTAGTCCAGTTCACGGCGCTCAGGGGTCCAGGAGCGGGAGAGGGAGTAGGTGCGTTCATTAAAGTGGCTCTCCCCTAAAAAGGATGGTACCACCGCAATCAGCAGGATCAGGAGGAGCCACGGGTTGAAGGCAATCAAACCAGCAGCCAGAAAGGCAATGGTGACTATATCCTGCAGCTGCGACAGCACCTGTGACATTAGCACCACCCGCGACACCGTTTGCCGACGGGCGCGCTCCAGTTTGTCGTAAAAGGTGGCGTCCTCGAACTGCGCCAGGTCCAGTGTGGCGGCATGCTCTATCAGCGTGACGGAGGTGCGGTTGGAGAACAGGTCGCCCAGGAGGCTATCCATCAGCGTAATGCCCCGGTTTATTAAATCAGAAAGCACGGCAAGCCCTAGCTCCAGCGCCACCAGCAGCCACAGGTAACTCAGTTCGCGCTCGCCCACCACGTCAATCAGCCGGATGACTTCATCAATGATCAGCTTGCCTATATACAGCATCGTGATAGGCAGCGCCGACTTGATCAGTCGCAGCACCATGTTGGCAATGGTCATGCGCTTGCTTGTGTCCCAGATAAGGCGGAAAAATTTGGGCAGATTCTTCAGCGCCCCCAGTTGCTCCCGGAAGCTCTTTTTGTCGGTATCGGTTGTGCCGGCAGCAGCTCTTGTCCCTTTCGTGGTCTTGCTCATATATCCTCTCTTGATGCCTTCATCACCTCTGTTATTCCTAATACAGGCAGCAGCCTTTTATGTTTGGCAGCGGTGCCCGCAGGGTATAAAATTAAATATATTTCCCGGAGCGATTTTATCCTCTAATAACACAAACTATACTATATTTAGCAGCATAAATATTTACCTGCTCCGCCATGTTGTCTTACCCTAGAAACAAACGCAAATCTCATTCGCTTATCCTCCTGCTGCTCCTGGTGCTGTGGCAGTTAACAGCCTTTGCTGCACCCAAAAACGTATCAGTAAAGCCTGAGCCAACCTGGATCAGAAAGCTTCTTACCCGAACTCAAACCAGCATCAGCCCTAATGATGTGAACGGTGGGTTTCATTACCTGCAGATGGACTTACAGTTTGAAGTGGCGCAGCAGGAGCGTTACTTTCATTACGTGTACAAGCTCACAACGGAGGAGGGCGTGCAGAACCTGTCTGAGCTGAATATCACGTTCGACCCTAACCATGAAGAGCTACAACTGCACAAGGTGGTGGTATGGCGAAATGGGAAGCCCATTAATCAACTAAACCTGAACAAGGTAAAGGTGCTGCAGCGGGAGAAGGGCATGGAACAAGGCATTTATGACGAGAGCCTGACGGCGGTGCTGGTGCTGGAGGATATGCGCGTAGGCGATCTGGTGGAATACGCAGCCACTGTAAAAGGCGTCAGCCCGGTGTTTGGTGGCAAGTTCTTTAACTCCTTTAACCTGCAGGGCTACGATCCGATGGATGAGATGCTGGTGCACCTGGTAGCCCCGCAGCATCGCAAAATCAACTACAAACTTTACCTTACCGATAAGAAACCAACGGTGGCCACGGCCAATGGCAACACCACCTATACCTGGCACCTCAAAGATCTTCCTGCCACACCCGTAGACGATGAAACGCCTTCATGGTTCGACCCGTACCCGGGCGTTTACATGTCGGAGTACAACACCTGGCAGGAGGTGGCGCAGTGGGCGCTACCGCTATATGAGGGGCAGGAGAAGCTGAGCAAGGCACTGCAGGCGAAGATAGACAGCATCAAAAACACATATGGCAGTGACGAAGGGCGGCTGGAGGCAGCACTGCGCTTTGTGCAGGACGAGGTGCGCTACCTTGGTTTTGAAGCCGGCGTTAATGGATTTAAGCCGCATTCGCCGTCAATGGTGTTTGCACAGCGCTTCGGCGATTGCAAAGACAAGGCCCTGCTGCTGTGCACGATGCTGCGACAGATGAACATCAAGGCACACCCGGCCTTAGTCAACTCCTCTTCTGGGACGCATATACAGGACCAGTTACCCTCGCCTTACGCCTTCAACCACTGCATTGTGCGGGTAGAGCTGCTAGGTAAACAGGTGTTCTGGTACGATGCTACCATCAGCAAGCAGCGCGGCAATTACAAGAGCATTTACCTGCCCAATTATGGAAAGGCACTCGTTATCGCACCGCAAACAAAAGACTTGGCTACTGTTGTGCCGCCTGCCACAGATAAGCCGCATATTAGTGCGCAGGAGCTTTATTATATCTCAGATTTTGACGGACCTGTAACGCTGGAGGTACGAACTACTTATACCGGAGTAGAAGCCGACAACCAGCGCAGTTACTTTGCTACCACCAGCCTTAAAGACATTGGGAAAGTTTACCTGAACTTCTATGCCAGCCAGTACCCGGATGTGGAGCAGGCAGAAGCCCCGACATACGAGGACGTGGAAACCAGCAATTCCTTTACAGTTTTCGAGAAGTACACCATCAGCAATTTCTGGGCGCCGCAGAAAGATAACGGTAAGGTGGTAGAGGCATGGTTCTCCCCGCAGGTGCTGCGCGGCTACATACGGGAGCCGAAAACAAGCAAGCGCACAATGCCGCTTGCGCTAAGCCACCCGCTGCATGTGGAGCAGAAGATAACGGTGCTACTGCCGGAGAGCTGGACGGTAGACAGTGAGGAAAAGGAGATAGAAGACAATGTCTTTTCCTTCCGGAGAACAGCAGGTTATTCCTCTGGCGGAAAAGAACTGATGCTGCATTACGCGTACCAGTCGCACCAGGATCATGTGGAGGCAGAAGCCACTGCGGCTTACCTGCGCAATCAGAAGGCCCTGCTCGAAGAACTGAGCTACGGCCTGACCTACAACAAAGCTTTCGCCTCAGGCAACGATACCGACTTTAGCTGGCAGGTGCTGTTGCTGGTTGTGGTGCTGCTTTGTGGCTTCTCTGCGGGAGCTTACAGACTATACTTCTGGGACCCTGTGCCGGCAAACGGCTATAGCCTGGCAGATGCAGAAAGTATAGGAGGATGGCTGGTGCTGCCCCTGCTCGGGTTGTTTTTCACGCCGGTACGTGTGCTGAGCTTCCTGATATCAAACGAATACTTTAACCAGAGGGTGTGGACGGAGTTGCTGGATGCCTCGTCTAATGTATACTCGCCTGCTTTAGTAGTAGTCTCTATGGCCGAGCTTATGATGAATGTAGGGTTCTTGGTGTTTAGTATACTGCTCATCTGCCTGTTCATCAAGCGCCGCAGCAGCGTTCCTAAATTGATGGTGCTATTCTACGCCGCCAACTTTGGTTATATTCTGCTGGACTACCTGCTGGTGCAAGGCCTAGGCCTGCCTGTAGGGAGCACTTCAGAAACTGTCAGAAGTATCATCACGGCTCTGGTTGGCGCTGCCATTTGGATTCCTTATTTCAATGTTTCAGAGAGAGTAAAAGCGACTTTTGTGGAGCAGTTGCAACCATACGTTGCAGAGGAGACTCCTCAATATGAAACCAATGAACGGACTATGATAAATTGATTTTCCAACGATGCGATAAATAACTATGAAAGCTCTTATAACGCTTACCTGCGCAGCTGTACTGGGCCTGACCCTGCACAGCTGCATCGGCTACTACCCAGCTAACAGCAACGAGCGCATTTCAGATATTCCGACACAGCCGCACCAGGAGGAGGTGCAGCTGTTTTTTTCCGGCGAGTGGCCAAAACAGGAGTATGTGAAGATTGCGGCACTGGAAGTAACAGGCGGCGAAAACACGAGTTACGCGGCACTGGTAAAGGCGCTTCGTAAGCGGGCGCAGGCGTATGGTGCCGATGCAGTAATGGTGCAGGACAAGAACACAGTGTCAGATGTGTCTTCCTCCATCTATAACCGTACCGTGAGCACCGCCAATACCAGTCTGCTGCAGGGCATCGCCATTAAATATAAAAAGAACCTGGACCTGAGTCTGATGCCCAAGCGGCAGGAACTACAGCTGTATAACCTGGAAACCAGCAGCTTTCAGCCTCTGCTGAACCTGCAGTTCTCACCAGGAGGCGAAGTGAAGGAGCAGGAGGTACTGCAGCAAAAAGCGCTTGACTATTATAACCGCTTTGTAAAGCGGTATTCAGAGCATCACCTGGTAAAGGAGCAGGGCAACTATTGGATACAAAGGGAGCAGGAAGGATATGTAGTGGAACGGCAGCAGGTACAGCATGGCATTATACTAAAGCAGGTAGAGATAGAGTATGATGCAGCGCGGCGCATCACAAAAATCCTGGTGAAGGAACCAAATACATTACAGCAGGATGGGCAGGAGGTGATTAATTATACCTATAACGAGGTGGGGCAGCTCGTGTCGCGCCGTATCACGCGTAAAAAAGTGCCGTACCTGCTCGAAGAGTATACCTATGACGACAGCGGAAAAGTAGAGCAGGTACAAGTATACACACCCAAGGCAGAGGGCAAAGCGCCATTCCTGAAAAGCGACTTCGCTTATTATTCACTGGAGGAAATCAACTAGTTAGAGAAGATGAAAAAACACCTGATTACCCTGCTGCTTTGCTGTGGCATGGCATATACTTCGTTTGCTCAGGCAAATGTGCCCAGGGAAAATGTTGCAAGCGTTGAGGCCATTACGGCAGCAGGGCTAAAAATTATCTCCGGACCTAAAGGGCAGCAGCGCGATATGGAGGCTTTTAAGGCGTTGTTCCTGCCAGGTGCGCAGATGGGCGGCGTGTTTTACAAAGGCGACAGCAGCTTCGTGCGTCTGACTACGGCAGAAAAGTTTGCAGAGCGTAACGGCCCGGCCTATGCGGAACTTGGCTTCTACGAAAATCAGCTGGCGCTGCGCGTGGAGCGCTTCGGAAACCTGGCCACCGCTTTCCAGACCTATGAAACCCGCACCGGCAGCCCGACAGGTAAAGTAGAAGACCGCGGGGTAAACACCTACCAGCTGGTGTATGACCAGGGGCGCTGGTGGATTGCCAGCCTGCTCTTTACACCTGAAACAGAAAAGACTCCTGTTCCTAAAAAATATCTGAAATAGCCTTTTTTCAGTATGATATTTTTATGACAAGGTATCTGCTGTACTTCCTGACTGGTTTCGCCATTGCCACGGTTATCCTTTTCTTTAGAGGCTATGCGGCCGTGCCTCATTCTGTATATTCCAACACTGCCTTGGTAGCTGCCATGGCCTTGTTTGGCCTGGCCTCCTGGATAACCTTTTTCAAGGAAAGAGCAGGCGCCTTGCTGGCGCTGCTGAGCCTGCTCGCTATGCTGCCTTGGGTAATAAATGCCTGGATGAGGATAGCTGACCTGGAAGCCAACATCACGCAGATTGTAACAATAATACATGCCGTATTATCTGGCCTGGTGCTGATGTCGCTTATTACTAGTTTGCGCTATACCCTTGGCAGCAGTTCCTGGCGGGCGGGTACCAGAAGCCCAGGACTGTTTCTGAAGATTCTGTTTACCCTCGTGCCTCTGGCTGTGCTTATCACTTGGCTTTTTGTGGAACCGAAGCTGTAAGCCACTTACTCTAAAAGCTTCCCCTTTTAGTATTGGCCGGTACTTTTGTTTTTATAGTCGTTTTTCATCAACAACAGCTTATGGTATAGGCATGCTTTGTAACTTTCAAACCGGCTATCTTCGAATAATATAAATCTGCAGAGTTGCTTTTGATGGAGGTGCAAACTACGGGAGGCTGATACAATTGTGGAGGAAGAGAGTATGCGCTACAGGTTAATAAATGAGAAAAGCCCCAGCTATATAGCCGGGGCTTTCTCTCACCTTAAAACAAACTAATCTAAACTTTACTAACCTTATCTTGTGTCTATAAACTTCTTTTCCGAAGCGGAAGAGCATTTTTTCTTATTTTCAAGTATGCAATATTCTGCACCAGAAATGAAAAACTCGGAAATAACACCCAATACATTTGCGTGTTATGTAATAGCTTTCTATATTAGCCTTCCGATGTTGTGTCCCCCTTAAATCGGGTGCAAAATTACTTTTTCGTTTTCACTTTAGAAAGGAATCCGAAGAAATATTTTTTACTTCGCGCCTGCATTTCTTCTAACTATTTTACTATTAATAGATTAAGCTTCAAAATTATTTTTGCAGCTCCTGCGTTAGCCTGGCATGGTGAGATGCTTTGTTCTATTACTTTCCCGTAGAATCTGAACCAGTACAAGTGAACCAACGCATCATAAAAAAATGGCTAAGCTCCGGAAGTATAGCCTCCCAGAGAACTTAGCCATTCAAAATGCGAATCGTGCTTAAGCAGCGTGTGCTAAATCATAGCCACGGTTCTGTTGTTTATTTGTACATCGTAGGTCTTTTTGTAGTGCACCTTCCGCTCCAGGGCGGCTATTATGGGTTCTGAGAAATCAACTCCCTCCATATCAGTTGCATCAGATAGGCCACCCGGGCTGAATACGTTTATCTCCATCAGCTTATTGCCCACAATGTCCAGCCCTACCAGGAACATACCGTCCTGAATGAGCTTGGGCCTTACAAGCTCCACCAGATCCAGCATAGTCTGCGTTACCTTTGCCGCCTGCGTAGAGCCGCCGGCATGCAGGTTACTGCGGATGTCATCTTTGCTGCCCACCCGGTGTATGGCGCAATACTTGCCTTTGTGCTGCAAGGCCTCGCCGTTCATCACCAGCAGGCGTACATCGCCTCCTGAGGCTTCCGGCAGATACTCCTGCGCAATTACATAGCCGTCGCGGCTGATGGCCTCCACAATCTGGTTCAGGTTGGTAGCGTCCTCTTTCTTCACCATAAACACGCCGGAGCCGCCAGAGCCCTGCAGTGGCTTCAGGATGATGTTATTATCCTGTTCGCTGAAGAACTCCTTTATCTCATTCTTATCACGCGTAATGAGCGTGCGCGGTCTGACAGCCTCCGGAAAGTGCTGAAAGTACATCTTGTTTACAGCATCAGATAGCGAGGTAGGGTCGTTGAGCACGATGACGCCGTGGCGCATGGCCAGTTGCCCGAAAATAATACCTGCGTTTTGTGCCCAGGTGCGTCCTTCCGGCTCGGAAGAGGGGTCGTTGCGGAGCATGAGCACGTCCAGGTCAGGAGCTGTGACGCGTACTCTGTTGGCCTTGTCGCCTTGTATGGCCTCTAAGTATGTGGTGGTAGATTTATACTTATGCTTCGTATCGGCCTGCGTGGCAGTGGCGCCCATGTAGCCGTCGGGGTAATAGGCCAGGTCTCCAACGCCCATCAGGTACACGTTGTGCCCCTGGTTGTGCATGCGCTGCGCCAGGAAAACAGTTGAGTAGCCTGCCTTTTCTGTATTTACATCGTTTACTACGAATCCTATATTCATTTTATTCAGGTGCGGTTTTAACTTGTTTAATGCTTTTGTGATTGGTTTCACAGTAGGTTAAATACTGATATGCCTGCTTTTAGTTGTTCCAGTTTCGGTTTGATGGCCGGGTCGAGGAGGTAACGGGGCTTGAGTGGCACCGGGCGCAAGACATTGCGGTAAATCAGCTCCTGCACAATCGGGATGTAGTCCTGCCGGATTTTGCCGATAAGCAGCGGCTCCAGCTCGTGGCCCTGCTTCAGGTATTCGAGCAGGTGCACGAGGCCGCGCAGGTACACGGCATCTTTGGTAAGGCCGCCGCCGCGGTGCACACGCATGGTAATGTCAAAAGCAATTTCATCTTCGAAGTGGTAGTCGGCCTTCAGGCGCCAGAAGTTGTCTGTAAAGCTGCAGCCTTTGGTCATGTGGTATACCACCACTACACGGGCTGCCAGCACGCGCAGCCGGTCCTGGTCGAGCCCGCCTACCAGGTACTCACTCAGCACGGCCAGCCCTTCCTGCAGTTCTTCATAGCCTGGGCTGCCCACATATAATTGCTGCAGCGGTTGTGCCTTCCCGTTAAAGTAGGTGAGAATGTGGGTGCCAACTTCGTGCTGTATCAGCGCCTGTGCCCGGTGGCGTGGTATCTTTGCATCAGTGCCAACATTCAGCCTGCCTTTGGATACAATCAGCCCCACGATGTCGTCCCGCACATCTACACCAGAGTCCACACCTGCATGCTGTTCTTTTAGAAAGGCAATCTCCTGCTCTGCCAGTTCGGCGAATTCCGGAACAGGGATGATATCAGGGTCTTCGTCTCGTGTGGGTTCGGGAATGGCGGCCAGAATACCCTCAGCCAACTTCAGCAGCTGGTCGTCTACGCCACCAAAGAGCTGCATGCTGCTGTACATAAAGTCTGGTGTGTTACGGTCGGCGAGCATGGTCAGCATCTTGTCCAGTTCGTGCCGCTTGTCCCGGAACAGGTAAGCCAGTGTAGGGTCATCAATCTTCTCGATGGGGATGTTGTAGAGCTTGCGCTTTAGTTGATCTGCATCTATGGGCATCAGGCGGTAATGGAAAGTAGGGGCTTCTCTGAATTTCGCGTCCCTGAACTCCGCCCAAGCCTCATTCTTGTTTACCGGCGTTACGAGCAGCAGAAATCGAAACTGGTCGCTAATGCTGGTGAGTTGTTTATCAATTCGCCACACCACGCGGTTTACGGCTTGCCGCCCCAGCGCCTGGAAGTGGATGGGCTTGTGTGGGGTTTGCACCGACACAAAGTTAAAAACGGTTTTCTTAATGGCGTTAGAAAGCTTTTCCCGGATGGTGCGCAGCAGCAAAGGGTAAGGTCTTCCTGTCTGGCTGTCGCAGTAAACGGTTTTCAGCTGCAGTCCGAGCATCAGGTAGCTGTTTTTTTTCAATTCCTCCTCCGGCATCAGGCGCTGGGGGTTCTCCAGTAGTTCTTTGTTGGAGGCTGTCTCAACGTTGGTGCGGAGGCCGCTTATTTTCAGGCTTTCAAGTTCTTTTGTAAGGGTGCTGATAGTGGCAGGCAGTTGTTTCTCCGGTCCCAGCACCCTGAACATGGGTGTATCCAGGTTATCTGAAGGAGCTGCCATGATTTCCAGTATCATAAAAGCACCAAACTGGTCTGCCATCTCACCTGCTATAGCCCGGACCAGCTCCTGCAGTTGGGGCGTCTGTTCCTCGTGCGAGATGATATAAGAGGCATTTGCTTTCACAAAATCGGCGGTGGCATGGTCGGGTTTGCCGGCTGGGTGGCGGAACAGCACCAGAAAGGGCAAGGGCCTGTCGATGTACACCAGCCCGCCTTGCGGCAGCCGCCTGTGCACCTGCTTGCCGCGCTTCAGGCTGCGGGTTATTTTGCTTATGAACTTATAAGTTATACTTTCAATCATGCTGTGACTTTGTTCCGGAAAAGAGCAGCGACAGTATAGCGGAAGATGCTTCTGTTGCCAGGCAGCTTCCGTAGATACATCTACTCCATGTAAGGCTGGCACACTTTTGCGAGCGCCTCCAGCACAGGCTTTGTGGTATGCTCCAGGGCTCTGCGTATCTCCTGCACCTGTTCTTCAGCGGGCTCTCCTGTCCATTCGTCCATAAAGAACTTCTTGAACTCGATACTCATCACGCAGACCTTGTCACCGAAGGTGTCGTGGATCCAGCGCATGAAATGGCCGCCCTTAAACTTAACGTTTTCGCGCACATCCAAATGGCGGCCCTTGTAGTTGTAGGAGCTCAGGCTGTGCGTAAAGGCGTCTACCACCGGTGCCCACTTCTCGCGGTTCATGTTGCCGGTACCAATGTTCACTTCCGGGTTGTCATCTGGGTCAGCTGGCGGGCCGGTGGCTCCTTCGCGCATGTGATTATAGGTGTGCAGGTCGTATATTACAAAGCAGCCGTGCTGCTCCTTAATCTTCGTCAGCATCAGCTTTACATCATCATAAAATCGCTCGTAGCGGGCCATTGACTCCTTGGCCAGCTCTGCAGGAAGTTCTTCTTTCCACACGTTCAGGCCCCAGGCATCTTCAGGCGTGCGGTAGATGGCCTTCTCGGGCGGGCGGTTCAGGTCCAGCTCAAAGCGGGAGTTGTGCCCGATAATCTGGCTGTCGGTTATCGTGACCCACTGGTCTGTGAAAGGATCCTCTTCGCGGAGGCGCTCATCAGGAGTAAGATGAAACAAGTCTCTGATGTTGTGGCGCACCTCATGTCCACTGTGAATGGCTGTGGCCACCAGAGGGCTCTCGCCACGGTTAATAGTATAGTATATTGTATCCAGTTTAGTTTGAGTCATAGCCTGTACTTTTGCTATAGATGTACCCCCTAAAGCTGCTGAAGGTTGTTCTGGATACAGGATGCTGCTGCTGTCGAACCTGAGGGGCGCAAGTCAGTATAGGAAATATAAGTATTATTTTATCTTTACACTGTAACTGATGCTCTTCTGAAATGGCTGCCCCTCCGAACAAAGATTTAATGAAAACCTGCCCTAACTGTGGTGAATTAGTGCCTATCAAAACAAAGCACTGCCCTCACTGCGGACAGATATTGGGAGGCAGTAGCAAGAGCACACAGAACTGGTTCAAGGCGCTCACCCCAACAGAAATCTTCCTGCTTATTCTTGGGTCTATTATGCTGGCTGTTTTCCTGGTGGCTTTGTAGAGAGGGCATGAAGAGTTTGCAGCACCCTTTGTTTCTCATCTGCCTCCTGCTTTTCTGCCTGAACAGGATGCTGGAGTTGGGACAGGTTTTTCTGTGGCCGCTATATGCCTATCTTGACGACCTGCTGTGCCTGCCGCTTACACTCAGTTTGATTCTTGCCGTGCAGCGGGCGTATTTTCGCAACCAAAGCATAGCTATTCCGGTGAAGCACATCTTCTTTGCTGTGGCAGCCTATGCAGTTTGTTTTGAGCTGCTCCTGCCGCTTTACAAGCCGCTGTACACGGCCGATGTGCTGGATGTATTGGCTTACGCTTTAGGAGCCGTTGCCTTTCATTTGTTTATGAACAAGCCGCTTGAAGCACCTGCCGCTGTGGGGCGTAGCTAAAACATCTTGCCTGACCATAGATGAACAACATTCCGCTTTCAAACGGCACCACCGTAGAGGTGCGCTGCCTCAGCTGTGCACTAACCAGCGGCTTGATTAAGCCTGACGGCGGTGTGATTATAGAAACACCCCTTTTTCATGCCCATCAGGATGTGGCTTATCCTATACCAGGCCTGGTGATACTGGCCAGCAAGCGCCATGTGTTTGGACTAGATGAGCTGACGGAAGAGGAGAGTATTGAATACCTGCAATTGCTGCGACGCATCCGGAAGGCGCAGCGCGAGGTGCTGAAGATAGAGCATGTCTACTATTTCTACAACGAAGACACCACCCATCATTTCCATACCTGGCTAGTGCCCCGCTATACCTGGATGTATGCGTTTGGCAGGTCAGTAGAATCTGTGCGACCGGTACTGCTGCATGCCTAGGAGCATATGAACCTGCCGGAGCAAAGGCAGGAGGTGCTGCAGGCAATCGAAGAGTTGCGGGAGGCACTTTCTTAATTTTTTTCTCACCCTGAAGCAACCTTGTCCTGGTTTCTGCATCTTTTAGTCAGAGAGTTTCTTCAGAGGCTGTACAGGCAGCCTTTTTCACCGGAAAAAATATTCACCATACTTATATAAAACTATGAAAGGTATCAAAATTTACACCGCATCCCTTTGTGTATTTGTAATGGCCCTCCTGTTGGCTGAGGCGCCGCTGATGGCGCAGCAACTGCGTGGCAATGGCAACATCCAGACCCAGAACAGGAATGTGTCGGACTTTAAAGGCATTAATGTGAGCGGTGGCTTTGCTGTAGAGATTACGCAGGGCAACCAGGAGAGCCTGAGGCTGGAGGCAGACGAGAACCTGCTGGACAACATTAAAACTGAAGTCCGTAACGGCGTGCTGCACATCTACAACGAGGACGGCGTGACAACCAAGAAAGGCATGAAAGCCTACATCACCTTAAGGGAGCTAAACAGCATTGACATCAGCGGAGGTGTGAAAGTGACTGGCAACTCTCCGTTTAAAACGGATGCGCTGAAGATGGATATGAGCGGGGCCTCTAATGTAAAGCTGGATATCAACACAAATAAGCTGGAAGCAGATATGAGCGGCGCCAGCAAAGTGGAGCTGACGGGAAGAGCCGACGAGGTTCGCATGGACATGTCGGGGGCCTCTAAAATTGAGGCGGCTGATTTGCAGGCCAAGCGTATGAAAGTACAGGCCAGTGGTGCCAGTAAAGTAAGGGTGTATGCTACCGAAACGCTGGATATAGACGCTTCAGGTGCCACCTCAGTAGCTTACAAAGGCAGTCCAAGTATCACTGCCGAAACATCTTCGGCAGCCAAGATTACAAAAATCTAAATCCTCATACTAATTTAACCTGAAAAAGCAGCCTTAACATAAGGCTGCTTTTTTTGTGCCGTAGCCTGTGCTTATCCTTTGAAGGTGGCTGCCCGTATAGCTAAAGCAGTACAACATAACCTATAGAACTATGAGCGAAGCTAAGAAAACAACAAACCATGACGAGATAAAGAAGTGGGCGGAACAGCATGGTGGCAAGCCGTCTATCATAAAAGGCACGGAGAACGATGGCAGCGGAGAAGGCCTGCTCCGTATCCATTTCCCTAAAAAAAGCGACAGCAACGACAGCTTTGAAGAAGTGAGTTGGGAAGAGTTCTTCAAAGAGTTTGAGCACAGTAAACTGGCCCTGCTGCACGACCCGAATGGAAACTTTAATAAGTTGGTGAATAGAGATTAACTAGCCAGGAAGCAATAGAACTTCCTACACACAAATACTTTAAAACAACAAAGGCCGGTGCTAAATGCACCGGCCTTTGTTGTTTATTCTAAGATATATTTCCTGCTTTTACTTCTTTGCATGCTGTTGCAGCAGGTGCAGTGTATGGGTAAGGGCAATCTGGTCGCTCCACTGTCCGTGACCGGGCACTACCCGCTTTGCCTTCGGAAACTTCTGCTGCACCTGTTGTATGGCATTCGGCCAGTTACTCAAATCAGCATCAGCAGTGTTACCGAGGTTTATTGCCTTCGCATCTTTCACCAGGCACCCACCGAACAGCACCTTCTGCTGGGGCAGGTACACCACTACGTTATCTGCTGTATGGCCTGCTCTAGGATAAAACACCACTAGCTTTTGCTCGCCTACACTTATCTCCTGATTAAGAGCCAGGGTAGTATCCGGGCTGCTTAATTCCTGTGCTGCAGCTAACCGGGCTGTCTTAGCAGAGCTGTATACTGTTACATTATGCTTATGTAGCACCGGAATGCTGCTCATGCGGTCGTGATGGGCATGGGTAACGATGCATATTTTTACAGGCTGCTTCAGGTTCTCTTTTACCCATGTCAGCAATTGCTCTGTCTGCTCGTCACCCCATGCCATGTCTATCAGCACAACACCATCCGAAGTAGACACTAATAACCCATTAGATGGGACCGTCGTGCCGCCATACATGTTGTAGGAGGTATGCACCCACACCTTCTTCGCCAGTTGCTTTACTTCCAACTGCTGTGCCTGTGCAAAAGTATAAGCCGTCGCTAAGAACAGCATGAGTAGAAGCAGTAGCCTAACTCTTTTCATCAGATAACCCTTAGCGCACAGGCACAGGTAATACCGGGAGGCTGGCGTGGCCCTCGTTATCTACTGATTGCACCGCAAAGAAGTAGTTGTCTTTGGAGTAATTCAGCGTTGCTTTTGTGTCTTTCACAAAGAACTTCTTTTCCCAGGTCGGGCTGTTGGTTTCGCGCATCAGCACGTAATAGCCCGCAGGCTTTTTGCCTTTACTCGGCGCTTCCCACTGCAGGTCTGTTTTGTTTGTCAGGTCTGAGGTAAGCACACCAACTTTTTCAGGAGCAGCAGGTGCCCAGGCTAGGCTGGCCATAGTTGCCAGATTCACGCCGGTGTTCTTGCGCAGGTATTCAAAGTCCATGTATTCGATCAGGTCACCGTACTGCTTGCCGTTCTCTTTGCGGACGTTCTGGTGCTGGTGGTCGAAGTCTTCGTTGGTTTCGCTCATACGCACAGCGGCAAAGCCACTGCGATTAAACGGTGTGTGGTCGCCGCCACGCAGAAAGCGGTCGGTGCGGTTCACCAGCACGACATCAATCTGGTCTACATACTTCTCCCCGGTCTTCTCCATGTAGCGGGCCAGGTTGCGGCTTTGGCTGTCGTTTTCGGCACCAAGGGTTCTGCGCAGACGGGCTTCCTCTTCTGTTTCGTTGGCAGGTACACCTTCGCTGAATACGCGTACGCTGGTGTTATCATGCAGGCCTGTCTCAGCTGAGAAGGAGTTACCTACAATGTCGTTGTTCAGCATGGCTACCAGGTTCCAGTCCTCTTTCTTGGCACGTTCTGCCATATGAGTGGAACCATATAATCCCTGCTCTTCGCCCTGGAAGGCTACAAATACTAAAGTTGACGGGAACTGCTTTGAGGCCATGACACGTGCCATTTCCATTACTATAGCTACACCAGAGGCATCATCGTTGGCACCGGGGGCTTTGCTTTTCGCGTCCATCACGTCGGTCGCGCGCGAGTCGAGGTGGCCGCCTACAATAATTACACGGTCATCATTCGGGTCGGAGCCTTTCAGAGTCGCCATCACATTAGCCATTTCAACATCCTGCGGAATACGGCGGCCGTCTGCTTTCACGATAAAGCGGTCCATCTCCACCGTCATGCGTCCGTTGGAGGCTTGGGCATATTTCTCGAATTCAGACTTTACCCATTCGCGAGCAGCGCCTATACCTTCTTTCTTGCTGGTAGTGGTGCTAAGCGAGTGGCGGGTGCCGAAGCTAACCATTTTCTGCACCAGCTGCTCTAGGTTCTGGGCCGATAGCTGGTTCACCATCTGCTTTATCTCGTCGTCCTGGCGTACGGGTTCCTGGGCTAAACTAAGGGTGGGGGAGGTAAAGAGAAGGCCGGCTACCAGTACAGGCGCCAGCGCTCGTGTTAGTCTATTTTTGAAGATCATGTTGGTTTTTAAAGAATGATAGACCTTAAAGATACAAAGTAAATCCCTAAAGTCATGAAAAGAGCTGTTTCTGATGCCTGAACAGGATGAGGAGTAGAAGAGTTTCTAAGCTGGAACACAGAAAAACGGTGCATTATAAAACAGGAAGCAGTCTCAAAACATAATCTGGCAGCGCTCGTCCTGCAGCAGGTGCAGCTCATCCTCTACCTGCAAGATGGTTTTGGTGTTGGCGAGTTCCGTCTGGTAGCGGCGGGAGAGCTCACGGCGTTTGATGGCTTCCAGAAAGCGGCGGGCGTCTTCGCGCGTTTCCAGCTTGAGTCCAGGCACCTGCGAGGGTTTATCATCGTCGCCTTTGGCCACCATGGTAAAATAGGAGGTGTTGGTGTGCTTTACAAACCCTGATTTCACATTTTCGGAAATCACTTTTATGCCGACTGTGAGGGAGGTGTTGCCGACATAGTTTACAGAGGCCATGAGCGAAACTAACTCGCCTACTTCCACTGGCTGCAGGAAATTCACGCCATCCACCGACACCGTCACGCAGTAGTTACCGGCGTGCTTGGCAGCACAGGCATAGGCCACTTTATCCATGAGCGAGAGCAGGATGCCGCCGTGAATTTTGCCGCCAAAGTTGGCATAGCTCGGAATCATCAGTTCTGTCAGAACGGTTTGGGAATAGGATACGGAGCGAAAGCCAGGTGCGGTCATAGGATGTAGTATAGCTGTAATTTGATATATAAACTATACTCTGTTCTGCCCGCAGCTGTTGCGCTTACAGAAACACCACGTCTTTTACAGCATCGCCGCCTACCTCGCGGTTCAGCAGTTCGATTACTTTGCTCTTCGACATGTTGAGTTCGTGCTTGAGTGGGGCCGAGGTAAGGCGTACGAACAGCTTCTGATCTTTAAAAAACAGTTGCTGCGTTTTCAGGGCAATAGGCTTGCCCATGATTTTCTCCCAGCTCTGAACAATATGCACTTCGTCGAGCTTGCCCTGCAGCCGGTACGCCTGCATCAGCGATTTGATGCTGTCCCCGATAGGCTGTATATCGGCCTTTCTTTTGTCAATCTCCTCTTTCTTCTTGTAGTAGCGCACAGCGGTTTAATTATGAATGAGTGGGGGAGTAAGTTAAATTCTTTTAAAAGCAAAACCTGACTTTTGCCGTTAAGCTATTTTAGCATTTGCTCTACTTGCATTTTGAGCTTGGGCAGGTGGTTAAGAACAATTGAGAAAATCAAGTCATCAGATATCCTGTCATAACCGTGAATGATTCTGTTTCTTGTACCTATAATCTGCTTTGCATCTGGCAAGGGGAAGTCCGGGTGCGCTTTCAATATTCTGTTGGCCGCTTCCCCAATAATTTCTGGACCTCTTTCTACCGCACGCTTTGTTTTGATGTCATTCCGATACGCTTCTAGTTCTTTCGGTCTGTCCTCAAAGTAACTTTCTATTTCATTGATGGGCTGAAGTATATCATATAGCCATACTTGCAGTTCTTCATCCATAAATCAGTACTTTCCTTGCGTCAACAGCTTTCTTGAAATAAGGATTTGTTATTGCTTTCTCTTCCAATAAATCTACCTCTCGCTTAAAAATAGTCTCTAGGGAAGCTTTCAAGTCAAAATAGTTGTTAGCATAGTCGTAAACATCAACACCTTCAAAATCAACTATCAAATCTATATCGCTTTCCTTGTTAAAGTTATCTGTTACAGCAGAGCCAAAGACAAACATCCTGGACACCTTATGCTTTTTACAAAGGTTTGCAAGTTTGTCGATGTTAGAATCAATCAGATCCATACTCAAATTTTAGGCATAAGTTAACGTGGTAGCTTAAACGTATTTTTTGCTTTTGCTATATTAATGCTTGCGCAAAACACACAATATAAGTCAATGTAACTATTCAAGAGCAAAGCTTACAGAATGACAAAAACAGCAATTTATCTAGAAATCCCCAATCCCCTTCACCGTCCCCTCCTTCACCTCAAATCTACGGATACTTTCTGAGAGCCCGGAGAGAATTTTGTCGGTGCGCTCGAGGTGTGTGTCTGTCAGGAAAATCTGGCCGAAGGTGTGGGCGGCTACCATTTGCATGAGCTGGGTGATGCGCTTTTCATCGAGGCGGTCAAAGATATCGTCCAGCAGCAGCAGGGGCTTGTGGTGATGCCGCTCTGCAATCACCTCGAAGTGCGCCAGCTTCAGGGCGATAACATAGCTTTTCTGCTGCCCCTGAGAGCCAAAGCTCTTCACCGGGTTTCCGTCCATCAGGAAAACAAAGTCATCTTTGTGCGGCCCCACTGTGGTGCGCTGCAGCGCCAGGTCCTTGCGCTCCGCCTGCTGCAACTGCAGTGCAAAATCACCATGCGGCAGCTGGCTTTTGTACGTCAGGCTTACTTCCTCGCTGCTTTCGGAGATGTGGCGGTAGTGTTTCTGGAAAATCGGGACAAACTCTTCCAGGAATTTCTGCCGCTCCTGTGCCAGCAGTTCACCCGGTGCCACCAGTTGCTCGTTCAGGATCTGCAGGTAGTCGCGGTCGTAGTAGTGGCGCTCTGCAAATTGCTTGAGCAGCGAGTTACGCTGCTTGAGGATATAGTTATACTGTATCAGCTGCTCGAGGTAAGGGTGATGCAGCTGTGAAATAAGGCTGTCGAAGTACTTGCGCCGCTCCTCGCTGCCTTCGCGTATCAGGTCGGTATCATAAGGGGAGATGAGCACTACCGGAAAGCGGCCGATGTGGTCGCTCATTTTCTCGTAGAGCGCCTTGTTGTGCGTCACGGTCTTTTTCTGCCCCTGCTTCAGGCTCACCTGCACGGTGTGTTTTTCTCCCTCTACCTCAAAGCGGCCTTTTACCATAAAAAAATCCTCGCCCTGCTTAATGCTCTGTAGCTCAGTGCCGGGGAATGCGCTTTTGGTGATAGAGAGGTAGTATATGGCGTCCAGGAGATTGGTTTTGCCGCTGCCGTTGTCGCCTATAAAGCAGTTGATATGCTCCGAAAAGCGGAGAGCGGCTTCCTCGTAATTCTTGAAATACAGCAAACTTAGATTTTCGAGGAGCATTCGTTTCTACTTTGATATCTTTTTCCTTAATTTCGCAAGCTAAATTCCGTTAGCGGCTTATATTTGTCGTAGTTTACTATAATTACACCTGCTCAAGAGGTGCTAACGGACATTCAAGATAACGCATAGACTAACACTTATGGCTGATACGAAAGAAAAGGCAAAAGGAAAAGCACCGAAAGCAAAGGTACAGGCTGAGCCAAAGTTTTCAAAGGAAACATACATGCAGTGGTTTGAGCAGATGAAGCTCATGCGCCGTTTCGAGGAAAAAGCGGGTCAATTGTACGGCCAGCAGAAAATCAAAGGCTTCTGTCACCTGTACATCGGCCAGGAGGCTTGTGCTGCAGGTGCTATCAGTGCGCTCACAAAAGACGACAAGTGGATTACGGCTTACCGTGACCACGCGCACCCGCTGGGATTGGGTACAGACCCGGGCGCTGTGATGGCGGAACTGTTTGCAAAAGCAACAGGCTGCTCTAAAGGAAAAGGCGGCTCGATGCACATCTTCGACAAAGAGGTAAACTTTATAGGTGGCCACGGTATTGTGGGTGCCCAGGTACCAATGGGAGCTGGTATAGCCTTTGCCGAAAAGTACAACAAGACAGGTAACCTTTGCATTACCTATATGGGTGATGGTGCTGTGCGCCAGGGTGCTTTCCACGAGGCTTTGAACATGGCCATGACCTGGAAACTGCCGGTTATCTTCGTGATAGAGAATAACGGTTATGCGATGGGTACTTCGGTGCAGCGTACGTCTAACGTAACAGAGCTTTACAAGCTAGGCGAGGCGTACGACATGCCTTCTGAGCCGGTGAACGCCATGAGCGTGGAGGATGTACACGAGGCGGTTGCAAGAGCTGCTGAGCGTGCGCGTGCCGGTGAGGGTCCAACCCTGCTGGAGTTCAGAACCTACCGTTACAAAGGCCACTCTATGTCTGACCCTGCCAAGTACAGGACAAAAGAAGAGTTGGAAGACTACAAAGGCAAAGACCCTATTGAGTCTGTAAAAGCGACAATTCTGCAGAACGAGTGGGCGACAGAAGAAGAACTGGACGAGATAGATGATAAAATCAAGGAGCGTGTGGCAGATGCAGTGCAATTTGCCGAGGATTCTCCTTACCCGGACCCTTCTGAACTTTACACAGACATTTATGTAGAGAAGGACTATCCATATATAATGGACTAAGTCACAAATATTTCGAAATCAGGAATTAAAAAATATTATTTTGATGTTCAGGCATTAGGAATGTTGTCTAAAACAATTTTTAATTCCTAATTTTGAGTTTATTATTTCATCAATACTAATGGCAAAAGAAACAGTAAAGAAGCACAACGAGTTTGAGGAGCTGGTTGAGAATCCGGATGTATTGGCAGACCGCTTGTCGCAATCGGAGGATTTCGTAAAGAAAAACAAGTCAAAACTACTCGGTGTGTTTGCCCTGATTGCTGCTATTGTGGTGGGAGGTTTCCTGTACTATAACTACAGAAGCACCCAGAACCAGGAGGCACAGCAGGCCATGTTCCAGGCAGTCTATTATTTCGAGGCTGATTCTTTAAACAAAGCGTTGAACGGAGATGGCCAGTATGAGGGCTTGCTGCAGATCGCAGATGAGTACAGTGGCACAGATGCAGGTAACTTAGCTCATTTTTATGCGGGTGTGGCCTTGTTAAAGCAAGGGCAGTTTGCAGAGGCAGCAGAGCATCTGCGTGAGTTTGAGTCGGATGATTACCTGTTGCAGGCGCGTGCTTACAGCTTAACCGGAGACGCCTTGCTAGAGCAGGGGCAGAATGCAGAAGCGGCTGAAATGTATGTGAAAGCAGCAAACTACAACGAGAATCAGTTTTTCTCGCCACAGTATCTAATGAAAGCTGGTATTGCTTACGAAGCAGCCAACAACTTTTCTTCAGCAACTGAGATGTATGATAGAATCATCAACGACTTCGCAGCATCTGCTGAAGTAGCTGAAGCTAAGAAGTATAAAGCCCGTGCCGAGCTGTTGGCAGGAGGCAACCAATAAGTATAAACAGGCTTTAACGCCTTTTAGAAAAGCGCTTTTGTGCTGGTGAGCCAGTCAGAAGCGCTTTTTTGTTGTAAGGCATTTAGCTGCTTTCCGTAGACACCTCTATACACGCTACTAAAAGCTTGTAAGCAGTAGCAAACGGAGGCTCTACTTCCTGAACAACGATAAACGAGCAACGAATAACGAAATATACATGGCGACATCACTAAAAAACCTAAGCGAGTATAATAAAGAGAACCTGAAAGACATTTCAGATAAGATGTTCGGAATAGTTGTATCAGAATGGCATGATGATATTACCGGCACCCTGTGCCAGGGCGCAGTAGACACTTTGCTGGAGCATGGTGCGAAGCAGGAGAACATTTTCGTCAATACAGTGCCTGGTTCCTTTGAGTTGACCCTGGGAGCACAGTTTCTGGCACAGCAGGAAGAGATAGATGCAGTGATTTGTATTGGTGTGGTCATCAAAGGCGATACCAAACACGACGACTACATTAACAACGCTGTCGCGCAGGGCATCACCCATGTGTCTATGAAGTACAACAAGCCTGTTTCTTTCGGACTTGTTACCACTAACACGCTGGAGCAGGCCTTGGACAGGGCAGGAGGCAAACACGGCAACAAAGGCGTAGAGGCCGCAGCAGCGGCTATTCGTATGCTGAGCTTCTAAAACAACATCTGGTAAAAGGGTGATGCAATAGCGTAGAATCTATGCTGAAAAAGCTACAAGTAAAGCACCTACTAAAGCAAAAGCCCCGCCTCTGTACAGAGGCGGGGCTTTTGCTTTATTTTTTGTATGTTTATAAGCTTAAAAGGCATAACCAACGGTTAAACCTGGCCTGAACCGGACGCCGCTGCCTAGAATTCCTAGCTTATCGATGATACCGCGGTCAAAATCCTCGTTCGTGCCTTTCTTTACATTCAGGCTACCACCGTTAACACCTATTCCGAAGAAGAGGTCCAGCGATATGCCGTTGTTAAAAATAAATTGATTACCGGCAGCCACACCAGCGCCAATAGGCTTATAGGTTGCCTCGTACGTTTCCCCTTTTTCTTTGTCCTCTACTGTCAGCTTATAGTTAAGCACGCGGCCATAGCCCGCTACGTAGAAGCCATCCGGCGCCTGTTCCGCTAAATAATAGCGCACCTCCGGCGTAAAACCATAGCCCTCAAAGTCAACATCTTTTACGCTGGCACCTGTCACGTAGGCTCCTAACTGGGCACTAATCTTTGGGCTGAACGCATGCTCTACAAAACCTGAGGCCGTGAGCACGAAAGGGCTGAGCACATTTACTTTTAAAACGGTGCTGCGGTCGTTGGCAGGTGCTGCTGTTCTGCGCTGGGCACTTGCCGGAGCCACTGCCGCAAAAGCGAGCAGGAGCGACAGGGCTGAAAAGAGGGTAATTTTCTTCATATAGGTTAATTTTGTAAAATGGTAACAGCCCTTGTATGGCTATAGCCGTGGAAGCAACATTCGTTCCAACTATTGGCGTGGCAGAGGAGATATTATGCAGCAGTAGGTGAGGCAATTATAAAAAAGATAAAAATCCTTAATTTATTATGATAGGTAGCAAAGTACGGATAATACTGCTATTTTTGCACGAAATTTAGGATTTGTACCACTCATCGGATCCAAGTTGGCAAAGAATTTAAAGCAATATATATAGCAAATTAAACTTAAATTCTCTTGTGGCTGTTATGCCGCTACGAGAGTTTTTGAATCGAATAATTAGTTTACCAACAGATAAATTTAAGGTATAAACTACAACAGTTCTAAGAAAACAGAATGAATACAAACGAAGAAAAACAGCGTTATTCCAAAGAGGAATTAGCAGAGTTTGAGACCATTATCCAGGAGAAGCTGGTAAACGCCCGTAAAGAGGTTGCGTTCATCAAAGAAACTCTTAGCCGACGTAACGACTCTGGTACTGATAATACCGCTTCGCCAACTAAGGTGCTGGAAGATGGTGCTGATACAGCTGAGAAAGAAAGCCTGAACCAGCTGGCTTCACGCCAGATGAAGTTCATCCAGCAGTTGGAGAATGCCCTGATTCGCATCAAGAATGGCACTTACGGTGTTTGCATTGTAACAGGCAAGCTCATCCCGAAAGAAAGACTGCGTGCTGTACCGCACACACAGCACTCTATTGAGGCCAAGCTTCAGCGTAACGATTAGTACCAGTACCTTTACTCTTTACTTTTACCACTTGAATATTCTGCAAAACCACATTCAGGCACTTGTTTTTTGTGCCCAATCGCCCATAAGCATTGAAGAAATCCAGCGCTGCCTGCAGGAGTCGCTGGGGATGGAGGAGATTTTGGTGAGCGATGTGCTGGAGGCTGTGGAAGGTATAAACGAGCTCCTCATGGAAGCGGGTTTTGCCTTCCAGATCTACGCCATCGGAGGGGGCTACCAGTTCCTCACCAAACCAGAGTACCAGGAGACGGTAAGTACCTATCTTAAGCACAAGTCAAAGAAAAAGCTGTCAGCGTCTTCTCTGGAAACGCTGGCAATTATTGCCTATAAGCAGCCGGTCACTAGGTCGGCTATAGAGCAGATACGGGGCGTGGGCTGCGACTATGCCGTTCATAAGCTCCTGGAAAAAGAGCTGATAGAAATAAAAGGCAAGGCCGATACCATTGGCAGGCCCGTGTTGTACGGCACGTCTCAGAAGTTCATGGATTACTTCGGCATCAACCACATCAAAGACCTTCCGCAACTAAGGGATTTTGCCATCGAAGAGAACGTAATAGGCGAAACCGCCGATTAAGTAGTTCAGCACCCTTATTGAACTATAATACACCATTATTCCTTAATACTGCACACAATAAAGGTACAGTAGCGATACTGCATCCATAAAAATATTACCATGGCAAGAGATAACGAAAGACCTGACCGCGACAGTGCGGGAGCAGGCAGAAGAGGCGCTGACAGAAACTCATCTGGCAGGCCCGGAAGCAACGACCGCGAAGGCAAGAAAATATTTAACAGACGAGACAAATCCGACCGGCCAGACAGCAGAGGTGAGCGACGCTCCTTCGGTTCTGACAGGAGAGATAACGATAGAAGAGATTCCGGCGAGCGCCGCTCCTTTAACGCAGACCGCCCTAGCAGGGACGGTGGCGAACGCAGGCCTTTCAATGCAGACCGATCAGACAGACGCGAAGGCGGCGAAAGACGCTCTTACGGCGATAGAAGAGAAGGAGCAGAGCGCAAACCGTTCAACAGCGACAGGCCTGACAGAAGAGAAGGTGGCGAAAAACGTTCTTTCGGAGGTGACAGAAGAGAAGGCGGCGAAAGACGCTCCTTCAATTCAGACCGGCCCGAAAGACGCAGCAACGACAGAGGCGGCTATAACTCCGACAGGAGAGATGACCGTGGCGGAGAAAGAAGCGAGCGACGCTCCTTTGGCACTGACAGACCTGAAAGAAGGGACAGCGGCGAAAGACGCACCTTCGGCGACAGAAGCGATAGAAGGGAAGGCGGCGACCGTAAAACTTTTAATAGCGACAGAGCAGACAGGAGAGACAGCGGAGAGAAACGCTCTTTTGGCGGAGATAGAGATAGAAAGGAAGGCGGAGAGAAACGCTCTTTCGGAAACGACAGACCACGCCGCGACGACGGTGAAAGAAGAAGCTTTGGTGCCGGAAGAAATGAAGGTGGTGAGAAGCGCTCTTTTGAGCCAAGGCGCGAAAGCGGAGACAGGAAACCGTTTGGTGCCGGCCGCAGAGAAGAAGGAGACCGTGGCTATAACCGCGAAAGCAAACCTTCATTCGGTGAGAAGCGCCCCTTTGGAGGCGACAGAGGCGCTAAAGGCAAAAGCTTTGGCGACCGTGACCGTGGCAACAGCCGCTTCGACGACAAAAAGGGTGAAGAACCACAAACGCCAAACTATAACCTGAGCCGCTACAAAGATAACCCGCGCATCAAGAAAACAAATCGCAGGGATGAAGACGAGGCCGATGGAACTATCCGCCTGAACCGCTTTATTGCGAACGCTGGTATTTGCTCCCGCCGCGAAGCTGACCTGCTGATAGAAGCTGGTGAGATAAAAGTGAACGGGGAAGTGATAACGGAGATGGGCTATAAAGTACAGCCTACTGATAATGTACAGTATGGCAAGAAAATCCTGAACCGCGAGAAACTTGTTTATGTGCTGCTCAACAAGCCAAAGGACTTTCTGACAACCACAGATGACCCGGAAGGAAGAAAGACGGTGATGGCCCTGGTGGCGAATGCTTCTACAGAACGCATATTCCCGGTAGGTAGATTAGACCGCAACACGACCGGCTTGTTACTGTTTACGAACGACGGTGAGCTGGCTCAAAAGCTGACGCACCCATCCAACGGCATCAAGAAAATTTACCAGGTAGAACTAGACAAGCCACTTACCAAAGAAGACTTCAAGACAATCGCCGAAGGTGTGGAACTGGAAGACGGTAAAGCAGAAGTAGACGATGTCGCTATACTGGGAGAATCTAACAAGTTTGTAGGTATAGAAATCCATATTGGCCGTAACCGCATTGTGCGTCGTATTTTCGAGCACCTGGGCTACGAGGTGGTAACGCTGGACCGTGTGCAGTACGCCGGACTTACAAAGAAAGACCTGCCGCGCAGCAACTGGCGCTACCTGTCAGAAAAAGAAGTGGTTCGCCTAAAGTACTTTATGTAATTGTATGCGCACCGTCGCCATCGATATCGGGAACACAGGTACAAAGTATGGCGTCTTTGAAGAAGATGCACTGGTGGAGCAGGGGTACATTCAGGGGCAGCAACTGCCGGAAGTATTGCAAAGCCAGGCTTTTGACCATGCCATAGTTGCCTCGGTGGCGGCCAACACACAAAGTATACAGCAAAGGCTGTCTGTTACCGGTAAGCTCGTAGAGCTTACGGCGCAGACAGCCTTGCCTGTTTTCAACCTCTACAAAACACCGCAAACGCTGGGTGCTGATAGAATAGCAGCAGCGGCCGGTGCCCACTATTTCTTCCCGAACCGCAATTGCCTGGTATTTGATGCCGGCACCTGCATTACGCATGACTTTGTTGACAGCGGGGGCAACTACCACGGTGGGGGCATTGCGCCGGGCCTAAGCATGAAATTTAAAGCCCTTCATACTTTTACAGACCGGCTGCCGTTAGTACAGCGGGTTGAAAATGGCTTTCCGCTCACAGGGCAAAGCACCGAGGAGTCCATCCTAAGTGGTGTGTTGGCTGGTACCGTGGCAGAACTGAATGGCTTTATTCAGGCTTACACAGAAAAAGCTGCCGATCTGGTGGTTATACTTTGCGGGGGCGATGCGGGATTTTTTGAAAGTAAGTTAAAAGGACGCATCTTTGTAATTCCTGAACTGGTCTTGATCGGACTTCACAGAATTTTGACACATAATGTATAAGACATTCCGAGTACTGATAGGTTTTGCGGCGCTATGCTTGGCGCACACCACCCAGGCACAGCTTATCAGCAACACCCCCTATTCCCGCTATGGGTTGGGAGAGATAAACGAGAACCTTGGCACTGTACGGAACGCTGGTATGGCGGGTACCGGTATCAGCGCTGCCAACAGTTACCAACCAAACACAGCTAACCCAGCCCTGCTTTACTATAACAGCATCACCAACTTTACCATGGGCATTGCGGGGCAGGTGAAAAAAGTAAGCAGCGAGAGCAGTTCGCAAACAAACGGAAACGGCAACCTGAACAACATTTCGCTGACAGTGCCGGTTACCAAGCGCTGGAGCTCGGCTGTAGGTCTGCGCCCTTTCTCTACTGTTAATTATCAGGTAAATATCTCTGATGCGGTGGAAGGTAACCCGCAGGCTACTATCTTCCGGGAGTATGTGGGCAGTGGCGGCTTATCAGAGGTATACTTTGCCCATGGCGTACGCATTGCCGGAGGCCTGACAGTGGGCGGTAGCGCCTCTTATATTTTCGGCAACATAACAAACGAGTCATCCAGCACCATCAATGACCCGGAGCAGGAGGCTGTGGGGCAGGAGCGTGTTACCGTAGTTGACCGGACCAGCTACAACGACTTTATCTTTAGGGCAGGTGCCAATTACCGCCAGAAAGTAACCGACAAGCTGTTTCTGAGTGCCGGTACGGTATACAGCTTTGAGTCTAAACTGGATGCCGAGCGCAAAGTTACCTATGAGCGCCTTACGCTCCCGGGGGCTGCGGCGGATAGTGCAGAAAACAGCGTTATAGTACCAGCAAGCCTAAGGGCCGGAATCAGCATCGACAATGGCTCCAACTTAACGGTGGCAGCTGATTTTGCTAGCTACAAGTGGTCAGACTTCAAGAATTTCGAAGGAAATGACGGTGGTTTGAAAGACAGCTACCGATTGTCAGTAGGCGGGGAATATACACCTGAAGCCAACTCTATTGACAACTACTTTAAGCGCATTATGTACCGAGGCGGGCTTTACTACGGCCAAACACCTTACGAGCTGAACGGCGAGCGCATCACGGACAAAGGTGTAACGGTAGGAGCTACGCTGCCAATTGGCCGCTCTACGGTATACGACCTTTACCAGTTAAACTTCTCCTTAGGCTACGGACAGCGCGGCACCACCGAGAATGGCCTCGTAAAAGAAGATTACCTCCAGGTTGGTCTGGAGTTTACAGTAAACAGCAGGTGGTTTATTAAGCGAAGAATTGATTAATAGCAAAGTTATCTATTCCTGATAAAACAAGAAGGCCGTTCATGAAGCGGCCTTTTTTGTGTTTGAAGGCTGCCAGAACTAAAGGTATAGCCGTTTCAGCATAGATTTTGCTAACTTACATACAACAAGTTAAATGAAAGCAATGCGAAAAGCATGGATAATAGGGCTGATGGCCATGATGGCTATTGCAGGCTTTGGCTGTAAAGACGACTTAAAGGACCCGGATAAGGAACCGAAGTATACGGGGCCAACAGTGGAGAACCATGACGTTATTACGCTCTACAGCGACTCTGCCAAGCTGCTTGTCAAGCTGCAGGCCCCTGTGCAGCAGGAGTTCGAGACTGGAGACGGTGTTTTCCCGGAAGGCCTGTATGTGGAGTTTTTTGAGCAGGGAGTGCAGGGAGAACAGGTAACCTCCACGCTGAAGGCAAACTATGGGAAACAGGACCGCAACCAGAACCTTTTCGAGGTACGCGGCAATGTGATAGTAGACAACCTGAAAAAACAGGAAAAGCTAGAAACAGAAGAACTATATTGGGACAGGCGGAAAGCCCGCATCTATACCGATAAAATGGTGAAAATAACCTCGCCGGAGGAAGTGGTGATAGGGCAGGGCCTTGAGGCGGACCAGGGTTTTACAAACTACAGAATCCGGAAAGTGACCGGGCAATTCAATCTGAAAGAATAATGAACCAAAGGCTTGTAAATATTATTTTACTATCGCTGTCATGCGTGGTTATGGTTATCGGTGCCCACCGGAGTATGGAGGAAGATGATTTTATCGGTAACTACTGGCTCTTTATGATTGGCCTGGTGCTGTATATGCTGTACTATTACCGCAAAAAGAAAAACGGCGCCTGATTGTTTTGGATCAAACGTTTCTATGGTAGACCCCAGTCAGATCATTGTATTATTTATCGCGCTATTGTTCTCTGCCTTTTTCTCGGGTATAGAAATGGCCTTTATGGCCGCCAACAAAATTCAGATTGAGCTGAATGAGAAAAACGGAGTGCTCTCAGGGCGCATTCTGAGCTTTCTGCTAAAGCGCCCTACCCGCCTGATGGGCACCACGCTCATAGGCAATACGCTGGCCTTGGTGCTGTATGGCCTTGCCATTGCCAGTGTGCTGAGTCAGCTGTTCTCGATGTACCTGCCAGACGCGTTGCAGTTTAACTTCCTGGTACTCCTACTGCAGATAATCATAGCTTCGGTGGTGGTGCTGCTGACCGCTGAGTTCCTGCCCCGCAGCCTTTTCGCCATCAATCCCAACCGCATGCTGCAGGTGCTGGCCATACCTATCTTGGTGATATATTACCTGCTGTACCCGGTGGTTTTCCTCATTGTTGGCCTGAGCAAATGGGTGGCAGAAAAGTTCTTCCGGATTGAGTTTTCGGAAGAGAAGCCAGTATTCGGTTTTACAGACCTGAATGCTTTCATCAAGAACCGCTTGTACCACCCGGAAACTGAGAACTCGCCTGAAGTAGATCAGCTTATCTTCCACAATGTCCTTGATTTTAAGACGGTGAAGGTGCGGGAATGCATGGTGCCGCGCACAGAGATAAAGGCAGTAGATGTGAATAGCTCCGTGGAGGAGTTGGGGCAGACATTTATGAAAACAGGGCACTCCAAAATACTTATTTACGAAGACTCTATCGATAACATCATTGGCTACTGCCACCAGCTGGCCATGTTCAGGCAGCCCAAAAGCATTTCTGAGATTCTGGGGCAGGTGAGCATGGTGCCGGAGAGCATGCTGGCCAGCGAACTATTCGTGAAGTTTGTCTCGGAGCACCGTACCGTGGCTGTGGTGGTAGACGAGTTTGGGGGCACTTCTGGCATAGTAACTGTAGAAGATGTGATAGAGGAAATTTTCGGAGAGATAGAAGACGAGTACGATGTAAACCAGCGGCTGCTGGAACAGGTGCTGCCCGAGAAGGGAATCTACTTCCTGAGTGGCCGCCACGAAATTGATTACCTCAACGACAAGTATAACCTAGCCTTACCGGAGGGTGACTATGAAACGTTAGGTGGGTTAATTTTGTCTGTATTCGGAGAGATACCGCTTCCTGGTGATGAGGTGACCGTGCCACCTTTCACCATCAGAGTACTCTCAATGGATGAGAACCGCATAGATGCCGTGAAGCTCGTTAAAAACACAGATTCTCAGGCAGATGCTACGGACTAAACAGAAAGATAAAAATTTTGAATTTTAGCACGATTAACCTTATTTTGCACAATCCTTTTATATTTTAAATAAAGAATGGCATTAATTAACAAGATTAGAGAGAAGTCTGGTTGGGCTGTAGGCGCCATTGCCATAGGGCTAGGCGTTTTTGTAGTGGGTGGAGACCTGCTTGGGCCTAACTCAAGGCTTTTAGGTAACGATACGACCACTGTTGGCGAAATAGCCGGTGAAGAAATTGATTATCAGGAGTTCGACCAGGTGCTGCAGCAAATGAAGGCGGATTACGAAAACCGTACCGGCCGTTCTGCGAACGAGGGTGAGTTAGCCATGTTGCGTGAGCAGGCCTGGAACCAGCTAATCTTTAAAATTGCGCTTCAAAAAGAATATGACCGCCTTGGCCTGGAGGTAACAGAAGAAGAGCTGGCAGATATGGTGCAGGGTAATAATATTCACCCGGCCGTGCAGCAGGCATTCACCAATCCGCAGACAGGCCAGTTCGACCGCAACCAGGTGGTGCAGTACCTGCAGAACCTGGACCAGATGGGCCCGAACGCACGCCCGATGTGGGTTAACTTCGAGCAAAGCATTTTTGCAGATCGCCTGCAGACGAAGTACATGAACCTGCTGAACAAGACGGTATACATTACTGACGCAGAGGCTAAAAACCACTACCAGGCACAAAATGCGGCTGCAAGCATTAAGGCTTTGTTTGTGCCTTTTGCTAGTGTGTCTGACTCAGCAGTGCAGGTAACAGACGCACAGTTGCAGGATTACTTCGACCGTAACAAAGAACTATACAAGGTTGAAGAGGGCCGCTCAGTTGAGTTTGTAACCATACCGGTGAACGCCTCTGCTGAAGACAGTTCTTACGTGAACCAGGAGGTTGGTACCTTGTCGCAGCAGTTTGCTGCGGCCACCAACGACTCTGCTTTTGTGAACGCAAATTCTGATGTGCCTTTTGATGGTACTTACCGCAACCCAGGTGAATTGCCAGAGCAGCTACGTACCCAGTTACCTTTGGAAGAAGGCAAGGTTTACGGACCATACAACCAGAATGGTACGCTTGCGCTTTTCAAAGTAATGGATGTCAGAGAATCAGATGCAAGTGCTGTGAGAGCAAGCCACATCCTGATCAGACCGGAAAATGAGACACCGGAAGCCAAAGCTGCTGCTCAGGCGAAAGCACAGGATGTGCTGGCGCAAATCAGAAACGGTGCTGACTTTGCACAAATGGCTGCCCAGCACGGTACAGACGGAACTGCCTCTACAGGTGGCGACCTGGGCTGGTTCCCGCAAGGGCAAATGGTATCAGAGTTTGACCAGGCGGTGTTCAATTATTCAGGCACTGGCTTATTGCCAAACCTGGTAGAGACAGAGTATGGCTACCACATTGTGAAGGTAACGGGTCCTAAATCAAACCAGACGTATCAGATTGCTGGTCTGCAGCGTGCTGTTGAACCTAGTGAGTCTACCCGCGATGCGGCTTATGCTGTAGCGGATGAACTGTCCGGTACAAGTGAAAGCGTGGAAGAGTTCTCAGAAAACGCTGCAAAGAATCCTTCACTTGTAAAAGAAGAAGCCATTGCCATCGGTAAAAACAACATCGTTGTAAATAACCTGAACAATGCCCGTGAACTGGTGCGTTGGGCTTATGCCAAAGACACGGAAGTAGGGGATGTATCGCCTGTCTTCGAGATTGAGGATCAATTTGTGGTGGCAGCCCTCACGAACAAGCGTGAGAAAGGCTATGCCAAACTGGAGGATGTGCGCGAAGAACTGACTGCCGCTGTACGTAACGAGTTGAAGGCAGAGCAAATCATTGCGAAACTAAAGGACCAGAAAGGGACTTTAGACGCCATTGCCGCCAGCTATGGCCCGGATGCGTCGGTTAAAACCGCTGATAACGTAACATTTGCTTCTGCTGCTATACCTGGTTTAGGTGTAGAGCCGGTAGCAGTTGGCAAGGCCTTCGGTTTGAAGCCAGGTGCCCGCACAGCTCCGTTTGAGGGCCAGACCGGCGTGCTGATGGTAGAACTGACGCAAATGAACCCTGCACCAGAGATCAACGACTTCTCCAACGTGAAAGAGCAGCTGCGTAGCACCCGTACCAACACAGTTCAGAACAACGCTTTCGAAGCCATCAGAGAGAAAGCGGATGTGAAAGACAACCGTGTTAGATTCTTCTAGTCTGTCGCAGATATTAAAAAGCAGAAAGCCACTCCCACAGAGTGGCTTTCTGCTTTTTAGCTTCGCTGTGCTGCATCTACAGAAGAACCTGGCACAGACTTACTACTTATGTCTCAAAAATTTAAACTGATTGAGTATATTCATAGTTAAGAAGAAAGTATCCGCAACAATTTCACAGACTGCCTGATTATCAGTATAAGATATTTTAAAGGAGTCTTAGTATCAGGTGCATATTAACTGAAGCTACCTTATCGTTTTAAGAGAACTATGCTAGCAAAATCATATTATACCTTCCTGCTTTCGCTGCTGATGCTGTTGGCTGTACCGGCAGCACAGGCACAGCACCAGGATTTGGAACTAGCCCGGCAGTATCTAAGTCAGGGCGATTACGAAAAAGCTGAGTCGCTTTACAGCAAACTGATAAACGAGCAGCGGCTGTTTAACGTGGTGTACCCGGATTACCTGAAGGTGCTCCTGGCGCAGCGGAACTACAAGGAAGCCGAGAAGCTGGTAAAGAAAACAATTAAGCGGTTCCCTGGCAGCCCGGGCTATGAGGTGGACTTAGGCATGGTATATCAGGCAGCCGGAGATAAAGCCGCAGCCGAAAAGCAGTATAACAGCCTGATAGCAGATCTTAAACCGGAATCAGTGATTGTGCTGGCCAGTGCTTTCATACAAAACGAGCTCTACGACTATGCCGAGAAAGCCTACCTGCGCGGCCGCCAGTTAACCAATGACCCCATGGCGTATAACCGCTCGCTTATCTCGCTGTACATGTACCGCCAGAAGACGGAGCAACTCATATCAGAGGCACTGAACCTGGTGCAGGCGGATGAGAAGGAACTGGGATATGCGCAAAACATGCTGCAGAACAGCATGCGGGAAGAGAAGCATTTTGATGCGCTGGAGAAAGAGTTGATCCTGAAAGTGCAGCAGAACCCGGACAAGCTCTCCTTTAATGAACTGCTTATCTGGCTGTATGTGCAGCGCCGCGATTTTTACGGCGCCTTGCTGCAGGCACGTGCCGTAGACAAGCGTACACGCAGCGGCGGTACCCGCGTGATGGAACTTGGTGCCATCAGCCTGAAGAACAAGGACTACCAGGGTGCCGTTGAGGCCTATGAATATATTGTGCAGGAGTACCCGGATGGGCCGTACTACCTGGTGGCACGGCAGCGCCTGATAAATGCCCGCGAAGAGCAGGTGCAGAACACGTTTCCGGTAGATGAGGAGAAGATACGGGCGCTGTTAGCAGACTATGAAGCGCTTCTGAACGAAGTAGGTCGCAAGCCTGAAACAGTAGAGGTGCTGCAGCACATGGCAGCCTTATACGCCTTCCACCTCGATGACAAGGAAAAAGCCATTGCCCTGCTACAGGAGGCTATTAGCATGCCCCGCGCTAACTCCAGCCTGGTGGCAGACAGCAAACTGACCTTGGGGGATATTTATCTGCTGAAGGGGGAGCCGTGGGAGAGTACCCTGCTTTACTCACAGGTAGAGAAATCACATAAAGAGACTACGGTAGGGCACGAGGCGAAGCTGCGCAACGCCCGCCTCAACTATTACAAAGGCGACTTCGAGCTGGCGCAGGCGCACCTCGATATCCTGAAGCTGGCCACCAGCCGCGAGATAGCCAACGACGCCATGGACCTGAGCCTGCTGATTACAGATAACACCGGCCTGGATACGTCTACGGTTGCCATGGAGGCCTATGCCGCCATCGACCTGCTGGTGTTCCAGAACAAGCTGCAGGAGGCGCAGACAGCGCTAGACGCCATGCTGCAGCAGTTTCCGGATCACAGCCTCACAGACGAGATATATTTCCAGAAAGCCAACATCTATGAGCGTTCCGGAGAGTTTGAGAAGGCCGTGGAAAACCTGCAGAAAATCGTAAGCAGCCCCAAAACAGATATTCTGAGCGATGACGCCTTGTACAGGCTGGCCTTTATCTATGAGGAGAACCTGAAGGATAAGGAAAAGGCGCAGAAACTTTACAATGACCTGTTGGTTAAGCACCAGGGAAGCATCTATGCGGCAGATGCCCGCAAGAGGTTCCGCAAATTACGAGGGGATACAGTAAACTAAGTTGCTGTTCGTGAAGATTTAACCAAAGAAAATGATGAGAATCAGTATGAAAAGGATAAAGAACCCATACATAATCAGGTCGAGGGAATAATTCTTATACTTTTCGAAAAGCTCCTTGAGTCGTTTCACGTCTATCCTATTGTACCACAGCAAAAATACATAAATTAAGACGAAGGTTAGCGCCGGATATCCGTTGGGTCACTCAAAATCCTCTGAAAAAAGCTACCTTTGTAACCAAACGACACGCGTGTAGCAGAAGCATATGGAGAAAAGGTGGGTATATAGCGAGGAGGCGCCAGCAGAGGTAGTGGAGCGCTTAGCAGAGAGCCTCAAGATAAGCCCCACCTTAGCCAGTATCCTTTGCCAGCGCGGCATCTGCACCTTCGAAGAAGCGAAGAGCTTCTTCCGCCCCTCCCTCTCAGACCTGCACGACCCTTTCCTGATGAAGGGAATGGACAAGGCCATAGATCGCCTGAACGAGGCACTGCACAAAAGCGAGAAGATTCTGGTATATGGTGACTATGATGTAGACGGCACCACCTCTGTGGCACTGATGTACGGCTTCCTGCGGCACTATACCCACCAGATAGACTTCTACATTCCGGACAGGTATAAGGAAGGCTACGGCGTATCGCAGCAAGGTATAGACTGGGCAGCGGAAAATAACTTTAAGCTCATCATCAGCCTAGACTGTGGTATCAAGTCTGCTGATAAAGTGGCAAGTGCCAAGGAAAAAGGCATCGACTTTATCATATGCGACCACCACTTACCAGACGATGACGTTCCGGACGCTGTAGCGGTGCTTGACCCGAAACAGGTAGATTGCCCTTACCCTTACAAGGAGCTGTCGGGCTGTGGTGTGGGCTTTAAGCTGGCGCAGGCGTTCTGCATACAAAACGATATTGACCAGGAAGAAGCATTTAAGATGCTGGACCTGCTGGTAGTAAGCATAGCAGCGGATATAGTGCCTATCACAGGTGAGAACCGCATCCTGGCGCACTTCGGACTGCGCCACCTGAACGGTCCGCAGCCTATGCGGCCAGGCCTGGAGGCGCTGAAGGAACTGGCGGCTATCAACTACGAGATGGACATTACCAGCATTGTGTTTGGCTTTGCACCGCGCATTAATGCCGCAGGACGTATGGGCGATGCCAAGAACTCTGTGCGCATGTTGCTGGCCCAAACGAAAGATGAGGCCTTCAAGATGGCCGCCATCATCAATGAGTCTAATAAAGAGCGCCGCACCAAAGACTCGAACATCACCAAAGAAGCGCTACAGATGATTGAGGAGGATGATTTCCTTAAATCGGCTTCCTCTACTGTGCTGTTTAAGGAGACGTGGCATAAAGGCGTGATTGGTATTGTGGCCTCCCGCTGTATCGAAAAATATTACCGCCCTACTATCATCCTTACCCAATCAAACGGTATGGCATCAGGCTCAGCGCGTTCTGTGCACGGGTTTAATGTGCATGATGCCATAGAGAGCTGTGCTGATTTGCTGGAGCAGTTTGGGGGACACATGTATGCGGCAGGGCTTACGCTGCCCGTGGAGAATGTGCAGGCCTTTCGGGAGCGCTTTGAGGAGGTAGTGGCCAGTACTATTACGGCTGAGCAGAAGATTCCGCAGATACAAATAGACGGGAAAATCGAACTGAAGCAGATTACCCGCAACTTCTACAATATTATCCGTCAGATGGAGCCATTCGGGCCCGGCAACATGGGGCCGGTGTTTGAGTCGGAGTGTGTGTACGACACAGGCAGCGTGCGCATTGTTGGTGATTCACACCTGAAGCTGCGCCTGACACAGGATGGCTTCCACAGCATCGACGCCATTGGCTTTGGCCTCAGCGACTACTACAGTGTCATCTCCAAAGGCATTCCGTTTGATGTGTGTTATACGGTGGAGGAAAATATTTACCGGGGCGTTATCTCGCTGCAGCTTCGCATCAAGGACATCCGGATAAAATAGAGAAAGGCTCCTTCATCAGGAGCCTTTCTTTTTGTGATTACTGTGCAACAGGAGTTGCAGCGGCGTTGGCTATCAGCTCCTCTTGGGTAATGTGCCGGAAAGACATTTTGTATCCCTGGTACAGGGCGATGCCGTAGAAAAGTACATCCATAGGAGAGAAGGTTTCCACCATCAGTTCTGGAATATAAGCGTAATCCAGCGTCAGCAGCACTTCCATGTAACCTAAGTTGTACTCGTTCGCTACAAAGCCGCAGGTGCTCAGGAAATTGCCCAGCATACAGCCAAATAACGCCAGCAGTGCTCCCATCACACCAAAGATTTTATCTATTCCCTGGCCTGCTATCCGCATCATATAGCCTACCGCAAAGCCAATGGCAACAGCCATGTAGCCTATCTGATAGCCGGTGGCAACCGTGACGACAGCCCATACTAAGGCGCCTGCCACAGCAGCAAGAAGACCTGCCAATATGCCTTTGACAAGGTTCTGCTCCATACTTAGCTTGTGCATGTACATTTCAAGCTTGTGCTGGTCGAGGGTTGGGGCAGGAGGGGCTGCGGTTTCTAAAGCCTCTTCTGTTACATTTTGTACTGGTGTTTCCATTCGCTGTTTTTATAGTGATAGATAAAAAGCACATGCATAAGCCAGTGCTTGCTATCAGCAGCGATGGCATCAGGGAAAAGGAATTTGCGCTGAGAAGCTATACCTACGGCAGCGGGTACATGTGCTTCAGCTGTTGCAGAGGGCTTGTTTCCTCTGAAGCCACTAAATCAGGAATACACAGCTGAGACAGGGTTTCTACGTCGCCGAGGAAGTAGTTCATATCTACGTTCGTTTTGATACCCGTTATCCTGCCTCTGTCGGAATGTTGCCAGAACATCCAGCTATCTGTGTGGTGTACCTCCGGTTGTACGGAGCTATAACGGGCAATCCAAAAGTGATAGCCTTTGAAGTGCCCCTTCAGGTAGCGCTGGTAATAGTTCTGGCTGGTATAAATGATGGGTTTTATGCCATAGTGTGCTGTTACAGCCTCTAACCAGGTGTTTATGCTCTCGCGCAGCTGCGCAGGACTTACTTTAGGGTCTGATACCTCTACATCCAGCACGGGTGGCAGGTCGCCGGGCTCCAGCACAACGGAGTTTGTGAAAAGCTCTATCTGGCACTGAATGGGAGCCTGTGGCTTAAAGAAATGGTAGGCTCCACGGCGGATGCCGTTGCGCTTTGACTCGCTCCAGTTACGCGAAAAATAAGGATCCTGCCTGAAGTCGCCTTCCGTGGCTTTTATAAAAGAAAATACAACCTGTTCGTCCTTTACCAGCTCCCAATTAATGTCTTTTTGCCACCTCGACACATCAATGCCCTTCAGCGTAGTGGCAGTAGCCGGGCTGCTGCTGCCGGGTTTTTTAGAGTCGTTATCAGAGGGTTCTGTGGGGGTAGAGGCTATACTGGTATAGCCTCCTAAAAGTAGCAGACCTGAAAAAGCCAATTGCTGGCACACCGATAAGATTGAAAACAGTGGCATAGTTAGTGTTCGGAATAAATAAGCGAGTTATAAGTTATGTATTAAAATGCGCTTGTCCAATATATAAACAAAGTATTATATAAAATATTAGTTCCATTTAATAGTAAATAGATAATATAAGGCGTTAAGATAGTGGCTGGTAACCGAGTCCTTACACGTTGCAGGATGCAGCCTTTATGCGTAATTTAGCCACGATGATACTGAGAGCAGAAAACTTAATAAAAAAATACAAATCGCGTACAGTTGTAAACGATGTAAGCGTAGAGGTAAACCAAGGCGAAATAGTGGGATTGCTGGGACCGAATGGTGCCGGTAAAACGACATCTTTCTATATGATTGTGGGCCTGGTGAAGCCCAACACCGGTAAGATTTATCTGGACACAGAAGACATTACAAATCTGCCGATGTACAAACGTGCTAAACGTGGTGTCGGGTACTTGGCACAGGAGGCCTCTGTTTTCCGGCAGCTAACGGTAGAGGAGAACATTCTGGCCGTACTGGAAATGACAAACCTTCCTAAAAAGGAGCAGCACGAAAAGGTAGAGGATCTGCTGGAGGAGTTCTCACTGACGCACGTGCGCAAAAACAAAGGCATTGTACTGTCAGGTGGGGAGCGCCGCCGCACCGAGATTGCCCGCGCCCTGGCCGTTGACCCGAAATTTGTGCTGCTGGATGAGCCTTTTGCTGGTGTGGACCCCATTGCCGTGGAAGAGATTCAAAGTATTGTGGCCAAGCTGAAAAGCAAGAATATCGGTATCCTCATCACCGACCACAACGTAAACGAAACCCTTTCCATTACAGACCGCGCTTACCTGCTCTTCGAAGGAAAAATCCTGAAGTCAGGAACTGCAGAAGAACTGGCCGCCGATGAACAGGTGCGCCGCGTATACCTGGGTAAACACTTTGAACTGAAGCGGAAGGTATAGCTTGTTGATTGTTATTTGTAGATTGTTTTCGTACTGCCTTTGTATGGAGGAGCGGAAGCATATACAGCTCAATGACATTGACGCATATAAAGTATCCTTTACCCTGAGCAACTTCATATGGTTAAGAGCAGAACGGTGGGAGCACTTCGCGAAAAACACCATTGGTATTCAGTTCACTAAAGCCGGAGACAGTATTTCTGCGAACATTGCGGAAGGTTTTGGCCGTTATGGAAAAAAGGAGAAAATACAATTCTTTAGGTATGCCAGAGGTTCTGTATATGAATGTCTGGATTGGAACGAAAAGCGTAAAATCAGAAAGCTGCTGACGCAGGAAGAGTATGAATATGTTTTCTCTATACTGCAGAAGTTGCCAAAGCTGATAAATACTTTGATAAAAGTGACAAACACAAACCTGCAGATGTAGCTTCCCAACTATTAACAACTAACAATCAGCAAAAAAATTGGAAATAATAAACTCGATAGTGACGTGGGTGATGAAGAAGCGGATTCATGACATTGACCTGTTTCGGAAGTACCCGCATGAGGTGCAAGCAGAACTTTTCCAGAACCTGATTAGCACGGCGAAGAACACAGAGTGGGGCAAGAAGTATGGCTACAAAGAGAACCTGTCGGTGCGGGAGTTTCAGGAGCGGGTGCCGGTAACGGATTATGAGAACCTTTACCCCTATATTGAGCGGGTAATGAAGGGAGAGCAGAACCTGTTGTGGCCAAGCAAGATCGAGTGGTTTGCCAAATCATCCGGTACTACGAATGCCCGCAGCAAATATATACCGGTTAGCCCGGAGTCTTTGGAAGACTGCCACTACAAGGGGGGCAAAGACATGCTCTCTATCTATGTTAATCTTTATCCAGATACAAAACTTTTCTCAGGCAAGGGCCTCTCGATAGGCGGTAGCCACAGGCCCAGCGAATTTAATTCTAAAGTTTCCTGCGGCGATGTATCAGCGGTGATTATGCAGAACCTGCCGATATGGGCAGAGGCTATGCGCACTCCTCCGCTTAAGGTAGCGCTGATGGATAAATGGGAGGAAAAGATCGAAAAGATGGTGGAGATAACGGTTCAGGAAAATGTTACCAGCATGAGCGGTGTGCCTACCTGGACGTACGTGCTGCTGAAGCGCATATTGGAAGTAACTGGTAAGCGTAACATCCTTGAGGTGTGGCCCAACCTCGAACTGTTCAACCACGGCGCGGTAGCTTTCGGACCATACCGGCAATTGTTCCGCGACATCATCCCATCTGATAAAATGCATTATCTGGAGGTATACAATGCCTCGGAGGGTTTCTTCGGAATACAGGACCAGGCAGGTACAGAAGATGAAATGCTGCTGATGCTGGACTATGGCGTGTACTACGAGTTTATCCCGATGGACCAGTTTGACGAGGAACAGCCTCAAACGCTGACGCTGGACCAGGTGGAATTGGATAAGAACTACGCCATTGTAATTTCTACGAACGCTGGCCTGTGGCGCTACAAGATTGGCGACACCATCCGCTTTACCAGCCTCGACCCGTACCGCATCAAGATTTCCGGCCGCACCAAGCACTTCATCAATGCCTTTGGCGAAGAGGTGATTGTAGAAAACGCAGAAGTGGCTATTACGAAAGCCTGCCAGGCTACGGGTGCCATCATCTCTAATTTTACAGCAGCACCCGTCTACATGGAAAGCGGCAAGCGCGGCGGCCATGAGTGGCTCATAGAGTTTGAGAAAGAGCCGGATAACCTGGCTCGCTTCACACAATTGCTGGACGAAACATTACGGGACGTAAACTCTGATTACGATGCGAAGCGGCAGAATGACATTGCCTTGCAGGAACCTGTTGTGCACGCTGCCCCACAAGGTACTTTCATGAACTGGCTGCGCCACAAAGGCAAGCTGGGAGGCCAGAACAAAGTGCCCCGCCTCAGCAACTCCCGCGAATATTTAGAAGAAATTATGCAGGTGAACAACCTTTAAAGTTCTGAGTTACGAGTATCTTTGTAAAGCAACAGCCCCGGCAAGTATAAACTGCCGGGGCTGTTGCTTTTTACCTGTCAGCAGGGTCCCATTCTTAATTCAGAATTCTTAAATGGAAGCACAGCGACCGCGCCTATTCCATGAAGCTGCTGAACATGCCGCCTTCCTTGTTCGTGTTTTCACCGCGTGGCATGAGCGCTTCGATGAGTTTTTTCACTGGCATAGACTGAAGCCACACGCGGCCGGTGCCTCGCAATGTAGCCAGGAAAATACCCTCTCCGCCAAAAATCATAGACTTCAAGCCGCCTGCACGCTGGACACTGAAGTCAATGCCCTCTTCAAAGGCAACCACGCATCCAGTATCCACACGCAGTGTCTGATTGTTCAGTTGCTTTTCCACCACCGTACCACCGGCATGTATAAAAGCCATGCCATCACCCTGCATCCTCTGGAGTATAAAGCCTTCGCCACCAAAGAAGCCGGAGCCCAGGCGCTGGTTAAAGTGGATACTGAGCTTTGTACCCAGTGCAGCAGCTAGAAAAGCATCTTTTTGTGTAATAAGGCTGCTGTTGCGCATCTGCCGCAGGTCGATGGGCAGAATCGTGCCGGGATAAGGCGCGGAGAAAGCGACCCGGCTTTTGCCATAGCCATGGTGCGTGAAGTGTGTCATAAACAACGATTCACCCGTGATCAGGCGGGAGCCTGCTGAAACCAGTTTTCCCAGGAAGCCCTGGCTGGGATTGGAGCCGTCGCCCATTTTTGTCTGAAAGTCGATGCCTTCCTCCATGTACACCATGGCACCGGCTTCGGCAACCACAGTTTCATTTGAGTCTAGCTCCACTTCCAGCACCTGAATGTCATGCCCGAAAATCTTGTAGTCGATTTCGTGTGAATTTATCATAGTTGTAGGTTAAGGTTTGTTGCAATAGCAATATAGCGAATTAGACTTCATCGTCTAAATCCTCGTCCTCATCCCCTTTCTTGCGGCGGGCCTTTGGCAGGTTTGGGTCATCTTCTGCATCAGATGTAGAAGTGGTGTTGCGTACGAAATCCTCATCTGTTTCTTCCACTTCTTCGCCTTCCTCAATATGATACTCTTCCTCTTCCTCGCGTTTGGCTTTTTCGGCGGCATCACGCTTCACCAGCTTTTTGTCCTCCACGTTGCGGTTCAGGAATTCATTTATCTTGTCGATGCTATAGTTGGAAATAATCTCGCCGTGCTCATTTACCTTTATTTCAAAGCCTTCCAGGTCTTTATGCACTTTCGATTTTTTCTTACTGCTCTTATCGTCTTTCTTATTCTTAGCCATGGTTATACAAGTTTATACTTTAGTTGTATAAGCTAAGCAGTCGCAATTTGTTGCAAAGGAGGTATAAAGCAGGAAATAAAAAAGGCTAACCAGTATGGCTAGCCTTTCTCTTTATCTAAAATATGCTGCTTACGCAGTAGCGTATACACTGAGTTTATCAATAGCAGTTTCGATACGGGAAGTAGTTTCCTCCCGGCCAATTACCTCAATGATGTGCATCAGGTCCGGGCCTGCTTCTGCGCCTGTTACGGCTAAGCGAAGTGCCTGCATCACCTGCCCGATTTTCATGTTATGGCGGTCGAGAATGTTTGTCAGGAGCTCTTTCACAGTATCGGCATTAAAATTCTCCAGCGTAGAGAGCTCATTCTTAAAGTCTTCAAAAACAGCAACAGACTGGCTGTTCCACTTTTTAGAAGCCACTTTCTCGCTATATTCTGTCGGGGCGATAAAGAAGTACTTCGCCTCCTGCCAGAAATCCTGCGGAAAGCTCACGCGCTCTTTCATCAGCCCAGCAATCTTCTCTGCCTTCTCATGCGAAGTGGTAATATCGTGCTCCTCCAGCGCTTTCAGCAGGTAATCTGCCAGCTCGCTGTCTGGCTTGGCGCGCAGGTACTGCTCGTTAAACCAACGGGCCTTCTGAATATCGAAACGCGTGCCTGACTTACCAATGCGCTCTACAGAGAACTCCTGAATTAGCTCGTCCATAGAGAAAAGCTCCTGTTGTGTGCCCGGGTTCCAGCCCAGGAAAGCCAGGAAGTTCACAAAAGCATCTGGCAGGTAACCGCTCTCGCGGTAGCCGCTGGATATCTCGCCTGTGTTCGGGTCCTGCCAGCGCAGCGGGAATACCGGGAACCCTAGTTTGTCACCGTCGCGTTTGCTTAGCTTTCCGTTACCGTCTGGCTTCAGGAGCAGCGGCAGGTGGGCAAATTCCGGCATGGTGTCTTCCCAGCCCAGGTAGCGGTACAGCAATACGTGCAGCGGTGCCGATGGCAGCCACTCCTCCCCACGGATAACGTGTGTAATCTTCATGAGGTGGTCGTCTACAATGTTGGCCAGGTGGTACGTTGGCATACCATCCGACTTCATCAGTACTTTATCATCAATGGCAGAAGAGTGTACCATTACCCAGCCACGAATCAGGTCTTTCAGGCGCACTTCCTCTTTGCGGGGCACTTTCAGACGGATAACGTAAGGCTCACCTGACTCCAGGAGTTGCTTCACCTCATCTTCCGGCAGGGTGAGCGAGTTCCGCATAGTGGCACGTGTGATGGCGTTATACTGTGGCGTGGCCACTTTGGCCGCTTTCAGGCGCTCTCGCATTTCCTCCAGTTCCTCAGCGGTATCAAAGGCATAGTAGGCATGGCCGCTCTCGATGAGCTGCAGCGCATACTGCATGTACATCGGCTTGCGCTCCGACTGGCGGTAAGGGGCATAAGGCCCGCCGTTCCACGGGCTCTCGTCCAGTTCAATGCCGCACCACTCCAACGATTCCCGGATGTAGTCTTCAGCGCCCGGCACAAAGCGTGTCTGGTCGGTGTCTTCGATGCGCAATATCATTTTGCCACCCGTTTTGCGGGCGAGCAGGTAATTATATAAGGCAGTGCGCACACCACCAATATGGAGAGGCCCGGTCGGGCTTGGGGCAAAGCGTACTCTAACTTCTCTTTCCATGTATTCTTCTCTGATGCAGATCGTTCTAATTCGGCACAAAGGTACAAAATAAAGTTCGTTTAGGTAAGTTCTGCACCATCAAAGGCGGCGGAGCCCAAACAAGCAAGGGTGGAGCAGGTTAATTCTTTATAAACATAATCAGATATTTCCGTATCTGCTTAGTAAAGGACCCAAAGGATTACTATGGTAAGAAGCCGGCTTAAGATAGTGTGGAGCTTATTGAAGGAGACAATGTTAGAGTTTATGGACAACAACTCCTGGCAGAAAGGCGCCGCCCTGGCTTACTACACCATCTTCGCCCTGCCACCCATGCTTATCATCATCATCAGCGCCGCAGGGTACTTCTTTGGGAGGCAGGCTGTGTCGGGTGAGATATACTACCAGATTAAGGAAGTAATAGGAACCGAGGGGGCTTATTCTGTTCAGAAAATGGTAGAGAACGTGAATGAGTTCTCTGACGTGAGCCTGGCGGCCTTTGTGGGTGTTATTGCGCTTTTTATTGCAGCCACAGGTGTTTTTATCTCCTTACAGGACTCACTAAATGAAATATGGTATGTGAAGCCGAAGCCCAAGCACGGCTACCTGAAGCTTGTTTTAGACAGGTTCCTGTCCTTTGGGATGATCCTGGCCATAGCTATTATTCTCCTGCTCTCGCTGCTGGCGAATGCCGTTTTAGTGGCTATTGGCGACTTTCTGACCACGCGCTTCTCCAGTTGGGTGGTATATGTGCTGCATATTGGAAACTTTCTATCTGTGCTGGTGCTGATGTCATTCCTGTTCGCCTGCATTTATAAGTTTCTGCCTGATGCAAAGATAAAGTGGCGTGATGTGTGGGTTGGTGCGCTGGTTACTTCTTTATTGTTCGTTGCTTTCCGTGGCCTTATCGGATTTTACCTGGGCAGGAACGATGTAGGCTCAGTATATGGAGCGGCAGGTTCTGTGGTCGTTATCCTGACATGGGTATTTTTCACCTCCCAAATTATCTTTTTCGGGGCTGTGTTCACGTTTGTGTATTCCCGCAAGTACGGCTACAACATCTATCCTGCAGAGTACGCGGTGCGTGTTATCCGGAGGCAGGTAGAGGTTGGGAACTCAGCCGTTAACGCCGATCCGGGGCCGCACGAAGAAGAGGTTTATGGTGAGTCAGAAGAGAAAGCCGCTGAAGAGAGAGATGAAGGAGCTGCCGCTCAGGGAGCCAACATCTAATGGAGTTAGGAGCTGTAAGTTTAAAGTTATAAAGTGGATAACGTAAAGGACAAAAGACAAAGGAGCTTTTCGTTTACCCTCTTCTTTTGTCCTTTACTAGTTCTTTATTCTTTTGCCTTATTTAGCTGCGATACAGGAGATCTCAACATTTACGTCTTTTGGCAGCCGGCTTACTTCCACTGTCTCGCGGGCAGGCGGGTTGCTGGTGAAGTAGCTGCCGTAAGTTTCGTTGATGCGGCCAAAGTTGTTCAGGTCTTTTACGAAGATGGTGCACTTTAACACGTTCTCAAAGCTCATATCCGCCTGCTGTAAAATGGCGCTGAGGTTTTTCATGACCTGGTGTGTCTCGTTTTCAATGCTGTTGTTAACTAACTCTCCGCTTGCCTGGTCTAGCGCAATCTGGCCTGATACGTAAAGGGTGCCGTTTGCAAGAGTTGCCTGGCTATAAGGGCCTATGGGAGCAGGAGCCTGGGGAGAGGTGATGATACTGTGTGCCATAATTGGATTCGTTTTAAATTGTATCTTTACTATCAAAAGTACTGAATTTTTATGCACATAGTTGTTTTATCAGACGCTGAAATGGCCGGAGAGTTCAAGCAGAAGTTCCCGGAGGTGAATGAAGAGGTGAGCTTTTCTTTTTTGCACCACCATAACCTGCATGGAGAGCAACTGCGGCCAACCGACATCATCTTCGACTTTCTGCTGCACAACCAACCAGGGCGCCTGAGCTATTATGCACCGGAACAGGTAGTGTTCTGCAATGCCGCAACGGTGCAACTGGCGGCGCTGGTAAAAGAGGCTGATTTAGAAGAACCCTGCACCTTGATTGGTTTTAACGGCCTTCCAACGTTGCTGAACCGGCCGGTGCTGGAGGTTAGCCTGCTGAATCCAGAGCATGGAGATAAGTTAAGAGAAGTATGTGCTGCCTTAAACACAGCGTACCTGCTGGTGGACGACAGAGTAGGTATGGTGACCCCGCGCATGATTTGCATGATCATCAACGAGGCTTGCTTCACCTTACAGGAAGAAACTGCCAGCATATCAGACATAGACCAGGGCATGAAACTGGGCACAAACTATCCGAAAGGTCCTTTTGAATGGGCTAATGAAATGGGGGTAGCCAATGTGTACGAAGTGCTGAAAGCCGTATATGAAGACACCAAAGATGAACGCTACAAAATCTGTCCTTTGCTTAAGACAAAGTACCTGAAGGGAGAGCAGTTTTAAACAACTATAAGTAAAATAAAAAAGGGAGCCAGCAATGGCTCCCTTTTTATATGATTAAACTTGTGTTTACTCTACCGTTACAGACTTTGCCAGGTTACGTGGTTGGTCTACGTTACAGCCGCGCATTACTGCAATGTGGTACGACAGTAGCTGCAGTGGAATAACAGACAGCAGCGGCATCAGGTGCTCGCTTGTCTCTGGTATCTCAATCACGTAATCCGCCATGGACGGTATAGTAGTGTCTCCCTCTGTTACAACGGCTATTACCTTCCCTTTGCGGGCACGCACCTCCTGCACATTAGAAACCACTTTTTCATACGAGCTGTCTTTCGTGGCAATAACTACCACTGGCATTTGCTCATCTATCAGGGCAATTGGACCGTGCTTCATCTCTGCCGCCGGGTAACCCTCTGCATGTATGTAAGAAATCTCCTTCAGCTTCAGCGCACCTTCCAAGGCAACCGGATAGTTGTAGCCACGGCCAAGGTAGATGAAGTTAGTGGCATCTTTATACTTGGCGGCTATTGTCTTTATCTGGTCATCCAGTTGCAGGCATTGCTCTACTTTGGCAGGTATAGTTTCCAACTCAACCATGAGCTGGCGAAGCTTTGTTTCTTCCAGTGTTCCGCGCTTTTTGCCTATGATCATCGCAATCAGCGTCAGCACCGTTACCTGGGCAGTAAAGGCCTTTGTACTGGCAACACCAATTTCCGGACCTGCGTGCGTATAAGCACCGGCATCTGTGGCGCGGGCAATAGAGGAACCTACTACGTTACAAATTCCGAAGATGGTAGCTCCTTTAGACTTTGCCAGCTCAATGGCAGCCAGTGTATCGGCGGTCTCACCAGACTGCGAAATGGCAATAACGATGTCTTTCTCTGTGATAATCGGGTTCCTGTAACGGAACTCTGAAGCATACTCTACTTCTACAGGGATGCGGGCAAAATCTTCTATAAGGTATTCTGCAACGAGGCCAGCGTGCCATGAGGTGCCGCAGGCTACAATGATGATGCGTTTTGCCTTGGCAAATTTATTCTCGTACTCCCGTATACCACTCATCATGAGGTGGTCGCTGTCGGCAATCATACGGCCACGCATACTGTCAAGGATAGAGCGTGGCTGCTCAAATATCTCTTTCAGCATGAAGTGCTCGTAGCCACCTTTCTCGATAGACTCCAGAGCCATCTCCAGCGTCTGTACATAAGGGGTTTGCTCTACGTCCTCTTTTGTCCGGATCTCCAGCTTGCCCTCATTGATAATGGCCAGCTCGTAATCGTTCAGGTATACCACTTCGTTTGTGTATTCAATAATAGGCGTGGCATCTGAAGCAAGGAAGTACTCGCCCTTGCCAACACCCACCACCAGCGGACTACCTTTACGGGCTGCTATCAGCTGATTGGGGCTGTCCTGGGCTAATACCACAATGGCGTAAGCGCCTACTACTTCATGCATAGCCAGTCGCACTGCCTCTGGCAAGGTGCAGTTATTGTTTTTGCGGATATCCTCAATCAGGTTAATGAATACTTCTGAGTCCGTGTCAGACTGGAACGTATGGCCTTTCTCTGTCAGGAGCTTCTTCAGCGAAGCATAGTTCTCTATAATACCGTTATGGATTATAGCAATGTTTCCGGAGGTAGAGGGGTGTGGGTGTGCGTTTACGTCGTTTGGTTCTCCGTGGGTGGCCCAGCGGGTATGGCCCATACCAATGTTTCCGTGTGTGTTTACATCTGAGAGAAAGGCCTCTAAATCGGCTACCTTCCCTTTTTTCTTGTATATGTTCAGAGAGCCATTCATCAACGCAACACCTGCGCTGTCATAGCCCCTGTACTCTAGCCGCTTCAGACCCTTTAAAATGATGGGGCAAGCTTCCCTATGCCCAACGTATGCTACAATTCCACACATAATCTGTTTTCGTTATAAAATAAAATAGGTACCGCAAAGGTACCTATTTATCTAAATATATAAACGTATTTAGCTTAACTCTGCTTAAAGTTTAACGCAGCGGTTAGCGATATTATTGACCAAGCTGGTTATAAAGTTCATAATAAGAGTCTAGAAGCGTCTCATCAGGACTAACCGTGCTGATGCTCTTTGTCTTCTTAAACTCGTTGAAAATTGCATTAATGCTGTCTCCAAAATCTTCGTTGGTTTTGATAACAGCATCAGCGTACTTCATGCCACATTTAACAAAACCATCACAGTCAGCAGATAGAAGTTCTGTGAGCATGCTGTCGTCAATGTCCATCATCTTCACCTTTTCCAGCAGGCCTTCGTCAAATTTCTGAGTATAGTTGTGGTTGTACACCGTAAACATCGACTTGGCATCTTTGAAGATAGGATCCTTTTTGTAGGTCGTCTTCAGGTACATTGGTATTAAACCAGTCATCCAATCGTTGCAATGTACAATGTCTGGCGCCCAACCCAGTTTCTTTACAGTTTCTAACACACCTTTGCAGAAGAAGATAGCGCGCTCATCGTTGTCAGCATGAAACTTGTTGTTTTTATCAACAAAAACAGACTTTCTGTGGAAATAATCTTCGTTGTCGATAAAATAAACCTGTAGCTTTGCATTTGGGATCGAGGCTACCTTTATTACCAGTGGTTTCTCGTCATCGCCGACAGCGATATTGATACCGGAAAGGCGGACCACCTCATGCAGGCGATTCTTACGCTCATTGATCAGGCCGAAACGTGGCACAAAAATGCGGATCTCCATTCCCCGTTCTTGCATTGCCTGCGGTAGCGTCTGAAGAAATTCAGCTACTTTGCTGGTCTGAAGGAAGGGATTCATCTCGGTGGCGGCGTATAAGATTCGCAGTTTTGACATGGATATGTGGTTAAAATTTAAAAAGCAACAGTAATGGGACGTGCAAAATTAGCAATTTTTATTCTAATTTTCAATTCTAAACGTTACAACTTACTTTTGCCGGCTTTGACCAATCCCAAAAATGTATAGGACCGACATGGAAGTTATAAAGCAGGTTAGTACCATCCGGGAGCGGGTGCAGGCATTACGCTGTAGCGGCAAAAGCATTGGCTTTGTACCTACCATGGGTGCCCTGCACGAAGGGCACTTGCAGCTGCTTCATGCCTCCGCTAAAGAGAACGATGTAACGATTTGCAGTATCTTCGTAAACCCCACGCAGTTCAATAATCCGGATGACTATAAATTATACCCCCGCACTTTGGACGAAGACACCGCGCTCCTGAAAACAGTTAGCTGCGATATACTTTTTGCTCCAAGCCCGGAGGAGGTATATCCACCACAACAGCCGCTTCTTCAGTTTAGTTTCGGAGCACTGGAAGATGTGATGGAAGGAGAACACCGGCCGGGCCATTTTAACGGGGTCGCCACCATTGTCAGCAAGCTTTTTCACCTGGTGCAGCCACACCGCGCCTACTTTGGGCAGAAAGACCTGCAGCAGGTAGCCATTGTGCGGCAACTGGTGCATACGCTTAGCTTTGACCTGGATCTGGTGTGCTTCCCGACTGTGCGGGAGCAGGACGGCCTGGCCATGTCGTCGAGGAATACGCGCCTGAACCTGGAGCAGCGGCAGGCTGCCCCCAGTTTATACAAGGCCCTTAAAATAGCAGAGGCGCAGCTGCGCCAAAAGTCTGTGCCGGAGATAAAGAAAGAAGTGGCTGCTTTTCTCGGAAACGTGGATGGGGTAGCGCTGGAGTATTTCGAAATCGCTGACCCAGGCACACTGCAGCCGGTAGAAGATATAACAAAGGTGGAAGAGGTGGCACTTTGCATTGCGGCTGTAGTAGGTCCTGTGCGCCTTATCGATAACATCCTCGTGAATTTAAACGAAGGATAGCTTGTTTTGCTTCTGAGAACCAATGTTAGCGCTTCGGACTATGGTAGTTAATATGATGCCAATTCTCTAACTTTGCGCCTCATTACAGAAATACGCCATGTATATTGAGGTATTAAAATCCAAGATTCACCGTTGCAAGGTAACACAGGCCGAACTGCATTATGTAGGTAGCATCACCATTGATGAAGATTTGATGGATGCGGCCAATGTGGTGGAGAATGAAAAAGTACAGATTGTAAACATCAACAACGGGGAACGGTTCGAGACTTATGTTATCAAGGGAGAGCGTGGTACCGGTACTGTATGCCTCAACGGACCTGCAGCACGCAAAGTGCAGGTAGGTGACATTGTGATAATTATCTCTTACTGCAGCATCAAGTTCGAAGATGCGAAGAGCCATACCCCAACCCTCGTATTCCCCGACCAGCACAACCGTCTGGTATAACATCTTTTTATGAAGAAGCTGCTCTCTGTTCTGAAGCCAGTCTTACTGCTGAGTGTATCCGCGTTTCTGATGTGGTATGCGCTAAAGGAATTGGACTTTGAGAAGATGTGGGCGGAGTTCCTCAACGCAGACTATGAATGGGTGCTGCTGTCGCTGGCGATGGGTGTGCTGGCTTATGTAAGCCGCGCTATCCGCTGGCAGATGCAGATCAGGCCTACCGGCTACCATCCCTCGCTGCGCAATACCTATAGTGCCATGATGATTGGCTACGTGGCCAACCTGGTGCTGCCCCGCATGGGGGAGGTTGTGCGCTGCAGCGTGCTTCGGCGCACAGACGGAGTGCCTGTAAACACGGGTTTCGGTACTGTTATCGCGGAGCGTATCATTGATATGGTGATGCTGCTGGTGGCCATCGGCTTAACCTTCCTGATTGAGTTTGGCCGCATCCAGTCGTTTTTCCTCAGCCTTGTATCCGACAGGTACACCAACGTGGAGCAAAGCATGAGCTCTCTGTACTGGCTTTTCTGGGTGCTGCTGGGCCTCGCGGTGATGCTGCTGGTCATTGGGCTACGCTACCTGAATCGCCTGCGTAAAAACACCTACTTCCGCAAAGCGGTTGATTTTGTGAAAGGCATGCTCAAAGGTGTCTTCAGTATTACCAAACTGGATAACCAAGCAGTTTTCTGGGGTCACACTGTTTTTGTGTGGGTGCTGTACTATGGTATGAGTTTAGTAGTTTTTTACGCTTTGCCCGCCACATCAGATTTATCATGGGGGGCAGGCCTGTCGGTGCTGGTGGTAGGAAGCCTAGGTATGGCGGCGCCGGTGCAGGGAGGCATCGGGGTGTACCACCTGTTGGTGCAGGCCACGCTGCTGCTGTATGGAGTACCTAAAGAGGCCGGTATGGCTTATGCCCTGCTGGCGCACACCTCGCAAACACTTTTGGTGGTTTTAATGGGAGTGCTTAGTTTTATGGGGAGCATGCTGCGTAAGCGCGGTGTTATACATGTGCTCTCTTCCGAAACGAAAGCAGAACCCCATGAACTCAAAAGATAAAATCTTCTCTCTTCCGCAACTGCAGGAGCAGGTGAACGCCTGGCGCAACCAGGGCCAGAAAATTGTGTTCACGAATGGTTGCTTCGACCTCCTCCACCTCGGCCACGTCGATTACCTCGAAAAAGCCAGACAACTTGGCGATAAGCTGGTGCTGGGCCTGAACACAGATGCCTCTGTCAGCCGTATTAAAGGCCTAAGCAGACCCTTGCAGGACGAAATGTCACGCGCCAGAATTATGGCATCCCTTTTGTTTATAGATGCAGTAGTGCTGTTCGACGAAAACACGCCTCTGGAGCTAATAGAGGCGGTTCAGCCGGACATTCTGGTAAAAGGAGATGATTATACCGTAGAAAGCATTGTGGGCCATGAGGTAGTGCTGGCCCGGGGTGGCGAAGTAAAAACAGTGCCCCTTGTAAAGGGCTACTCTACCACTAATATCGTAAAGAAAATAGAGAAGCAGTTGAACAATTAATTAAGAATAAATAAAATCATGATAGGAATATATTTTATTGGTATCGTTTTCATGCTCATCAGCATGTGGGTGAGCTATAGATTAAAGAGTAAATTTAAAGAGTACTCTCAGACGCCACTTAGCTCCGGCCTGAGCGGCCGGGAGATAGCCGAGATGATGCTGGCTGATAATGGTATCACAGATGTGCGCGTGATGTCTGTAGCGGGCCGCCTGACAGACCATTATAACCCAGCCGACAAAACGGTAAATCTGAGCGAGTACGTGTTCGAAGCACGCAGTGCGGCTGCTGCTGCGGTAGCGGCCCACGAGTGTGGTCACGCTGTGCAGCATGCCAAAGCATACAGCTTCCTGAAGTTCCGTTCGGCCATGGTACCAGCGCTTAGCATCGCCTCCCGTTACATGCAGTGGATTATCCTGATAGGTATCCTGTTGTTGCAGACAACGCCTTTGCCGTTGGCCATTGGTGTGACGCTGTTTGGTTTAACAACCATCTTCAGTTTTATTACACTGCCGGTTGAGTTTGACGCCAGTAAGCGTGCCCTTGCCTGGATTGACAGAAGAGGTGTGGTGACTGCGCAGGAGCATGGCATGGCAAAAGACGCGCTGAAGTGGGCTGCCCTTACCTATGTGGTTGCCGCGCTGGGCTCTTTGGCTACCCTGCTGTACTACGTGTCGCTGCTGATGGGCCGTCGCGACTAAATAATTTTCAATCTGCCTGATTGTGAAGCGCTACCTGTACTTTTTGTACAGGTAGCGCTTTTTTTTCTGGAAAAGCAGAACCAGAACAACCGGAATAAGTAACAGACACGAGGTATTGCATAATAATAAGTAGAATTTAGAGTTTAATAAATGCCACCGAATTCTTAGTTTTGTACCAGATAAGTTTTATAAGAATATTTCTATAGATAGATCAAGAATGGATTTTCAATTTACGGAAGAACAATTGGCAGTACAGGCTGCCGCCAGAGAGTTTGCCCAGACAGAACTGCTGCCCGGCGTAATTGAGCGTGATGAGCACCAGAAGTTTCCAGCCGAGCAGGTAAAGAAGATGGGCGAATTAGGTTTCTTAGGAATGATGGTGGACCCGAAATACGGCGGTGGCGGTATGGATGCCGTATCCTATATACTGGCCATGGAAGAAATATCAAAAATAGATGCCTCCGCTTCTGTTGTGATGTCAGTGAACAACTCGCTTGTTTGCTGGGGCCTCGAAACGTTTGGTACAGAAGAGCAAAAGCAGAAGTACCTGACCAAACTGGCCACCGGTGAGGTTATCGGAGCGTTCTGTTTGTCGGAGCCGGAGGCCGGCTCCGATGCTACCTCACAGCGTACTACTGCCGAAGATAAAGGAGATTATTACCTGCTGAACGGCACCAAGAATTGGATCACAAACGGCAGTACCGCTTCTGTGTACATTGTAATGGCGCAGACAGACACGGAGAAGAAGCACCGTGGAATTAATGCTCTGATTTTGGAGCGCGACATGGAAGGTTTTGTAGTCGGCAAGAAAGAGAACAAACTGGGCATACGAGGTTCCGACACACATTCGTTGATGTTTACAGATGTGAAGGTGCCGAAGGAAAACCGCATCGGCGAAGACGGCTTCGGGTTCAAGTTTGCGATGGCGACACTGGCTGGTGGCCGTATTGGTATAGCCGCGCAGGCGCTTGGTATTGCTTCTGGTGCCTATGAGCTGGCGGTTAAGTATGCGCAGGAGCGCAAGGCATTTGGAGTGGAGATTGCAAAGCACCAGGCAATTCAGTTTAAGCTGGCGGAAATGGCGACCAATATTGAAGCTGCCCGTTTGCTGTGCCTGCAGGCAGCCTACGACAAGGACACACACCAGGATTACACAAAATCTGCCGCTATGGCGAAGCTGTTTGCATCCAAGGTGGCCATGGAAACTACGGTGGAGGCAGTGCAGGTGCATGGCGGTTATGGCTTTGTAAAAGAGTACCATGTGGAGCGCTTAATGCGTGATGCTAAAATTACACAAATCTATGAGGGAACTTCAGAGATACAAAAAATAGTAATTTCAAGAGAACTGCTTAAATAAAAAATGTGTTAAATAGCTGTACGTCTGTTGTTTATGCTTAAAATATGCTTTTTCTAATTAAAATTTAATTTTTAAAATTTTTTGAATTTTATCTAGATTAATCTTAGCTTTAGGCCAAAATAAAGGATAAACAGTATAAAAGTTAGTTGGTAAACATACATGGAAGATTATAATAAAATTATTGAATCGCTTGGGGTGCGGTTCATTAAAGCTAAGAATCTGGTGTTGCAGCAGCCTTTTACGGTGCGTAACTACTACGATGTTGGTAACAATTTGATTCTGCTCCATAAGGGCAGCATCTTTTTTGGCAATGAGGAACAAATGGTAGAAGAAGGGGAACTTCTATTTATTCCAGGCGGCCGAAGTACAAAAGTTACCTATGGTCCATCAGGTGAAGGCAAGTCCATCACAAATGATGACCTGATCACAAACAGGGAAAAGTTCTTTAAGAGCAACAACGATCTGGATTTGATCGGTGATGCAGAAGAGAGTCATAGCTATGTGAGCTTCGAAGCAAAAGTATTCGACTCCGTTAACTTCTTTGCCTCTCTGGATCTTCCTGCGTTCCTTATATCTAACAACAGCAAGTTAGCTAACCTTGTTATCAAGGTAGTGGAAGAGAACATGCAGGAACTGCCAGGTAAAGAGCGCCTGATCAACCTGTACACAGAGCAGATTGTAGTGGAGATTGTGCGCCACATCCTGCGCAACAGAATGTTCGTGGAGCAACTGGCAACAAACAGCACCTACTTTAAGGATCCACGCCTCATCGACCTGTTCAACTATATCAAGGAGAACATTGGCGGCGACCTGTCAAACAAGGTTCTTTCCAATGTAGCGAATGTGTCTGAAGACTATGTAGGGCAGTACTTCAAAATGCTAACTGGCATCAATCCACAGGACTACATCGAATACCAGCGTATGGAGCGTGCCGTATTCTTACTGCGCACCACCAAGAAAAGCATCCGAGAGATTGGTAAGGAAGTAGGATACAAAGATACCGCTTACTTCTGCCGTCGCTTTAAGATGATGTTTGGTATACCTGCCGGTAAGATGCGCCGCCGTGAATCAGCGGTGAACATCTAAGGCAACATTATAAGAAGAGACAAGACTAGAAACCTCGGCCAAAAAGCCGGGGTTTTTTTCTATGTGGTTGCCTACCACAATTACATCGGCGCCAGCCTCCAGCGCTGCTTTCGCCTTGTGTGTTGTGTTGATGCCGCCACCTACTATCAAAGGAATGTCCACGGCCTCACGCACCGCTGCAATCATTTCTGAGGCAACTGGCTTGAGGGCGCCACTGCCGCCATCCAAGTAAATATAGCGCAGGCCCAATAGTTCGCCAGCCATGGCAGTGCAGGCGGCTATAGCTGGCTTATCGTATGGGATAGGGGTTGTACTGCTCATGTAAGAAGCGGTGGTCTGGCGGCCGGAGTCTACTAAAATATAACCGGTAGGGTACACCTGCAGCCTGCTTGCCTTTAGCGCCGGAGCAGAAACCACATGCTGGCCAATAAGAAATTCAGGGTTACGGCCGGAGATGAGAGAGAGCAGCAAAATGCCATCTGCCTGCTTGTCTATATGCTGGCCGCTGCTTGGGAAAAGTATGATGGGTGTGGCCGAATTCTCTTTCAGTAACCGGATGATGTGAGACTGGTTATCAGTGGTAATCAAGCTGCCACCAACAAAAAAGAAATCTATGGGGTGAGACGCGATTACGTCAAGAAGGTTCAGGCAGGAAGCCTCCGTCAGGTTGTCGGGGTCGAGCAGAACTGCGAAATGCTTCCTGCCTGTTTTTGATTGTTGTTTTTGTTGATGGTTGTTAAATGGCATCCTCTTTTGGAACGATATACTCCGTTGTCTCTATCTCAGTAACCTCTACTACAGGCGTAGCTGCAATATCGTTATTTTCAGAGACACTGTGTAAGTATTCTTCCAGCTTTTTGCCCGCATAAATCAGCAGAAAAGCAACTGCCTGCTGTGTAAGCATTTTGCCCACCCCAGACTTTGTCAGCCCTTTAGATTTTTGTTTAGTCTTCTTTTTTCCCTCTTCGTGCGTGGTATGCTCGTTCGTGGAGTAGATGTGTTCGGCATGCGGCGTACGCTCAGAGGAGATAGTGTACTCATCCTCCTGCTCATGCATAAGAGAGTCATAGTCAATAATAGGCGTGGAGGACGGTATGTCAATCACATGCCTTTGGTCTGGCGCGACAGCCTTGGCAGCCCTCTTCTTCTCTGCCTTTTTCTTCTTCTTTTCAGCCTTTATGGACTTTACTTTGCTTGCACCGCCACTAATCATGCGTTTGAGCAGGTAACCAGCCAATAAAACCCCGCCAGCCATGGCTGCTTTCTTGCCATACTCCTGTCCCTGGGATTTTATATGATCAACATCACCCATCAGGGCGTTTTTATACTCTTCTTTCTGTCGTTCTAAAAACTCCCGCTCATTGTTAAATAAAGGATTGGATAACTCGCTCATACGTGTGGTTCTCTTTTGTCCGATTTATATATTGTGTTGTCAAAGGATTTGTCCGCTATGCTTTGGAATGCCTTTTTATCTAGGCCTACTAGTAGTATAACCAGAATGATGATGTAAAGGAGGGCTACAATGCCAAAACCCCAGAAAGAGCTGTCCAGCAGTTCGTTCAGGAGCAGGCCCAGAAAAAGGTTAAGGAAGATGAAGCACATGAACGCAATAATACCAAGCAAAGCAAAATGAAGTGTGCTGACGAAAGCAGCTTTTAACTTTTCCTGGATCTCCAGCTTGATGATGTCAATCCTGGTATCAATGTACCCCATCAGGTTCTCTATGAGGTTGGGATTTCGGTCCCGTGTTTCGTTGTCTTGTATTGCCATAGTTTGTTCTAGCTTTTTTTACGCTTAACCTGTATACGAGGGTGTAAGCAAAAATTTACGTAAAGTATAATTAAGTTAAAGTACGTAATGCGTATATAATGTTTATAAGAAGTTAAAAGTGTAGTACGGATTTTGCGATATCTTGTCCGGATTTAGTTAAATTTAACATCGACTTTCTTAGCCTTACACCTGCTTGGAGTACAATTTATATAACGTTTTAGGTATAAGCCCGGAAGCCTCTCTTAAAGAGGTGAAAGTGGCCTACAAGCGGCTCGCGCTCAAGTACCATCCGGACCGCAATCCGGGGAACGCGCGTGCCGAGGAGCTGTTTAAACTCGTGAACAGTGCCTACCAAACGTTGTCGAACCCCAACAAGCGGGCCCGCTATGACATGCGCCTGCAGTTCCAGCGCCAGCAGCAGCGTGCGGTGGTGAAATATGAGGATCCGCGTTTTGCCCGGACACGGCAGCCAGCAGGTGTGTCGGAGCGCCATTACCGAAATATCAGGCGCGACGACAACAAGTTCTCCCGCAAAGACTGGTACATTACGTTTGGTTTTGTGGCCGGGCTGCTGTTCTTTAGTCTGCTGCTGAAGGTAGCCATGGATCATATTACGGGCGAAGACAAGTATAAAACAGCCTTAACCTACATAGAAGACGGCAAGTACAGCAGTGCGCACAGCCTGCTGTCGGATGCAATAGATTTCATGCCAGAGAACGCTGCCGCTTACGAGGCAAGGGCTAAAATAGAGCTGAATGTGTTCGACAACTACTCCTCTGCTCTGCGTGACTTAAACAGGGTAATTGCATTGCGGGAGCGGCCATCGGCGCAGGTGTTCTACATGCGCGGGCGCAGCTACCAGCAGCTGAAGAAATATGAGCAGGCAGAAGAGGATTTAACGAGGGCAATAGCGTTGAACGACACACTTTGGAGCGCACACCTGGCACGGGGAGAGGTGCGGCTGTTTTACCTGAACAAGTATGCGCCGGCCATTGCCGATCTGTCCCTATACCTGCATAACAGCAGCAACAAAGCGGATGTAGTGGCGGCACTGACTTACCGTGGCTTTGGATACTACAAACTGGGAGCGTATGATATGTCGGAGCAGGACTACCGTAGGGCTCTGGCCAGGGATAAAGGAAACGGCCGCGTTTATTACCTGTTGGGGCGCACAGAGATAGAGCAGCAGTCTGACTCAGCGTGTGTGCATCTTTATCAGGCTTACCAGCTGGGTTATTCGGCAGCACTGCTGGAACTGGAGGCCAATTGCCAGAACTAATTCAACTGCAATAACTTCTTCTGTATTTTGGGGCTGTTCCAGTCTAGGGCTCCTAAATAGACAGCCTCCACATCGCCATCCGGAGAAAGTAGATAAGTCATAGGGTACACGGTCAGCGACTGCTCTGCAAGTGGCGTGTTGGCCTTAATAAAGCTGAAGCTATAGTTGTAGCGGTTTCTGAACTTCCTGAGTTTGTCCACAGCTTCGTCTGAAACAGTAAGAAGAGCCAGTTTATCAGGGTGCTGCTGTTGCAGTTTGTCCATGGTAGGCATTTCCTGAATACACGGCTTGCACCAGGTGGCCCACACATTTACCAGCAATACTTTGTCTTCATAATCTTTCAGTGAAACAGCTTTCCCTTGCAGGTCTGTTAGCTGCAGCGCTTTCCAGTCAACGTTTTGTGGCACCAGTTTGTGCAGCATCGTTAAGGAGAAAACTGCAATGATGCCCGCAACCATAAAGCCTGTTGCATAGGCCATCCAAAATATCCTTCTTCTGCTCATGCCAGGTCTAAAGTTGAATTTTCATGAAAAAGAAAAAATAAAGCAGGGTGAGCACGAGCACCGTGCCGATACCCGCAGCCATGCCAGCAAAAATAGCGCTCCATCTAAGTTTATCCATCTCGTTCTTGTTTCTGGTATAACCTGAAATAAACTGAGAAAATTCAATCTAAACCCGTGGCTCAACCAGCGTTAGAAGCACGTAATCTGTGTATTTTATCTATACACTCTGTTTTAATAACAAATTTTTGTGATTTAAGTACTAAATAGAAGAAAAGATGGTTATTCAGCATATAAGTAAAAGCCGATGGCTGAAACTGCACTTTCCCATGGCGGTATGCGCTTTATGATGTGCAGTCATAGAAGTCAATAAAATGTAATTACGTTTTTTAGCTGGCGTCGTGAAGCTTAAAAAAATAACTTATTCAACAAATAGAAGAAAGGAAACTAAACGATGGAGAACGATTCAAACGGTATTCGCAGTGAAATCGAGCGGGCTAACCAGAAGTTCATGGAGACCTTCCGTAGCGGAGATGCTGCGGGCATGGCAGCACTTTATACTGAAAATGGAATGGTGCTGCCTCCAAATGATGGCTTTATAGAAGGCCGCGAGCATATCCAGAGGTTCTGGCAAAGTGTGATGGACAAGGGAGTTAAGTCAGTAGAACTTCGGATACGGGAGGTGGAGCAACTCGGCGATACCGCGTACGAGGTAAGCCGCGCCACTCTTGCACTCGAGAATGGACAGGTGATAGACCAGTCGAAGTATGTGGTTGTCTGGAAGCGCCAAAACGGAGAATGGAAATTGCACCGCGACATCTTTAACAGTAACCTGAAAGCAGAGGGGTAAGCTTTCACGGCTTGCTGGTATGTTGCCTGCATGTTTTGGCTGATGCTTAAGAAAGTACTCGCCTAAGCTGGTTCTTGTATGAACCACACCTGCACGTATAGGGAAGAACGATGCATTCCGCTGCATCAACTATCCATATCGATGCTATAACTTGCTTTCAATTTTATATAGTTCTGGATAGCAGCATATCCTTCTTGTGTATTCACCTCTTAAAGGACCTTTAAGCTGGCCTTTCACTTTCTGCTAACCAGCACTTTCAATAAAACACAACTGCGCCTGCATGGTATCAGCGTAGCGTTGCTTCGGCTGTACGGGTAATATTTTGTCTTCATGTGAGGCGCCCAGAGCTACAGGTAACTTTTCTTGTATGAACAGGTTTATATGCTACTGTGTGGGCAAAGCAGGGAGAATACGCCTTGTGCAGCTTTAGGCAACTAGAGGGTTAGAGGTTGCTTTCCTAAAAGGCACTTGTTCCTTTCAGGAAAGCAAAAAACCCATGCCATTTCTGACAGGGGTTTTCGTGGTGATGAGTGGAATCGAACCACCGACACAAGGATTTTCAGTCCTTTGCTCTACCGACTGAGCTACATCACCAGCTCTAGTTGTGCCCCCTTGTTCCGTAAGGGTATGCAAAAGTAGTAAGGAACTTTTAAGTAGCAAATATTCTGGCGAAAAATATTTTAAAAATGCATCCAGCGTACATTATTCTCAGTATTTGCTATCTTTAGATATAAATTAGTATGTATAACGAATAGTTTGCCGTGATAGGAATAGAGAATATTATCTTTTTGATTGTGGCTGCCATTGGCATAGGTCTGTTTATCTGGCAGATCCAAAAAATCCGCAAAAACGTGTTGATGGGGCGGGATGTAACGCTAAATGACAACCCTTCGGAGCGTATCAATAAGACCTTGCTGGTAGCCTTCGGGCAGCAGAAAATGTTTAAGCGCATGCTGCCTGCTGTGCTGCACCTGTTTGTATATGTGGGCTTTATAGTAATCAATATAGAAGTACTGGAGATTCTGATTGATGGTATTTTCGGCACGCACCGTGTACTTGGTTTTGTGGGGCCACTTTACAGCGGCCTGATGGCCCTGAATGAGATTCTGGCGGCGCTCGTAATCATTGCCTGCGTTATGTTCCTGTGGCGGCGTAATGTAACAAAGGTGCCCCGCCTTTGGAATGGTGTAGAACTACGTGCATGGCCAAAAATAGACGCGAACATCATTCTGGTGACGGAGATTGTGCTGATGTTCGCGCTGTTTGTCTTCAACACGGCAGACATGAAGCGCGTGCAACTGACAGGTGGCGAAGTGGTAGGCTACTACCCCGTCAGCCAGCTCTTTGTCGGGCTGCTCGGAAACGACCCGGAACAGCTTTATGTGATTGCAAAAGTAGGTTGGTGGTTCCATATCTTGGGTATTCTGGCGTTCATGAACTACCTGCCAAGTTCCAAGCACTTCCACATCATCATGGCTTTCCCGAACGTGTACTACTCCAACCTGAAGCCGAAGGGAACATTTTCCACAAACCCGGCTATCACGCATGAAATCAAGGCAATGCTGGACCCGGGCTACCAGCCGCCGGCCCCGGAGGTGGATGCAGAAGGCAACCCGATTATCCAGCGCTTCGGAGCCAAGGATGTGGAAGACCTGACGTGGAAGCAGTTGATGGATTCCTACACCTGCACCGAGTGCGGCCGCTGCACCTCTGTTTGCCCGGCTAACATAACAGGTAAGCTGCTTTCCCCGCGCAAGATTGTAATGGATACCCGCGACAGGATGGAGGAAAAGGGAGAGCATCCGGCAATCTTTGCACCAAACCACTACAAAGAATTAGGCGAAGAGCGGGTTGACGTGACAGATGAGAAAACGCTGTTGCGCGGCTATATCACACCAGAGGAACTCTGGGCCTGCACTACCTGCAACGCCTGCGTGGAGTCCTGCCCGGTAAACATCGACCAGCTGTCCGTTATCATGGACCTGCGCCGTTACCTGGTGCTGGAAGAGTCTGCTGCGCCGGCTTCGCTCAATACCATGTTCACCAACATCGAAAACAACGGCGCCCCTTGGGCTTTCTCTGCTGCAGACCGCTTTAACTGGGCGGAAGAGATTTATGTGCCGAGCAGAAACTAAATGGCTGTATTGCTAAATGGTTAAATTGTTAAGTCCTGTAAAATACTAAAACAGCCATTTAACAATTTAACTATATAACCATTGAACAATCAGCAATAAACAATCAACAACAAACCAAGCAGCGGCGGCTGCAAAAAGTAGATAGATTTCCCTTCAGATGGAAGATAACAAGAGATTAGTGAAAGTGCCTACCATGGCTGAGATGGCTGCAAGTGGCGAAGAGCCGGAAATCCTGTTTTGGGTGGGCTGTGCAGGTTCTTTTGACGACCGTTATAAAAGAGTAACACGTTCCTTTGTACAGATTCTGGAGCATGTAGGTATAAAATACGCTGTGCTGGGTACAGAAGAAAGCTGCACCGGCGATCCTGCCAAACGTGCCGGCAATGAGTTTCTGTTCCAGATGCAGGCAATTACCAACATCGAAGTGCTGAACGGCTATAACGTGAAGAAAATCGTGACGGCCTGTCCGCATTGCTTTAACACCATCAAAAACGAGTACCCAAACCTGGGTGGTAACTATGAGGTTATTCACCACTCTACGTTCCTGCAGCAGTTGATTAACGAAGGCAAGGTACATGTAAAGGGGGGAGAGCCTTTTAAAGGACGCCGCATTACGTACCACGACTCCTGCTACCTGGGCCGCGCCAACGATATTTACGAGGCGCCGCGCGAGGTACTAGCGGCCCTGGACGCAGACCTGGTAGAAATGAAGCGCGTACGTGCAAACGGCCTCTGCTGTGGTGCCGGGGGAGCTCAGATGTGGAAAGAACCGGAGCCAGGCAGGAAAGACGTGAATATAGAGAGAACAGAAGAGGCACTGGCTACTTTAGGTACTGCCGGAAACAGTGTAATTGCCACAGCCTGTCCTTTCTGTATGGTCATGATGAACGATGGCGTAAAGAACAAGGATCAGGAAGAAAACGTACAAGTTTTCGACATTGCCGAACTGATTGCACAGGCAGAAGGGCTTAGTAAATAATTGATGATTGTGAATCGTTAATTGTTTAACATTTGAACTATTAAATTGCTGCTAATATTTCAACCATTAAACAATGCAGCCATTTAACCATCAAGCATTTTAGCAATCATCAAACAACAATCATCAATAAAAATGTACATTCCGTTTAACGAACTGCCACCACATGCGCGCCTTTGGATTTACCAGGCTAACAGGCCCTTAACGGAGGCGGAGCAGGATAAAATAAAACCGATGCTGCAGCGTTTTGCAGAGGAGTGGAGCAGTCATGGGACTGGCCTTCAGGCTTCTGCTGAGCTGCTCCACGGCCAGTTTCTAGCGCTGGCCAATAACGAAACCGCTGCCGCTGCCAGTGGTTGCTCCATAGATAAATCAGTGAACTTTGTGCGGGAACTGGAGCAGCAGCTTCAGGTTTCCTTTTTCGACCGTACCCGGCTGGCGTTCCTGAAAGAGGGGGAGGTAGAACTGGTGAGTATGCAGGAGTTGAAAAACAAGGTAGCGGCTGGCGAGATTAGCAAGAATACATTATACTTTGATACACTAGTAAATAATTACGGAGAGCTACAGGAATCCTGGCCACGGCATGCCGGCAACAGCTGGCTTTCCCGCTATTTCTGATCCGGCAAAACCCTAACCATACTTTGTTCATGCATCAAATGCTGAAATTAAAATCCATAGCGCATCAACTCAGATTCACCGGTATGTTGTTGCTACTCATGCTGGTACTTGGCGGCTGCGGCGCAAGCCAGTACCTTAGCAAAGGCGACAAACGTTTTGAGCAGGAGCAGTTTGAGCGTGCCATAGAATTCTATAAGCAGGCGCTGGCAAACACCAACAACCCTGGAGAGGTAAATTATAAAATAGCGGAGGCTTACCGCCTGTCTAACCGCATAGCAGAAGCAATGCCCTATTACAAGGCAGCGCTCGATGGTAATTTCCGCAGAGAGGATGCCTATTACTATTATGGCCTTGCCCTGAAAGCGAACGGGCAGTATGAGGAGGCGCTGCGACAGCTACAGGACTATGTGCGCGTAGGCACCAGCCCGCAGCTAAAGGCGCTGGCAGCCCGTGAGGTAGAAACACTTGGCACCCTCAGCAACATTTTACGCCTGACCTCGCCTTACAAAGTTGCTAACTTGGAGGCCCTAAACACGGAAGCATCAGAGTTTGCGCCTTATGTACTGAACAATGAGTTGGTATTCTCCTCCACACGTGGCCCTGGAAAGGAATACATGGGCAACGGAGAAGGCTTCCTGAATCTTTATGCCACTACGCTAACAGATTCTGCCGCTGAAATGGGCGGTGCTGTGCGTCCGTACGAAAACATCAACGCAGAGGGAATTCATGATGCCTTGGCCACCTTCACGAATGAGGGACGCACCATGATATTTGCCCGTGGCAATGAAGGCACAAAGAAAGGTCGCCAGAACGTGGACCTGTTTATTTCTAACTTCCGCTCCGGCGCCTGGACAGATCCACAGCTGCTCAGCATCAACGACCCACAGGCTTGGGATTCTTCCCCAGCTTTCTCCCCAGACGGCAAAACACTATATTTCTCCTCAAGCCGCAGGGGTGGCTTGGGCGGAAACGATATCTATAAAACAACCCTTGACGATAATGGTCGCTTCTCAAAGCCGGAGAACCTCGGGCCGGATATCAACACGGCAGGTAACGAAAGCTTTGTGTCTGTAGGGCCGGATGGTACGTTGTATGTTGCTTCTGATGGGTTGCCGGGTTTAGGTAACCTGGATCTTTTCCGCATTGAGAAGGGGAAGCCGGTGAACATGGGGCCACCCATCAACTCGCCAGGCGATGATTTCGGTATCTACATCGGGATGGGCAACATGGGCTTCTTCTCCTCTAACCGTGAGGGCGGCAAAGGAGGCGATGACCTGTACCGTTTTGTGAAGAGCGGCCGCAAGCAGGTTAACTTCTTTGTAGATGGCACACTATACCAGCAGACTGAGGGCACTGGCCAGCGAACGGCAGTACCAAACAGCACAGTAGTGCTGCAGGATGCAAGCGGTCAGAGGTTGCGCACTGCAACAACGGATGCGAACGGGCAGTTTACGTTCGTCCTGGATTCTGCCTCCACCTATTCATTGGTAGCGGAGAAGCCTGGTTTCTTTACAGCCCGTGAGCAGATAACCACAGTAGGGAAAATACCTCCGCAGGATGAACTAACAGAGGAAAATAACGAAGTACGGTTGACAGCTACCCTGGTGCTGAACGAAATAGTGCGGGAGAAGGCGATTGTGCTGGAGAACATTTTCTACGACTACGATAAAGCGAACATTCGCCCGGATGCAGCAGAAGAATTAAACAAACTGGTGCAGATACTGAATGATAATCCAGGTATTTCTATTGAGTTGAGCTCTCACACGGATGCCCGTGGTAGCGATGCTTATAACTTGGACCTGTCGCAGCGTCGTGCCGAATCTGCTGTGGAGTATATTATTACGCAGGGCATTGACCGCTCGCGCATCACAGCCAGAGGTTATGGTGAAAACCGCCTTGTGGTGCCGAACGCCACTACAGAGGAAGAACACCAGCGTAACCGGCGTACCGAATTCAAAGTGGTACGTATACAAGAGTAATCAGTGTAGCGCTACAAACGAGCAGCATGAGGGTAGCCTCATGCTGCTCGTTTTATTTAAATCGAAGCTTCTGTTTTTTGAATTTATACTTTCCGCTGCCGCTAATCTAAAAGCCTTTCTTAAATTTGTAAAAACTACCCTGAGCTATGGAAAACAGATATCTACGCCGTGGCGTTTCTGCCTCTAAAGAAGATGTGCACAACGCCATCAGGAATATCGACAAAGGACTTTTCCCGAAAGCATTCTGCAAGATTATCCCCGATATACTGTCCGGTGACCCGGAGTACTGCGCCATCATGCATGCCGATGGTGCGGGCACAAAGTCGTCGCTGGCCTACATGTACTGGAAAGAAACCGGTGACCTGAGCGTGTGGAAAGGTATTGCTCAGGATGCCGTGGTGATGAACACTGACGACCTGCTATGTGTGGGCGCTACAGATAATATCCTGCTGTCCTCTACCATTGGAAGAAATAAAAACCTGATACCGGGTGAGGTGATTGCAGCCATTATCAACGGTACAGAAGAAGTACTGCAAATGCTCCGCGACAATGGCGTTGGCATCTACAGCACTGGTGGCGAGACGGCCGACGTGGGTGACTTGGTGCGCACCATCATAGTAGATAGCACGGTGACGGCCCGCATGCGGCGCGATGAGGTGATCTCAAACCATACTATTCAGCCCGGAGACGTGATTGTGGGGTTTGCCTCTTATGGGCAGGCAACTTACGAGGACGAGTACAACGGGGGTATGGGCAGCAACGGCCTAACCTCTGCCCGGCACGATGTGTTCCATAAGTACCTCTCTGCCTCATACCCTGAAAGCTATGACCCGGAACTGCCGGTAGACCTGGTATATTCCGGCAACTACAGGCTGACAGACGTGAACAAAGAGACAGGCCTGGAAATGGGTAAACTGGTACTGTCTCCGACACGCACCTATGCACCTATTGTGATGGAGATACTGAAGGAGCACCGCCAGCACATACATGGCATGGTGCACTGCAGTGGCGGTGCGCAAACCAAGGTGCTGCACTTCACTGAGAAGGTGCATGTTGTGAAAGATAACATGTTCCCGGTGCCGCCGCTGTTCCGCATTATTCAGGAGCAGAGCCGTACTGACTGGAAAGAGATGTACAAGGTCTTTAATATGGGCCATCGCCTGGAGATTTACCTGCCGGAGCAGTATGCGCAGGATTTGATTGCTATTTCAAAATCTTTTGGCGTAGAGGCGAAGGTTATTGGCCGGGTAAGGAAAAGCGACAGCAATGAGCTTACCATTCGCAGCAGGTATGGCGAGTTCCATTACGAAGGGTAAAAGCGAGCAAGATAAATTCGATAGCCACAGGTGCACAGCCTGTGGCTATTTTTTTGTGAGGCACATCGCGGGTGGAACGTCCTAACATATCGGAGGAGTAAAATTAGGGGATAGTAATATTCTGGCACAAAACTTGGTTTATCGAAAGTATAAGCTAAAATCTATACTTCCAATGAAAAGAATTCTGCTTCCGCTCCTGCTTGTACTACTGGTCATGCCGGTGATTGCACAAGCTTCTGTTCTTACTTTCAGCGCCGAAAGAGGTGAAGTATTTTATATCAAGCTAAACGGCAAAACAATAAACCATACGCCCACTAATTTTGTGCGCATCAATCACCTGCAACCAGGCAAGCATTATGTGGAGGTAAGGGTCAGGAGCAGACACGGCGTGTACCAGGCTGGGCAAAGGGTACTGGTGCCAAATGGGGTAGAGGCCAACTATGGCGTGCGCACCAGAGGCCGTAAAGCTTACCTGCGCCTTATAAGAGAAATAAGGGTAGTGCCGCCTCCCGTAGTCGTGACCCCTGTACCGCCCCTGCCTCGCTACGATGACCGCTACGAAGAGCGATATGATGGCTATGACCGCGACGACCGGCGGGAACCGCAACAACCACGCTACGACGACTACAATAACAACTGCCGCAGTCTGCTGACGGCACAGGAACTGGACCGGGTGATACAGGCCATGAGCAGCCGTGATTATGAGAGCACTAAGTTGAGCATTGCCAGGGAAGCGGTGCGGAGCGGTAGTGTTTTAGCAGAAGACCTGAAGCGCCTGTTGCAGCAATTTGAATATGAAAGCTCGCAGGTAGAGTTTGCTAAGTTCGCCTATGATTACCTCTGTGACAGAGAACACTTCTATTACATCTACGATGTCTTCCGCTTCGACAGCAGCGTGCAGGAACTGGAGCGCTATAGCAGTGGCCGTAGGTGATTTTAAAATAAAAGAATTAGAAAGTTGAAAGCCGCTCCCGGACATTGTATCTGGCAGCGGCTTTTAACTTTCTAACTCTTAACTTCCTAACTTCCTAACTTCCTAACTTATCGAAGTCTGTCTACCGACCTTACCAGGTCTTCATCCCGCTTGATGAAGCGGTTTGCCAGGGCATTGAATAGCAGTGCGAATACGGGCATAAAGAACCCGGCATGGTAGGAGCCATTGCCGTCAGCCTCTACCATTTCAGCACCAACATAAGTAGAATAGTAAAAGGTAGTACCCAGCAAAGCGGCCAGAAGAAGCGTGTTCAGCAAGCCCAGTTTCATTTGGTTAAGGCGGCTCCTGAACTGGAAAATCTCGTAAGTAGCAATCATTGCTGCTGCAATAGCCAGTAAGCCAATGCCGATGGTACCTTGCTGAGGAAGCGTTCCTGCCCCGGTAGGGTCACCTTCCTCATTCAGAATAACTGATTTGAGGTTCCAGGCAGTTAGCACAACAGTTTCTCCTGTGATGGCATCTGTCTTGGACCAAAGCGGCAGAAACAACATCGACACCACAGCCACGATAAGCAGTAACAGAAATACGGTTTGAATTCTTTGTATCATAAAGGTTTTTTTTACTCGTAAAGAGATGCAAAATTAGACAAAGACCTGTAAAACAAAAATTAGATGCGCAATGCGTATACGCTTAGGCTACCAACCCACCGGGAGGAAAGGTATTTCGGCAGCTTCAGTTAAACAGACCTACAGCATTTCACGTGAAACGCAGGGATATGCCCAGGAACTCGCAGCGTGCACAGTTGCTGGGAGTGTCTGCTGTACAAGTGCGGTAAGCCTGATGCGCCAGCCTTCAGAATTTTATACCTTTGCCGCATGCGTTATTTTTTAGAGATAGCCTACGACGGCACCCGGTTCCACGGCTGGCAGGTACAGCCCAACGCGCTGTCGGTGCAGGAGGTGCTGGACGATTGCCTGAGCAAGGTGCTGCGACAGCCTATAAGCTCTACCGGGAGCGGCCGTACTGATACAGGCGTACATGCGAGCCAGCAGTTCGTGCATTTCGATGTGGAGGAGGAACTGGATACACAGCAGTCCGTGTACCGCTTCAACCGCTTGCTGCCAGCCGATGTGGTGGCGAAGCAACTGTACCTTGTGCCAGACGATGCCCATGCCCGCTTTGATGCCTTTGCCCGCACATATCACTACCATATCTCCCTTGTAAGGAATCCCTTTAAACGCCTTTACGCCTACCATCACAGCCGCCCGCTGGATGTGGAGAAGATGAGCGAAGCTGCCGCAGTGCTTTTGAAGTATGAAGACTTTACCACCTTCAGTAAAGTAAAAGGCGACACCAAACACTACCGCTGTGATATGTATGAAGCCGTGTGGCGGCAGCAAGGGGAGGAGTTGGTGTTCACCATTCGCGCCAACCGCTTTCTGCGCGGCATGGTGCGCCTCATCGTCGGCACGCTGGTGGATGTAGGCCGCGGCAAATTAACGGTGGCGCAGTTCGAGCAGGTAGTGGCAAGCCAGGACAGACGCCAGTCGAGCGGAGCAGCACCGGCAGAGGGTTTGTATCTGGCAAAGGTGGAGTATCCGGAGACAATTAACCTCACCCCAGCCCTCTCCTAAAAACAGGAGCGGGAGTTCTGTTCTCCGAGCGACTGCTCAAAAGACCTCGAAGCGTGCGCAGCTCCTGCGAGTGTCTTAGTCAAGCCTTCGGAATACTTTGAGGATAGAAAAGGGAAGCACAATCACCGAATCAACTTTCACGTTAGTATAGCGGTACCATTTGAAGCCGTACTGCGTAAATCCTGTACATCATACAAATCCTGAAAATCCTGCTCCAAAACCATTAACTTTACAGACGGTTAAAAGAAGGCATGGCTTCGGCTGCGCCTTCTCATCCCTAACCTATAGCGACTTTAAACTACTTTGGAAGATAAACAGAAAAACAGTGGTATAGTATTAGACTCTGATGTGCTGAAGCGGCTGTTCAAGTTTGTGACGCCTTACCTGAGGACCTTTTACTTTATCATTTTCTTAACTTTTGCCTCCGCTATCCTGGCCGCGGTACGTCCTTTCCTGATTCAGTATACCGTAGATAATGATATCCTGAACAACGATTGGGAAGGACTGAACCGCATGTTCGTGATACTCGGCGTGCTGTTGGTGGTGCATGCCATTGTGCAGTACCTGCATACCTATTTCGCCGGCTGGTTGGGGCAAAACGTAGTGCGCGATATACGCATCAAGTTGTATCGCCACATCCTGAACCTGCGCCTGAAGTTCTTCGACAGAACCCCAATCGGTACGCTGGTGACACGCAATGTCTCGGATGTGGAGACACTCTCGGATGTATTCAGTGAGGGGCTGGCAGCCATGATTGGTGACATTCTGCAACTGGTGTTCATCGTGGGCTTTATGTTTTACATTGATTGGGAACTGACGCTGGTGAGCCTTTCAACCTTCCCGATCATGATCATCAGCACCTACATCTTTAAAGAGAAGATAAAAGGCACCTTTCAGGAGGTACGTACGGCGGTGGCAAAGCTGAATTCTTTTGTTCAGGAGCACATCACCGGCATGAGTATCGTGCAGATCTTCAATAATGAGGAGCGCGAGATGGATAAGTTCAAAGAGATAAACAAAGAGCACACCCGCGCCAACATCCGCTCTGTACTGTACTATTCTGTCTACTTTCCGGTGGCGGAAATTATTGGTGCGGCTGGTCTGGGCCTGCTGGTGTGGTATGGTGCCCACGGCGTAATTGAAGACGAAACCTCGCTGGGTACGCTGATGGCCTTTATCCTCTATATCCAGATGTTCTTCCGACCAATCCGCATGATTGCTGACCGTTTTAATACCCTGCAACTGGGTGTGGTGAGTACAGAACGCCTCATGCGCCTGCTCGACAGCAAAGAGATGATTCCGGATAACGGGAGTTATGCACCAGAAAAAATACGCGGCAATGTGACATTCCAGAATGTATGGTTTGCTTATAAAGAGGAAGATTGGGTGCTACGCGATTTAACGTTTGAGGTAAAAGCCGGGCAGACCGTCGCTTTTGTGGGTGCCACCGGTGCAGGTAAAACATCGGTTATTAACCTGCTGAACCGTTTCTACGAAATCAACAAAGGACACATTATTATAGACGGACACGACCTGCAGGAGTATGATTTGAGCGTGCTGCGCCACCATATTGGCGTAGTGCTGCAGGATGTGTTCCTGTTCTCCGGCTCTATTGCTGATAACATTACGCTGGGGAATAAAACTATTACGGAGGAGCAGATCTGGGAGGCCGCAGATTTAGTGGGAGCACGTAAATTTATTGAGCGCCTGCCGGGAGGACTGCACTACCAGGTAATGGAACGCGGAGCCACTTTGTCGGTGGGGCAGCGGCAGCTAATCTCCTTTGTGCGGGCGATGGTATACAGCCCTGAGGTCATTATCTTGGACGAAGCCACTTCCAGCGTGGACTCAGAAACAGAGGAGCTGATTCAGTACGCTATCGACCAACTGATGCATGGCCGTACTTCTATTGTTATCGCGCACCGTTTGTCTACTATTCAGAAAGCAGATAAGATAATTGTGCTGGACAAGGGAGAACTGAAAGAGGTGGGCACGCACGAAGAACTGCTGGAACTGAACGGCTACTATGCACAATTGCACAAGATGCAGTACAAGAACATGATCGACTTATGAAAATATTCTTCTATATAATGGCCGGTTTCGGCATTATCATGCTGGTGCTGTACACGTACATTGGCGGCTTCACGGCTCCGGAGGTTGTTGTAATCACCTCTGAAACAAAGTATGTGGCAGGGCAGCCTTATGAAGGCTCCATAGAAGATGCGGCTTTGAGCAAAGCTTTTCAGCGGGCGGCTGAGGTACTGGAGAAGAAGGAACTGGAGGGCATGCTGGGCAGTATCTACTACAACGATCCGGATAAAAGCGGCGACAGTCTAAAAGCTTTTATTGGCATCATAGTGCCGGATACGAATAACATCACTTTGCCTGCAGGGTATGAACTGCGCACGGTGCCGGGAGGAAGAAAAGTAGTACATGCCGAGGTAACCGCCAACGTAATAGTGGCTCCAAAGAAACTGTACGCCGCTGTTTTTGATTATGCCGAGGAAGAAAACCTGAAGTTGGAGGATTTCTATGTGGAGTGGTTCCCACAAGAGGACATAGGGGTAGTAGAGGTGCCAGTGAGGAAGTAATGTTTGACCTCACAAATAAGGGAAAAGTATATCTTTGATAAACGCAGTAACCGTAACATCAATACGTCGGGCAACAACAGCAAAATATACTTTGGGCAAAAAAGCAGAAGCTAAAAAAGAACAGATACTGCAGTCAGCGAAAGCAGTGTTTGGCAGGTTGGGCTACAGCAAAGCCACGCTAGACGATATTGCCGAGTCTATCGGCATGAAAAAGCCATCCCTGTACTACTACTATGAAAGTAAGGAGCTGCTGTTTATCGAGGCTTTTTCGCAGGAGTGGCGGGAGAGCCTGTCGCGCATCAAGCGTATTGCCGACCAGGAACCAAACCCGCACGATCGCCTGCTGCTCTACATCCGGTCATCGTTGCGCTATTACCAAGAGATTGTGACGCAACACACTATTTCTATCCGCGTGCTGATTGAAACGCGTGTTACCTTTCAGGAGCTGTTCCGGGAGTCGAGGGGCAAAGAATCCAATTACTATGCCTCCGTTATAAAAGAAGGTATCAGTAATGGCGTATTTCTGCCGTGTGAGGCAGAACGGGTAGGCTACTCTATAATGGTCATAAAGGACCTGATCCAGTTTGAAGAATTCCAGCGAGCCGACTTCCACAAACTTCCTTTCATCGACTTTGAGAAAATCGAGCGGGATGTGCTGTTTACTATCTGCCTCATGCTTAATGGAATCAGCAGGGAAAAGTATGTTGATTGCTGAATAGTTAAGAAGGAGGTTGTGAAGGTCCTTCCTGTATTATGATTCAGCAATCAACAGTTGACATCAACAGCCAACACTTAATGTGTGGCCTTGTACTCGTCTAGTTTTGCTTTTAATGCCTCTACATCGGCATGGTGCCCTTTAGCTACCTCTGCGGCATCTAACTCGAGCAGCATATCTTTCATCTGACCCAGGTAAGCAGCCCTGTCTTTTTTTAGACATCCTTTCTGGCCGTCTTTGCAGGTGCCATCTTCGCTCATCGGTTTAAACATGCTGCCCTCGCCGTAAATGAGCCACTGGGGGTTCAGGTCTTCAAAATGTTTTACAATGGCCACCAACTCATCCAAAGCGTAGTTCTGACCGCATATGATGTTAGAAAGGGTTGTTTCGTCGCTGCCAGTCATAGATTTCAACTGCTCCATTTCCAGCTCTTTCAGATTGGTGTAAAACCGGAATCTCTTACCGATTTGTTGTAAGTCAACAGCCATATGTAAAGGGGTTTTAGGTTATTTTAAACTTGCTATACGTGCATATAACAGAATCTGTCCCAAAAAAATCCCTCAAAATGCTTTCCGTTGCCTATGCTGCTTCTGCAAGGGTAAACGGCAGTAAATAAATGGCAAAGCTATTCTGTGTCCTCCGACTGCAGCTGGCGCTCATACAGTACTTTATACAGGCCTTCCTCGTTTATCAGTTCCTCATGCGAACCGTGCTGCACTATTTCCCCGTCTTCCATCACTAGAATACTATCTGCCAGCTTTACCGACGATACCCTGTGCGAGATGATGATGCTGGTGCGGTTGTGCATGATGCGGCGCAGGCTATTGAGAATGGCGTTTTCCGTTTTTGTATCTACCGCTGAGAGGGAGTCGTCGAGGATGAGGATGCTTGGCTCGCGCACCAGGGCCCGCGCAATAGATACACGCTGCTTCTGCCCTCCTGATAGTGTTATGCCGCGTTCTCCCAGCTTCGTTTCGAACTTATCCGGAAAGCGCACGATGTTCTCATACACATCAGCATCTTTGGTAGACTGTACCATCTGCTCTTCTGTGATCTCCGGCAGGCCAAAGCCAATGTTGTTGCTGATGGTATCAGAAAACAGGAAAACATCCTGCGGCACATAGCCAAACTGGCTCCGGAGGCTTTTGATGTTGTAGTCTCGCACATCTATGCCGTCAATCAGAATGCGGCCAGCGGTTACATCGTACATGCGCGGCAGCAGGTTTGCTATGGTGCTTTTCCCGGAGCCAGTGTTACCGATAATAGCCAGGGTCTCGCCATGGTCTATGCTGAATGACACCCGCTTCAGCGCGTGAATATTGGTATCTGGGTAAATGAAGTCTACATTCTCAAACACAATATCGCCCTTAATCGGCTTGCTGATGTTCTTGCGCGATACAATATCATTCTTGGTATCGAGGAACTCGTTAATGCGCTGCTGCGATGCCGCCGCCCGCTGCACCAGGCTGGCTGTCCAGCCCAGGGAGGTAACCGGCCACGTGAGCATGTTCACGTAAATGATGAACTCCGCGATGTTACCTGTAGTAATACTGCCGTTGATAACTTCCTGCCCACCAATATATACCGTAATAATCGTGCTGAGGCCCACCAGGAACAGCACCAACGGGAAAAACAGCGAATTCACAAAGTTCAGCTCCAGCGATTTGTCCCGGTACTTGTTGCTGGCGGTGGTGAAGTTATTATGCGAATCCTCCTCGCGCACAAAAGACTTCAGTACCCGGATACCGGAGAAAGCCTCCTGCACAAAAGTAGTGATGCCGGAAAGGCTTTTCTGTATTTCGTCTGATTTGCGCTGGATAATGTTGTTGACGTAGTAAATGCTGATGGCCAGGATAGGCAGCGGAATGAGCGTGTATACGGTCAGCTTCACGTTCACAGACAACATATACGGAATCACCATGATGAACAGGATAACCAGGTTAACCCCATACATAATGGCAGGGCCAAGGTACATCCGCACGCGGCTCACATCCTCCGAGATGCGCGACATCAGGTCACCGGTATTGTTTTTGCGGTAGAAGCTGAGCGGAAGGCTCTGGTAGTGCGCGTAGATGTCGTTCTTCAGGTCGTTCTCGATCAGGCGGCTCATTACAATAATGGTTTGCCGCACAAAAAACAGGAACACCCCACGCAGCAAAGCCATCACCAGTATAATGATGCCGTACATGAGAATGCTGTTAGCGAAAATATCATATACCAGTTCCTGCTGGTCCAGCCCCTCATACAACCCGTACAGGTTAATGCCCTCCCGTATAAGGTTAAAGGCATGGCGAACCACCTGGGCAGGTAAAATCTGGAAAAAGTTAGAAACAATGGTAAATACAATGCCCAGAATGAGCCTGTATTTATACTTGAGTAGATATTTATTGAGGTAACGTAATGATTTCACAGTATAGATTTGAAGCCTTAGGGCTTTTACGTAGTCTTACAAAGTACTAATTGAAATACAAAAAAAAGAATTAATTTCGCAGCGCGAAGAGGGGGTGGGGTATCTGGTGCCTCATACGCAAAGATAAAACAACCTGTAATCTTATCTTACTAAATGGTCGCATCAAAAGAAGTTAAGTTGAGGAAAGATAAATCGGTCTTTGACCTGGTTTCAGAACACAATCATGAGAAGGTTGTTTTTTGCCACGACAAAGATACTGGTTTAAAGGCCATTATTTGCATACACAACACGGTACTGGGGCCCGCTTTGGGCGGTACGCGCATGTGGTCTTACACTTCTGAGGCGGAGGCGCTGGAAGATGTGCTACGCCTTTCGAGAGGTATGACATACAAGGCGGCTATCTCCGGCCTTAACCTGGGCGGAGGAAAAGCTGTGATCATCGGGGATGCCAAGAAAGATAAGAATGAGGCCCTGCTTCGCAAGTTCGGCCGCTTTATTAAGAACCTGAACGGCTGTTACATTACCGCCGAGGATGTGGGCATGACCACAAAGGACATGGAGTACATCCGGATGGAGACAGAGCACGTGTCTGGTTTGCCTGAGTCTATGGGTGGCAGCGGCGACCCTTCTCCGGTATCGGCCTATGGTACCTATATGGGTATGAAAGCTGCTGCCAAGAAAGCTTTCGGCTCAGACTCACTCGAAGGCAGGAAAGTTTCTGTGCAGGGTGCCGGCCACGTAGGCGCCTACCTTATAGAACTGCTGAAGAAAGAGAACGCCGAGATCTACGTTACAGATATCTATGAAGACCGCCTGCGGGAAGTCTCAAAGAAATTTGGTGCCAAGGTGGTAGGCATGGAGGAAATCTATGACCTTGATGTAGACATTTACTCGCCCTGCGGCCTGGGCGGTACCATCAACGACAATACCATTGATCGCCTGAGGTGCAAGGTTATTGCCGGCTGCGCAAACAACCAGCTGCGAGATGAGCAGGTGCACGGGTCTGCTTTGATGACGAAAGGCATCGTGTACGCGCCTGACTTCCTAATCAACGCAGGCGGCCTGATAAATGTGTATTCGGAGCTGATAGGCTATAACCGCGACAATGCCTATGCACAGACAGAGCGCATTTATGGGTATACCCTGGATATCTTTGACCTGGCCGAGAAAGAAGGAATGCACACCCAGCAGGCAGCCATGAAAATGGCAGAAAAGCGCATCGAGAGCATTGGCAGGGTCCGCTCCACTTTCTAAGAGAAAGCTGCGCCTGTTGCAGAGAAGTAATAGAACCTGAAGTGCTGCCACATCAGCAGCGCTTTTCTTTGTACAGGATCCTGGTTTAACCGGAACTATAGCGGGCTTTCTTTTCTTTAGAAGAAAGCCGTTAAATAAAATTGCCGGGCCGTGACAGCCTGTTTTTAATAGAGATTTTTACCCAATATACGTTCTTTCAAATATGCTTAACCGCAGAACACTACGAATTAAGGCGATGCAGGCTATATATGCCTATAAACAAGCTGTAGGTTCCGATTATCTTCTGGCCTTGGACCAGATAGGCGAGGACTTTGCTCCGGACCTGAACTCCATGGAGGTACAAGACAGAAAGCTGCTGGAAGGCAGAAAGCAGATTGCCATCCTGCTCTTTAAAGAATGGTATGAGACACAGCAATTCGAGACAGAGGAGTCGGACAAGGAGACGATTGATGCGGTAAACAGAGCTATTGTATATTACCAGAACCTCCTTAAAAAGGACTACACGTATTACGGAAACCAAATGCTGAGTGCAGTGGAGCGTATTTACGACCACTACCTGGGCACACTGCAGATACTGGAGGTGCTAGTAAGCCTGATAGAGGAGGAGGAAGAAAAGAAAGCACAGCGCTTTACGGCTGCAACTGGCCCTGATGTAAAGAAGTTTCTGCAGAACCGCGTGGTGCAGCGCCTGCTCCAGAATAAGTCGTACCAGCAGCACATCATCCGTCGCAACATCAGCTGGGGTTCGGATATCAGCGAAATTAGGACTGTTTACAAGAACATTCTGAAGCAGGATGAGGCGTTTCTGAACTACCTGGCACTGCCGGAACCGACCCTTGAAGACGACCTGGAGGTAGTGAAACATATTTTCAAAAACATTATCTTTAAAGAAAAAAACTTACAATCTTTGTTTGAAGAGCAGGATCTGAACTGGGTTGAGAACAAAGCAATTGTAAAGAGTCTTGTAAATAAAACCATCAAGATTTTCGGCGAAGAGGCAGAAGGAGAAGTGCAGTTACTGGACCTGTCAGCCAACTGGGAAGACGACAAAGCCTTTTTTGAGGACCTGTATTTCCAGACCGTGCAGGAGGAGGACAAGTATGAGGCCATGATCTCCGAAAGCGTGAAGAATTGGGATGTGGAGCGTGTGGCAATGCTGGACAAGATCATTCTGAAGATGGCACTTTGCGAGATGCACATTTTCCGCAGCATACCGGTTAAAGTAACCATCAATGAGTACATCGAAATTTCAAAGCTGTACAGCACACCGAAGAGCAAGCAGTTTATCAACGGGGTGCTGGACAAGATGGCACAGGAACTGACCACAAGTGGTGAGATCCGTAAATCAGGCCGTGGCTTAATTGATAATAAATAGCGCAATCAGGGCAAGAGTGACCTCTGCACCGGAATTGCCGTAAGTAAAGGAGAATTCGTCCCTGACGTTAAAAAGCATATACAAACTATGAGTAAAAAGACAACCGTATTAGTGGCTTTCACATCGGGTGCGGCCGTAGGTGCCGTGGCTGGCATCCTTTTTGCCCCTGAGAAAGGAAGAGAAACCCGCTACTGGCTAAGCTACCGCTTAGAGAAATACCGCGACACTTTGGCTGACCTGACGCAACAGCTGATGGCTAAAACTGACAACCTGCCAACCAACGCCAAGTCAGAAGGGCAGCGGGTAATACAGGACGCGAAAGACAAAGCTGAGAAATTACTTGGAGATGTGGATTCCCTTATCAACGAGATCAACAGCCGGAAAGAACTATAAAGCATGAAGCAAATAACCCTTATACCCGGAGACGGGATAGGCCCTGAAATTACAGAAGCTGTAAAAGCTATTTTTGAAGCTGCCAACGTGCCCGTAACCTGGGATGAAGAAAACGCCGGGCAGACAACTTTTGATGCTATCGGTGAATTGATTCCATCCACGCTGATAGCCTCTCTCAAAAAAAACAAAGTAGCTTTAAAAGGACCTATCACCACACCGGTGGGCAAAGGCTTTAAAAGCGTGAATGTGCAGCTACGCCAGATGTTCGAACTATACTCGAACGTAAGGCCTGCCAAAACCACTCCGGGCGTAAACACACGCTTCGAGAACGTGAATTCTGTGCTGTTCCGTGAAAACACGGAAGGCCTTTACTCTGGCCTAGAGATATTTGATGAGCGCCTGCAGATAGCGGACTCTATTTCCCGCGTTACCCGCGAAGGCTGCGTAAAAATTGTGCGTGCCGCATTTGAGTATGCCACCCGCCATGGGTGCAAGCGCGTGACAGCGGTGCACAAGGCAAACATCCTGAAGCACGCAGGTGCCTTGTTTCTGAGCGTGTTCAGAGAAATCGCGAAGGATTATCCAAATCTGCAGGCTGACGATATCATTATCGACAACATGTGCATGCAACTGGTCGTGAAGCCGGAGCAGTTTGATGTGATAGTTACCACTAACCTGTTCGGTGATATTCTGTCAGACCTTTGCGCTGGCCTGGTAGGTGGGCTTGGTGTAGTGGCCGGTGCCAACATAGGCGATGAGATGGCTATCTTTGAGGCAGTACACGGATCAGCTCCTGATATTGCTGGCAAGGGAATTGCTAATCCTACAGCGTTACTGCGCTCTGCCATTATGATGCTGCACCACATCGACCTGAAAGACGAGGCAAACCGGATTGAAGCGGCGCTGGAGGCAACTTTAGTCAACAAAGAGGAATGCACCGGTGACCTGGGCGGTAAAGCGAACACTATGCAGTTTGCGCAGAACATCATCGCAAAACTATAATTACAGAACCCATTACTTTATTTATATGAAAAAGAGCCTGATTTTAGCAGCAAGTTTAGCTGTAGCTGTTTTCACAACGAGCTGCGATAACTCCGCAGGAAACGACACAGTAACAAATAATGAGGCTACAGCTTCACAAGCTGTAGTGCAGTCTCAGCCAGTAGAAAACCCTAACATTGCCACAGAGGGCGAGGTTGCAGCAGCGCCGTCAGAGAATGCGCCGGTAATGAGCTTTGAGCAAACCGAGTATGACTTCGGTACGGTAAAGCAGGGCGAGGTGGTAAACCATACGTTTGAGTTCACAAATACCGGCAGCACGCCGCTCATCATCGAGAATGCCTCCGCAACATGCGGTTGCACCGTGCCAGACTGGACACGTGAACCAGTGGCGCCAGGTAAAAAAGGGCAGATTGCGGTTCAGTTTAACACCACTGGTAAAATGGGGCAGCAAAACCCTACTGTAACAGTGCGTGCCAACACACAGCCGGATATTGTAAAAGTATCCATGAAAGGTAACGTAGAGACCAGCAGCATACCGACTGCCGGTGCCGACGGACCTGTACGCCGCAACTAAGCTTAGCACCGCTCTCCAGGAGCACACACACGTTTATATGAAAAATGTATTATTGCAGGCACCAGATGCGGGCATGCTGCCACAGCTGCTCATGTTTGGTGCGATTATTCTTGTTTTCTATTTCTTCATGATCAGGCCACAGCAGAAAAAAGCCAGTGACCAGAAGAAGTTTCGTGAAGAGCTTACCAAAGGCATGTATGTGGTGACAATTGGTGGCATGCACGGCAAATTGGTAGCAATAGAAGGCGAAACAGTAACGATAGAGGTAGACAGAGGTGTACGCTTACTATTTGATAAAGCTTCTGTTTCGATGGAAGCTACCATGAAGATGCAAAAACCTAAAGACATTGCCGGTTGAGAAAGCAAAAAATATAGTTGGATGGTTTATGAGGCCATTTCAGCCACGAACAAAGCAATACTGGCGAATAGTATTGCTTTGTTTTGTGGCGGCCTCTACCTTTTGGTTGCTCAACGCGCTGAACAAAAGCTACTCCACACAAACCACCTATCCCGTCCGGTTTGTATATGATCAAAAAAAACTTGTTCCTATAAAGCCACTGCCAGAGGAGGTATCTATAAACGTGACCGGCAAAGGCTGGAAACTACTGCGCAAGACGCTGCGTCTGGAACTGCAACCAGCAGAAATCTATATCAACAGAGTGCCACGGAATAACTTTCTGCCGGGCTCTGCCTTACGTCCCGCTTTAGTGAACGCCCTCGACGGCCTGCAGCTAAACTTTGTGGTGACAGATACCATCTATTTTGATTTTGATGCCCGGGTGAGTGAGCGGATTCCGCTTCGCATAGACTCAACCCAGTCTCTGACAGATGAAAACCATGTTGTTGTCGGTCCGGTGCGTGTCTCACCTGATTCTGTCACTTTCACAGGACCCTCCTCACTTATAGATAGCCTGCCGAACCCTTTTATGCTGAGCCTGCCGGAAAAGACGGCATTAACAGAAACCTCCACCATCTCCGTACCCATCGAGTATAACTATGAGTCGCTTATAAAATCCAGCGTAGAGGAAGCAGAAGTAGCCGTAACGGTGAAGACCTTGGTGCAGGAAGAGCGGCAGGTAACCCCGGAAGTGATAAATGTGCCGAGAGATGCGCGGCTTTCAATAAGGCCGCCGCTTGCCATGGTGCGCTACCAGGTGCTGCAGGATTCCATGCCGCTGCTAAACCGAAATCTTTTCAGGGTGATTTTAGACTACAGCAAGATCAATCCAAAGGATTCTACCATTGTACCGGAACTGGTTCAAAAGCCTACCGGCACCCGCCGCGCAGTGCTTTGGCCGGAACGGTTTAAAGCAGTTGAGGTAGAAAAATAAAGTATGCTGAAGATAGGGATAACCGGGGGAATGGGTACAGGCAAGACAGTTGTCAGCCGTGTATTTGCGCTTTTAGGCGTACCTGTCTACGATTCTGATGCACGTGCCAAATGGGTGATGCGTCACGATGAGGAGCTTCGGCAGGAGCTTATTTCTGCATTTGGAACTGAGGCATTCACAACTGAAGGGGAACTGAACCGGGCCTATATCTCATCCATCGTTTTCAATAACCCGCAGCGGCTGGAGCAATTGAATGGCCTCGTGCACCCGCACGTGCGCAAGGACTTTACAAAATGGGCCGCTTCGCATACTGATAAACCCTATGTGCTCAAAGAAGCAGCCCTGATGTATGAGTCGGAGGCCTGGAAGCAGATGGACCAGATCATTACCGTGTTTGCGCCCATGGAGACACGCCTCAAGCGGCTGCTGCGCCGCGATACCCACCGGACAGAGGAGGCTATCCGCGCCATTATTAGCAAACAGCTGAGCGAGGAGGAGAGAATGTCCCGTGCAGAACACATCATTTACAACGACGATCAGCAACTGATCATCCCACAGGTGTTAAAGCTGCATGAGCAGCTAAAGTCATCAGCTATCATCAAAAAATAAATTCGCTTTCAGGGATTGCAGTATCCGAGGTGGTATTTAGCGGAGCATCAATACTATTGCCTTCTTACCGGCGTTGCCTTAGTAGTGCTGTGGCTGAAGGAACGGGAATTATGGTGTGCAAAGGGATGCACAGAAAAGAGCGGACATAAAAAAAGGACAACTTTGCAGTTGTCCTTTTGTGGGGCGTACTGGATTCGAACCAGTGACCCCCTGCTTGTAAGGCAGGTGCTCTGAACCAGCTGAGCTAACACCCCGTTTTTTCTTTCTGAAGACCTGTTGTCCCCGTTTGATGATGCAAATATGGGGCATAAATTTTTAACTGCAAAACATTCGCGAAAAAAATCTTGAAATTTTTTTCAGGGCCTGGCACCTATTGTTCGCGTAATATAACTGCTGTACCTTTAGCTTTTATAAGGTGCTATAAATCTGAACTTTCACTTGGTGAGAAAAGGAGTTGTTAAAAAAGTGCTATTCTATGCGGCTGTCGGAGTGGTGGCCGTTATGGGCATTGCGTTGGCGCTGGTGTATACTTATCAGGACAAAATCATTGAGCTTTTTGTAACAGAGGCCAACAAGCACATCAAAACAAAAGTGGAGGTAGAGCAGATCTCGCTCTCTCTGTTCGATAAGTTTCCGCATGTGGCTGTTAGCCTCGACCAGGTAAACGTGCACGAGGGCCTGCCGGAGAGCAAGGAGTCGCTGGCGCGGGCAGATAAGCTGTACTTCACCTTTAGCCTGTTAGATGTAATACGCGGTAAATATACTGTCAAGCAGTTTTACATGGAGAAAGGGGAAGTGTACGTAAAGGTGCTGCCCGACGGAAGTGTGAATTACCAGGTGTGGAATGCCGACACAACCTCCGCTGGAGATGAGGATTTCTCTTTCGACCTGGAGAAGATCAACCTCAACGAAGTGGCCGTGCATTACATTGACCAGCAAATGAAGCATACGTATGAAGTTGATGCCCACGCGCTGGAGGCAGCCATGGCCCTCTCTTCTGAAACAATAGACATTGAAGCTAGCGGTAACACTACCATTCACACCGTTAAAGTGGGAACAGGAGAGTACTTTAAGGGCAAGAAAGTAGACGTAGCCACAGCGCTGACAGTAGACCGTGCCGCCAGCGTTATCCTGCTGCAGCCATCTGCGGTGCTGATAGAAGGCGCTGCCTACGAAGTGGGCGGCACCGTGGGTTACGGCGGCACCACGACAGTAGATTTAAAGCTGGACGGTAAAAACACGAATGTACAGTCGCTGCTGTCGTTATTGCCGCAGGATATCACGCAGGAGTTCCGGCAGTACCGCAGCGAAGGCGATATTTATTTCAATGGGTCCGTGAAAGGCAATGTGTCAGCAAAAGAGACGCCGCTGATTAGCTTTAACTTTGGTGCTCGTAACGCATCTTTTTACCACCCCGATGTAAAGCAGCGGGTAGAAAAGATAAACCTGACAGGCAGCTTCACAAATGGCGAAAAACAAAAAGCCGCCACATCAGCACTGGAGCTGAAAAGCCTGAGTGGCGTGCTGAATGGCAGGCCTTTTAAGGGAAACCTGACCTACCGCAACTTTGATAACCCGAGCATTGCGTTTGATGTGCAGGGTATGCTGGATGTGGGGTATGTGCTGGGCCTGGCAAAAATGGAGCAGGTGCGGAGCGGCAGCGGTCTGGCAGATGTGCGCATTGCCTTCTCGGGTAACCTGAATGAGTTTAAAGCGCGTCCCGGCAACAGCACGCTCAACACCACCGGAGACATTACACTACATAATGTGTCGCTTAATATGCAGGATCTGCCTATGCCAGTCACGAATCTGAGTGGTAACCTTATGTTTAAGCGCAACGATGTAGCGGTCTCGGATTTCAAAGGAAAGTTGGGGGATTCGGATTTCGTGGTGAACGGGATGTTCAAGAATATGATGGCCTGGCTGCTCTTAGAGCGGCAGCGGCTGTTGGTGGAGGCGGACTTTAAGAGCAGTTACCTGAACTTTAACCAACTGCTGAGCGAAGAGCTGAACACGGCAGAGGCCGACAGAACAGGCAGTAGCGACAGCTATAAGTTTGCCATTTCCCCGAATATCGCCTTTGATCTGAGCGCTTCTATTGACCGATTGCGTTTCAGGCGGTTCAGGGGCAAAAACGTGCAGGGAGAGGTTAAACTGCGCAACCAGGTGCTGTCTACTCCCAACATCTCTTTCAGGGCCATTGGCGGTGACTTCGCTGTTCGCGGAACACTCGATGCCCGCACCCGTGACCACATAAAAGTGAGCACCGCCACAAAGCTCAACAACATGAGCGTGGACAGCCTTTTCTATGTGTTCGAGAACTTCCACCAGAACTTTATAGAGGAGCGCCACCTGCGGGGCCAACTCACCGCCAACATTGTGTCGGATGTATTCTTCGACAGTCAGCTTAACCCGAAGACAAACCTGCTGCAGGCAGAAATAGACGCCACCGTGCGTAACGGCCAACTCGTTAACTTTGCCCCAATGCAGAAGATGTCTGCGTTTGTGAAGCGCTCTGAGTTGGCTAACATGCGTTTTGCGGAACTGCACAATAGCTTCTGGATACAGCAACGCACCATCTATATTCCTGAGATGGATATACGCTCCAATGTTTCGGCCGCGCCTGTCGTGTCCATCTCCGGTACCCACACCTTCGATCAACTGATGGACTACAAGATAAAGCTGCCGGTGCTCAGCAGCCGCCGGCCAGATAAAGATGCCGTATTCGGTGTGGTGGCTGAAGACTCGGATGCTGGTAACAGCAGCCTCTTTCTGACCCTGAAAGGCAACGAAAAAGACTTTAGAATTGCCTATGACAACGAGCGGGTGCGCCAAAAAGTGAAAGCGGATCTGAAAGAGGAGGGGCAGGAACTGAAAGATTTGCTGCGGGGAAAGAAGCCTAAGACAAAGGAAGAGAAAAAAGTAGAGTTGCAGGAGGGGGAATATTTTGACTTCAACTAACACAACAACAAAAACAACAGAGGTGGCTTCATGAAGCCGCCTCTGTTGTTTTATAACCTTTCTGGCGGAGAATCTACTACATCTTATTTTTTGTGTTTAACCTACACTTGCTGTTATAGGTCGTTCACGTTAAAATTAGCACCCTAACAAGGAAAATACTAGTTTACTTGTAACTGTGCTATAATAAGGTCGTTAAAGAAATCAAAACTGCAATAAAGAAGATGTGCAGTTAAAAGGGATTAAGGTTTGAGAAATTAGAGATTCAAAGAAAATTGTACGAAAGCTATCTGATATAGCCGTAGAATTTGAAGGAATCTAAAGAATATAAGGGTGAAAAAAAGCCGGAGCTTCTCCGGCTTTTTTATTTCCCCTTACTCTAGGTCAGATTTTTTGTAGTAGGGATGGTTATCAGATGCAGCGGCTTCCAATCTCTTTGGATCTGCGCGATGCAGGTGTAGCGTCTGAGTCGGGAAGGCAAACTCTGCCCCATGCCTTTCCACTATGTCCACAATCTTATAGTTGATTTCTTCCTTTATGTCAATGAACTCGTTCCAGTCCATGGTGTCTACAAAGTAGAGCACCATCACATCTTTAGAGTGCGCCCCCAGGTTCAGGAAACGGATGCGCCCGTCCTGATTTGTGCGGGGGTGCTGATCAATGAATTCCTGGATGTCCCGCGTAATAGCACGTATTTGCTCAGAGGTTGTATCATAGGTCAGATTGATGTCAAACTTGGCGCGACGGAAAGTCCGCAGCGTCAGGTTGTCGAGTGGCTTATCGATCATGTGCTTGTTTGGCAGCGTGACAAAGCTCTTTTCCAGTGTCCGGATGCGTGTGCTCCGGAAGCCGATTTTTTCCACAATGCCTATGATTTCACCTACCTGCACCAGGTCTCCTACCACAAAAGGCTGATCTAAGAAAATAGTAAAGGATGCCAGCAGGTTCTCCAGGCTTTCTTTGGCGGCAAAGGCAATAGCTAAACCACCCACTCCCAAACCAGCAACCAAGCCTGCTACGTTCACGCCGAATACAGCTCCCAGCATCGTCAGGAAAGAGAAAATTACGATCAGCACTTTGGCGAAGTCCTTGAAAAAAGGCACCAGTTGGTCATCCAGCTTAGAGGAGGTTCTCTCCGTGCGGAGTTTGAATACCATCCCCACAAAATCAACAAAGCGCATAATAACCCACGTCAGGGCTACAATCACGAATACTTGATAGGTGCGAAAGGCAAAGGCCTTCAGGAAGTGGTCACCTTCGCGTATTTCGGTAGGGTCCAAAGGGTAGTCCAGCACCAGGAAGGCGAAGTACAGGAACACCAGCAGGAGCAGCACTTCCAGTGGCTGTAGCAGCAGGCGTTTAAAGGCTGGCTGGTTATCTTCGTCTGTAAAGCGATCTACGAGCTTGTACAGGATCCGGGACAGCAGCCTCGACAGTACTGTTTTGAAGAGGAGGCCAGCCAGCAGGATGCCTACAAAGATTAGAAACTCCGCTACTGTGTTTCCTAAAAATTCATATGCGAGAATCTCTTTCCAGTTCATGTAGAAGATTTCTCTCCAGTTCATATAATCCATTTATAGAAGCTGACTCAGTGCTATTTCAAAACAAGTTTTTGCGATGTCTGTTTTCTGTGCATGCTTTTCGTGTGCCTTTTCCAAGGCGTTGCGAATAGTGGCAGAGATGTCAGTAAAGATAGCCTCATCCGTTATTTCTACTTCACTCTCCATCAGGTAGGCAAACACCCGGGCCATGCCGCAGTTGGCAATAAAGTCAGGGATCACGGCCAGTTTGCTGTCAGCAAACTCACCGGTCGGGCCGAAGAAAATCTCTGGGTCCTGGAAAGGTACGTTGGCACCGGAAGATATCACTTCCATGCCGCTGCTGATCATCTGCTCTACCTGTGCGCGGGATATAAGACGGGAGGCAGCGGCAGGCACAAATATCTCGGCGGGCACCGACCAGATACGTTTGTTCACCTCCTCAAAAGAAAGTAGCCCCTCTGGATTTAGGGTGTTGCCCTGGCGACTCAGGAAGATTTCCGTGATTTCCTCAAGAGAGAAGCCCTCTGCCCTTATCAGTCCGCCAACCCTGTCGATGATGCCGACAATACGGGCGCCCTTGGAGGAAAGGTAATAGGCCGCCGATGCACCTACGTTCCCCCATCCCTGTATGATAGCTCTCTTCCCCTCAAACTGGCCTCCCCAGATAGTATAGAAATGACGTACAGACTCCGCAACCCCGTAACCCGTAATCATGTCGGCGATGGTATACTTGCGGGCGGTGGACGGGGAATAATGAGGATCCTCAATTACTTTTACTACGCCCTGGCGCAGCTGCCCGATCTTATTTATTTTCTGCGGCTCGGTAGCATTGAAATGACCGTTCACAATACCCTCCTGCGGATGCCAGAGGCCATAGTCCTCTGTAATCGGGATGACCTCGTGTATCTCGTCCACGTTCATGTCGCCGCCTGTGCCATAGTAGTTCTTCAGCAGTGGAATAACCACTTTGTACCAGCGCTCCAGCACGCCGCGCTTTCTCGGGTCGGCAGGGTCGAAATTAATGCCTGATTTGGCGCCGCCGATAGCAGGCCCGGACACAGTGAATTTGACCTCCATCGTTTTGGCCAGCGACTCCACCTCGCGTTTATCCAAGCCCTTGCGCATGCGGGTGCCTCCACCTGCTGCACCTCCCCGTAAAGAGTTTATTACGACCCAGCCTTCCGCTTCTGTTTCAGAATCTTTCCATTCAAAAACAATCTCAGGCTGTTTGTTTTCAAACTTTTCAAGTAAGTCTTTCATGTGTTCTGTTCGTCTGTGCTAACGTTTCGCAAAGGTACGAAATAAGATCAGAGCGTACAGGTAAAGGTAGTTTAGCAGAGGTAGATAGCTCCCCCGATGTTGTCCTGGGAGGCACCCGTTACACTGCGGAGGCAGTTGTGCTCTCCGCGCCAGCGCAGGGCTCCCAGGAAGGCAAATATCAGGGCTTCTTTAAAAGACACCACCTCCGGCTCCGGAACCTCAACCTTGTACTGCTCACCGAGGTGCTCCTGCAGTAATGTTACCAGATATATGTTAAAGGCGCCGCCACCTGTTAGCAACACCCTGTGCTGCCCTTCATGCAGCTTTGGCAGCGCCTGCTTTATCTGAACGGCAATGTGGTGGCAGGTAGTGTGCAGCTTATCCGGTACAGGAGCCTCATGGGCTGCCAGAGCTTTTAGGCTATGTTCCAGTACCCACTCCTTCCCCAATGACTTTGGAGCCGGTTCAGAGAAATAAGCCGGGGCATTCAGCTGCTGTAGCAGGTCCGGCTGCAGGGTGCCAGCCTCTGCCATCTCCCCGTTGTTATCATAGGCGCTCCCAACACTATTTGCCAGTGTGTTTAGCAACATGTTACAGGCACATATATCAAATGCCAACCGCTTGCCGTTTTGATTGTAAGAAACATTGGCAATGCCTCCAAGGTTAATACAGTAGTCGTATTCGGGGAATAGCAGCGCATCACCGATGGGTACGAGCGGAGCGCCCTGACCACCTAGGGCAATGTCCAGTGTCCGGAAGTCACTGACTACGGGCAGCCCGGCATTGGCAGCAATGTAAGCTCCGTCTCCCAACTGGAAAGAGATGTGCTTTTCCGGCTGATGGAAAATAGTATGACCATGGGAGGCAACAAAATCAGGCCGGATTTCGTGTTGTTGTACAAATCTTTGAACTTGTAGTCCTATATACTCTCCGAAGGAATGGTGTAGCCGTATGAGTTCCAGGGCATTGGAATTCTCAATATCACGGAGAGATTCAATTAAAATATCTGAATATGTTAATGTATTAGTATGTAGTATTTTATATATCCAATTTTCGTCGTTATACGTAAGCGTACAATATGCAATATCGAGCCCGTCCAGGGAGGTGCCCGACATGAGACCGATAACTTTGTATGAAGTGTCCATTATCAAAAGTAGTAAATACTATGTACTGTATGTCAGCTAAATAGCGTAGGCTTCGTATATATCTGAATATGAATAAGAACTAGAATGTAAATCGATTTATAGAAACTGTAAGGTATAATTATTAATTATGAAAAGTTTATTATCAAGAGTAGAATCTAAGAAGATAGATAAGGCAGCGGCCATGCTGAAGGTGTTGGCCCACCCAAAGAGATTGGCGATAGTAGATTTGCTTGGAAAGGAAGATAAAATGACTGTTACTGAGATATATAAACAGTTAGATCTGCCCCAGGCTATTGCATCGCAGCACCTCATCACGCTGAAAGACAAGGGCGTTTTGTCCTCGTTTAAGGTGGGAACGAAAATTTATTACTCACTTGCAATCCCGAAACTGATCGATGTGATCGACTGTCTGGAAGAGTGCTGCGTTGATATTTAGTAGCTGACTACTACATATGGTTGCAGCCATGGCATGTATAGTAAAAGCCTAAGGCCTCCGCATCTAACTTAAACATGAAGTTTGCGGGGGCCTTAGGCTTTTATTTTAACTAAGAAAAAGGGGCTGTTCACCCAATTTATTGATTTGAGTCTACTGGCTGGTTCTCCAGGTTAAACAGGTCGTTCAGCAGGTCGATCAGTGTCTCTGCCTCGCCGCGCTTACAGGCCGCTTTGAGTTGCAGCACCGGGAGCTTTATGATTTTCTGCATCATAGATTTTGTGATGCTATCTACGAGCTGGGTCTCCTTCGGGCCTAGCTTTTTCATGTAGCGCGCCATCTCCTCCTGCCGGATAGTTTCCAGGGCGCTCTTCAGGCGGTTGATGGTTGGAGACACCATCATCTCCTTCGACCAGTCGTTGAACTGGTCGATAGACTCTGTTATGATTTCTTTCACCTTCGGGACAGCATTGATGCGAAGCTGCAATGCCTCAGAAGCCTTGTTCTGTATGGTGTCGATGTTGTACACCAGCACACCAGGCACTGTTTCTACCTCTGCTTCCACACTGCGCGGCACCGACAGGTCAATAAAGAACTTGAACGACAGTACATTGAGGCGCTTCACCATCTCCTTGGTAAAGAAAGGCGTTTCGCGGGCAACAGACGAGATAATAACATCTGCCTCCTTCATGCCCTGCACAATATTCTCAAACGGCACCACTTCCATTTCGCACTCTTCTGCCAGCGCTTTCGCCTTTGCCTGCGTACGGTTGGTGATTTTTACTTTCTTAAAGCCACTGGCCTTCAGGTTGCGGCACACATCGGCGCCAATTTCACCTAAGCCTACTACGAGTATACTTGGCTCAGCCACATCTGCAGTCAGTTCCTCAATCAGTTCAATGGCGGCATAAGAGGTAGAGGCAGCACCATCACGGAAGGAGGTTTCCTGCACTACGCGCTTGTTCGTGAAGAAGATCGTGTGCATCAGGCGGTGGAGGAACGGGCCGGCAGTTTCATTGTCGGCAGCCCACTGGTAAGCCTGCTTCACCTGGTTAGAGATCTGCATGTCGCCCACCACCTGCGACTCCAGCCCCATGGATACATCAAACAGGTGCTGTACGGCATCATCGTGCTCTGTCAGGATGGTGAAGTAGTCTAAATATTGGGAGATGTTTTCCATGCCTTTGGTGATACCCAGCAGCTTTACAATCTCTGTGCTGTGGTCATCGTCGGCATTATAATAAACTTCGGTGCGGTTGCAGGTAGAAAGCACCAGAATGTCAGAAGCCTGTATAAAGCTTTTGAGCGTCTGTAGGAATAGCCTGCAGGAAGTTTCATCTAAGGCAATCAGTTCCCTGATATCCAGCGGTGCTTTTTTATAAGACAAGCTGATTGCTTTGAAATTCTGAAGCATAATAACGTGTGTCTACTGGAGTGCAAAGTTACGCTTCAATTGGTTAAAATAAAACTTACTTGCACTCAATGTCTAATTTATACTAATTTCAAATAAATTTCGTGTAATCTGCATGATTCCCATTTACTCCCAGAAGAACAGGATAAAGCTTATTTTTGTTATCATCGCCCTTATTATTGGTGCAGCTACTATAACGTATACCAATATTCTGGTCAGCAGGCTGTCGGAGCGGGAGCAGGAACTTGTCCAACTTTATGCTAAGGGCCTGCGCTATATGATCAATGCGCCCAGCGATGATAATATTGTGTTTATTGAAGAGGAGATCCTTTCCTCCAACAACACAGTGCCTGTTATCCTGACAGACGAGAATGAGAATATCCTTGATTCTAAGAACATAAATATTCCGGAAAACATTTCGGGAGATACAGATAAAATAAATGCACTGCTGCAGCGCGAAATTGAGAAAATGAAAACGCAGCATGCACCCATTGTGGTGCCCTGGGACGAGGGGTCTGTCAACTATGTATTTTATAAAGATTCAGCGCTGCTCTCCCAACTCCGCTACTACCCCTACGTGCAGCTCATCGTTATTGCCTGCTTTGCCTCTATGGCTTACTTCGCCTTCAGCTACTCCCGCCGTGCCGAGCAGAACAGGGTATGGGTAGGGCTGGCCAAAGAAACAGCGCACCAGTTGGGCACGCCGCTGTCCTCGTTAATGGCGTGGTACGAATACATCAAGTCAAGCCCGAAGTTCGAGAATGAGCCTATTATAGATGAACTGGGCAAGGATGTACGGCGGTTGGAGATAATAACGGAGCGTTTCTCCAACATTGGTTCAGTGCCGCTGCTCCGCGATGAAAATCTGCTGCAGGTAACGGAAAACGCTATCAACTACCTGCAGAACCGCATTTCCCGCAAGGTTATTTTTTCCGTCACTTCTTCTTTCTCTCCGGACATTACCGCCAAGGTGAACGTTTCGCTCTACGATTGGGTGATTGAGAACATCTGCAAGAACGCCGTGGATGCTATGGAAGGCAGAGGCAATATAGATATACACCTTTCCTTGCTGGGGAAAAGCAGCATTGCCGTGGATATCACCGATACGGGCAAAGGAATTCCTAAAAGCAAAATAGATACTGTTTTCCTGCCGGGTTTCACAACTAAAAAGCGTGGCTGGGGACTGGGGCTGGCACTGGCAAAGCGCATCATCGATAACTACCACGAAGGCAGGCTTTATGTGAAATGGTCGGAGGTTGGTAAAGGCACCACGTTCAGGATTGTGCTGAACCGATAGGAGTTAGAAAGTAATGGTTTCTTTAGTCCTTTGTCTTTCATCCAGTAGCGCCTTTTCTGAAGAATGGTTGAAGTAATAAAGTATAGTTCGGAGTACAAAGCTGTCTGGAATGCCTTTGTGGCAGGTTCCCGGAATGGCACCTTTCTGCTGCACCGTGATTATATGGAGTATCACGCCGACAGGTTCACGGACCATTCGCTGCTTTTTTACCGCAAAGGCAGGTTAATTGCTTTGCTTCCCGCCAACGAGGTAGGGCAGGAGGTACACTCGCATGGCGGCCTGACCTATGGGGGAATCATCAGCGATAACCGCATGAAGGTACATGTAATGCTGGAGGTGTTTGAGGCGGTGAAGGTATACTTGAAGGCAAGGGGATTTGAGCGGATGCTGTACAAGACGATTCCCCACATATACCACCAAGTGCCGGCAGAGGAGGACCTATATGCCTTGTTCCGTTGCAATGCCAAGCTGTACAGGCGCGATGTCAGTTCGGTGATAGAGCTGGCGCAGCCTGTTGGCTATAACAGGCAGAGAAGATGGGAGGCAAAGAAGGCAAAGCGGGCGCAATTACAGGTACAGGTGTCGCAGGATTACAGCCAGTTTATGCAGGTAGAGCAGGAGCTGCTTCAGGAGAAGTACAATAAATTACCAGTGCATACCGCAGAAGAGATGGCACTGCTCTCTTCCCGCTTCCCGGAAAATATTAAACTGTTTGAGGCTCGTCAGGAGGATGTGATGGTGGCAGGCGTTATCCTATATGAAACAGCTACTGTGGCACACTGCCAGTATATGAGCACTACGGCTAAAGGCAGGGCCTTGGGTGCAATGGATGCGCTGGTTGACCATTTGCTAACAGAGGTATACCCACACAAAAAGTATTTTGACTTTGGCATCTCCACTGATGAACAGGGGCAGTACCTGAACCAGGGTCTGGTTCGGAATAAAGAAAGCTACGGTGCCCGCACAGTGGTGCATGATTTTTATGAGCTGATATTTTAGCTGTAGATATTACAAGCTTAAGATATTATAAAAAGAAAGGCTGCTCTTGTATGGAGCAGCCTTTCTTTTTGTCTGCTTAAACCACTTCTGCTTCTGCGGCAGGTACTTCTTTCACTTCGTTTTTCTTGCCAAATAACCTGATAAAACCCCAGAGTATGCCAGCCCCTATAAGGTAAACCAACAGCCAGTGCACACCTAGTGTCGATAAGTTCGTGCAGACGATGTTTGCAACAAGGGCTACAGTAACAGCATATGGCAACTGTGTTTTCACGTGGTCAATGTGGTTGCAGCCGGATGCCAGAGAGCTTAGTATGGTGGTGTCGGAAATAGGGGAGCAGTGGTCGCCAAAAACAGAACCCGCCAGCACAACAGAGATAACGTTGTAGATAATCGGCATCGTTTCTTCCAGTGTAAAGCCCTGCATCTGACACACATACCAGGCAGCAGGCAGCATCAGCGGGTACAGGATGGCCATAGTGCCCCAACTGGAGCCGGTGGAGAATGCGATAATAGCTGCTAAGAAGAAGGTTATCTCGGGCAGGAAGTACGGGGAAATATTACCAGAGAAGAGAGAGGTCAGGTATTCGGCTGTATAAAGCTGTTGTGTTACCGCTGCTAAAGACCAGGCCAGCACCAGGATAAGGATAGCAGGGAGCATCGTTTTAAAGCCCACCACTAAAGACTCCATTGTTTCCGTCAGGCTCATGATACGCTGGCTCACCGTCAGTATAACCGCCACAATAACACCGGAAAGTGATGCCCAGATAAGGGCGACATAAGAGTTAGAGTCTCCAATGGTAATAGAGAGTTTCCTAATAAAGCCAAGGCCAGGGTCAGCCCATGTGTCGGGGTTGTAGCCTGTGTAAAGCAGCCCCGCGAGCGTTCCAAAAATAACCACCAGCACAGGCAGCAGGGCATTCACGGCACGTGTGCGGGTTGCGTCGACCGGCTCAAACTCTGCCATCTCCTGCTGTTGCCGTGCTTCGCCTTTTGTGTCTGTGCTGGCAGAGGTAACGGCGCCGGTGGTGCGGGCGCGTACTTCTGCACGGTGCATGCTGCCGAAATCACGGTTCATGAGAATAAGCATCAGCATAAATACCAGCGTCAGCACCGGGTAATAAGCATACTCCAGCGAGTGAAAGAACAGCGAATAGGCTCCTTCTTCTATACCCAGCGATGTGGCGGCATCCTTAATGTAGCCTAACTCTGCGCCCACCCAGGTGGTTACAAAAGCAATGGCTGCTACCGGGGCCGCCGTGCTATCTACAATATAAGCCAACTTCTCGCGCGATACTCTGTGGCCGTCCGTAACCGGGCGCATTGTGTTTCCTACAATAAGAGTGTTGGCATAGTCGTCGAAGAAGATAGCCAATCCCAACGCCCACGTCACTACCTGAGAGCTTTTGGCAGATTTAGCATACCGGGAAAGCAGGTTCACAATGCCAGCCATGCCGCCGTTTTTAGAAATGATGGCTACCATGCCGCCAATCAGCATTGAAAATAAAATTACTGAAACGTGGTCACCGTCTGTGAGCGCTTCCATCAGAAAAGTGTCGCCAACAGCCAGCAGGCCAGTAAAAAGAGACTTGAAGGTTAAGCCATAGATAACAAAGCCGCCTACCCAGATACCGGCAAACAATGCCAGCAGTACTTCCTTGAAAATGAGCGCCAGCACAATCGCGATGAGCGGAGGAAGAATAGACAGCCACATTGGGAATTCACGTAATCCTCCGTCAGCTTCTGCGTCCAGTTTGTAGAGTCGGGCGATGGTGTGGGTGCCTAAGTTAGCGGTTACCTGTACAAGGGCAGCGGCCTTGGATAGTGCAAGCACGGTTTCGCCTTCGACAAAAGCTACTTCCTGCAGTTCCCCGTTCATTCGGAGCGGCAGCACACCTGTATATTTTACCAAATTGCCTACCTCATTGGTGGTGCGGAGGGTAAAGGCAGTGTCGTTAATTGCCTGCAGGGTGAGCTCTTCAATCGCGGCCTTGTCTATTGGTTCCTGCGCCTGCGCCTGGAAACACAACAGCAGGAGCAGCATCAGGCTCAAGAGGGGCTTATATAGCTTCATTTATGGGCATACCGTGTTTTACAAACCTTCAAGTAAGTAAATATTTCCGACATTAGGAAACGGGCTGCCTTGCAGCGGAAAGGGAAACAGGGGCTCTTTGGGGACCTGCTTACGAAGACGTGCTAATCGGAATAGTGTTTTCAAAAGAAACAGCCCCTGCAGTAATGCTGCAGGGGCTACTTAGCTCTGTTTACAATAAACACGCCTGCCAGTATAATGACCATGCCGATGTAGTGCCATAACTGAATCGTCTCGCCGTCCAGCACTCCCCACATCAGCGCCACAATAGGTATAAGGTAAGTGGTGGAACTGGCGAAGAGGGTGGTGGAGATATGGATGAGCTTGTTGAAGAGCACCAAGCCAACAGCGGTACTGAACACAGCGAGTATCGCAATGTATAGCAGTGCTTCCCAGGCACCCGGCGTATGTTGCAGTTTATCAGCCGCATTAGTGGTAAACAGGTATACAAAAGCCACAGGCCCTACCGTTAACAGCGCCAAGCTCGACATAGCAAAGGGCTTCATACCCTGTAGCCTGTGCTTGATGATGTTCACGCTGCCGCCGTAGCAGATAGTGGCCAGCACAATGTACAGGCCATAAAAGGTATTGTTGAAATCGGCGCGGCCACTGCCCGAGAAAATAAGAACAGCTGTGCCCGCTATGCCTATCAGGATGCCGAGCATGCGCATCCAGGTAATGCGCTGGCTGAAAAAGAAAGCACCAATAAGCAGAGTGAAAAGGGCGGTAAGAGAATTCAGGACGCCTGCCAGGCCACTGGCCAGGTGCGTTTCGGCATAGGCAAAAAGAAAAGCAGGAAATAAATTACCCAGCAAGCCGCTGCCAAACAGGAACTTCCAGTGGCGTGGCTCCGCCTGCCGCAGGTGCCTGAAAGCCCAGGGCAATAAGCTCAGGCAGGCAATGGAAATACGCAACGCTCCCAGCTCATCCGAAGAAAAAACAACAAGCCCTTTCTTTATCAGAATAAAAGAGGTACCCCAGATTAAAGCCAGGATTATGACCAGAAACCAGGCAAGCGCAGGAATGGTCGTGTTTTCCTCAGCAGGTTTTGTGGCAGTTTTGATATGAAAAGCGATTATGTGTGGGAAAGTAAATAGGTGAAGGCAAAAGCCTACAAAGCCCGGTGCAAATCAAGAAGGGCTGGAGAGTCCAAAAAGTAAATCAGAAACTCCGACCCCTTAATTTGGAAACTCTCTAGCCCGCAACTTCGGCGTAGCTCATCGTCTGCGCAATCTCCTCCAGCGTGTCATAGATCTCATTGATGTCTTCAGACTGCACCAGGCGCATGCGCAGCGGCTTAAAGTGCGGCAGCCCGCGGAAGTAGTTTGTGTAGTGGCGGCGCATCTCAAAAATTCCTAGCTTTTCGCCCTTCCACTCCAGCGAGTGCGTAAAGTGCTGGCGGCAAACCTCCACGCGCTCCTCCAGCGTTGGCCCCTGCAGCACCTCTCCCGTATTCATGAAATGCTTGATCTCGTTGAAGATCCAGGGATAGCCGATGCTGGCGCGGCCAATCATAATGCCGTCTACGCCATACCTGTTGCGGTACTCGAGCGCCTTCTGCGGTGAGTCAATGTCGCCGTTGCCGAAGATAGGGATCTTCATGCGCGGGTTATTCTTTACTTCAGCAATAAGACTCCAGTCAGCCTCGCCTTTGTACATCTGCACGCGGGTGCGGCCGTGTATACTAAGGGCCTGTATGCCAATGTCCTGCAGCCTCTCGGCGGTTTCCACTATATATTTAGTTTCTTCGTCCCAGCCTAAGCGCGTTTTAACGGTTACCGGCAGGTGCGTCGCCTTCACGATCTCCTCCGTCATCTTCACCATCTTCGGAATGTCGCGGAGCAGGGCAGCGCCGGCACCTTTGCAGGCCACATTCTTAACCGGGCAGCCATAGTTAATGTCTATCAGGTCGGGGCCGGCCTGCGAGGAGACAATCGCTGCCTCCCGCATCGACTCAATATCGGAGCCGAATATCTGGATTCCAACTGGCCGCTCATAGTCGAAGATGTCGAGCTTCTGTATGCTTTTTGCCGCATCACGAATCAAACCCTCCGATGATATAAACTCCGTATACATTAAGTCTGCGCCATTCGCCTTGCACACCTTCCGGAACGGCGGATCACTCACGTCTTCCATTGGTGCCAGCAGCAGCGGAAACTCACCCAACTCTATGTTCGCTATCTTTACCACAGCTAAATCTATTTTTTCGCGTAAATTTACGTCAATTAAACCTAATCTTCTGTATGAAAGGTTTCATCTCCAAAGGTCTGCACCCATTTTGGGTAATATTACTGCTGCTGGCATTTATGATAGGAGGTTACTTTGTGGCCACCTTCCTCGTTACGTTGCTTGCCGACTGGTTCTTTGGAGTTGGTATTTTTGAGCTGATGGATGTGGCTGCTAACCCTGCCTCGCATCCGCAGGGGCCGAACGTGATGCTGCTGCTGCAAGGGGTGCTGCAGTTCATCTCTTTTATCATAGGTCCACTTATTCTGCTCAGAGTCTTGGGGTACGATATCAGCAGTTACTTAAGCTGGAAAGTTTCTCCGTCCTTTCTACTGGTGTTGCTGAGCGGCCTGCTGGTTGTTCTCATCATGCCTGCCAACTCCGCTATCATCAACTGGAACGCCAACCTCAATTTCCCTGACTTTATGGAAGGATTTGAGCGGTGGGCACGCGAGCAGGAAGATAGCCTGGCGGAAGTTATGAAGCTCATCACACGGTTCGATACTGTGAGCAGCCTGCTGATAGGCCTGGTGGTATTTGCCGTTATACCCGCTGTTGGCGAGGAACTGGTGTTCCGGGGCATTGTGCAGCGGCAGTTTCTCAGTTGGTTAGGGAACCCGCATGTAGCTATCTGGCTGGCGGCTATTATCTTTGGCGCTATCCATGTGCAGTTCTTCGGGTTCTTTCCGAGGGTTTTGCTTGGTGCCTTGTTCGGGTACTTATATTTTTGGTCGGGCCGGATCATCATCCCAATCGTGGCGCACTTTGTGAACAACGGCTTCACCGTGTTCATGCTGTACCTGAACCAGACCCGCACCATAGAGGCCGATATAGAAAGCACGGAGGCCATGCCTTTATATGCAATAGCGATTTCCTTGATTTTGAGTGCAGCTGTAATATATTTTCTGTACCAGCGGTTCTCCGGCTTGCCGGTTCGTCCGGAAAGTGCAACAGAGGTCACGGAAGAAGAGCAGAGCCACCACTATAACTCCTAAACAAAACACGAGCTGTCGCCCCGCCGGCACAAGAGCAATTCATGAGAAAAAAGGTAGACACCCTCAGTAATTTAAGTCAACGTATCATTGTCGGGGTGCTGGGTGCCGCGGTTTTCATAGGGAGTATCTGCTATAGCGAATGGACTTTTTTTCTGCTTTTCCTGGGGCTCACGCTCCTGGGTATAGCGGAGTTTTACAAGATGGTGCACGTGCAGGGCATACATGCTAACCGTGGCATCGGGTTCGTGCTGGGCGGTTTGTTCTTTGTGTCCATGTTTCTGGTGCAGGCAGAGCTAATGCCGGGCGAACTGCTGTACCTGTCGCTGCCGGTGCTCTTTTTAATTTTTATCTATGAGCTTTACCGCAAGCGGCCACAGCCATTCACCAACATTGCCTTTACTATAGTAGGCGTGGTGTATGTGGCGGGCCCGTTCGGGCTGCTGCACCTGCTGGCTTACCTGGAGGGAGAATATACCTGGCAGCCTATTCTGGGCCTGATGCTGCTGATCTGGGCATCCGATACGGGTGCCTACATAGCTGGTAAGAACTTCGGGAAACACAAACTATTCGAGCGCATCTCGCCTGGTAAAACCTGGGAGGGATGGATTGGCGGCACGCTCTTTTCTATAGGAGTAGGCTATGTGCTGTCGCTGTTCCTTTTAGACCTGCAAGTGTACCAGTGGGTAGGCGTAGCCATCATTGTTTCTGTGTTTGGGGTGCTGGGCGACCTTTCAGAATCCATGCTGAAACGCAGCTTGGGCGTAAAAGACTCCGGTACCCTGCTGCCGGGCCACGGTGGGCTGCTGGACCGCTTCGACAGCCTCTTAATGGCAATCCCCTTCATCATTGCCTTCCTTAAAATCTTCTAAAAAAATTGCACGCGGCCTTTAGGAGGTTGCAAGTAATATTATCAACTTTGCCGCATAATTGATTACTCACTATAAATTATACATAGTAGATGATGCTATATAAAGAGCCTGCACCGATCAAGGACAGAGAGAATCCGTTTGAGTCGATGATGTCGCGTTTTAACGTTGCAGCTGAGGTACTGGGGCTGGATGAGGAAGTATATAACGTCCTGAAATCGCCTACCCGCCAGGTAATTGTAAATATTCCTGTCACGATGGATGATGGGAAAGTGCGTGTATTCGAAGGTTTCCGGGTGATGCACTCCAACATACTTGGCCCCTCAAAAGGTGGTATCCGCTATGCGCCGGACGTGTTCCTGGATGAGGTGAAAGCCCTTGCTGCCTGGATGACGTGGAAGTGTGCCGTGGTAGACATACCTTACGGCGGTGCCAAAGGCGGTATCATCTGCGACCCTTACTCGATGTCTGCCGGTGAGATAGAGCGCTTAACCAGAGCTTACACGAATTCACTTATAGATATTTTCGGCCCGGATCGTGACATTCCGGCTCCGGATATGGGTACGGGTCCCCGCGAGATGGCCTGGCTAATGGACGAATACTCTAAAACAAGAGGCTCCACTGAACACGCGGTGGTTACAGGAAAACCGCTTGTACTGGGTGGGTCACTAGGCCGCGTAGAGGCTACAGGCCGTGGCGTAATGGTATCTGCCATGGCTGCCATGGACAAACTGGGTATGGATCCAAGTAAATCTACTGCCGTGGTACAGGGCTTCGGAAACGTAGGGGCATGGGCTGCTAAACTAATGGCAGAACGCGGGGTGAAGATTTTGGGTATCAGCGACGTGAGCGGAGCCTACTGGAACGACAACGGCATTGACATTGAGGAGGCCATCGAGTATAAGAACGAACATAATGGCCGCCTGGAAGGTTATAAAGGCGCTGAAATGATGGATCCCAATGAGCTGCTGACTGCCAAAGTGGATGTGCTGGTGCCTGCTGCCGTAGAAGATGTTATTACCATTCATAATGTGGACAAGATACAGGCCCGCCTGATAGTGGAGGGTGCCAACGGCCCGACATCTTATAAAGCCGACAGCATCATCAACGAGAAAGGCATCATGGTGGTGCCGGATATCCTGGCGAACTCTGGTGGTGTAACAGTTTCTTACTTTGAGTGGGTGCAGAACCGCATGGGCTTTAAGTGGACGTTGCAGCGCGTAAATGAGCGTGCCGAGCGCATCATGAACGAGGCCTTTGAGCGGGTGTATGCCGCTTCACAGAAATATAACGTACCCATGCGTATAGCCGCGTATATCGTAGCAATCGATAAAGTGGCGATGACGTATAAGTATCGTGGTGGATTCTAAATATTAAATTTTTATAACAATAAACGTAAGTTTATTATTTTTGGAGCAGGATAATAGCCCATCCACCAAAATGGATGGGCTATTGTTAAATAGACAGTGCCTGCGGATAACCCAAAATACGGATGAAGATTCATAAAGAAGGACGGAGAATTTTATTTATTACCTTGTTGGTTTTAGTAGTGCTCAACCTGTTGCTCTACTACTTCAACGCTGGGAACAGTACCTTTAACAAAATTTTCTCAGCTGTTTCTGCCGTGCTTTTTCTGCTGATTCTCCAGTTCTTCCGTAGCCCTTACCGCAACCTGCTGCTGCACGAAGATTTGATCACGGCTCCTGCCGATGGTAAAGTGGTGGTAATTGAAGAGGTAGAGGAGCCGGAGTACTTCCAGGGCAAGCGCAAGCAAATATCCATTTTCATGTCGCCGATAAACGTGCACATCACGCGGAACCCGGTTTCAGGCATCGTAAAATATTTCAAGTATCACCCCGGCAACTACTTTGTGGCCTGGCACCCGAAGTCGAGCACGCAGAACGAGCGCACCACAGTGGTGGTAGAATCTACTGCCGGACCTGAAGTACTCTTCCGCCAGATTGCCGGAGCGATGGCGCGCCGCATTGTGTGGTATGTAAACGAAGGAGATGAAGTAAGCCAGGGCGAGGAGTTCGGCTTTATCAAGTTCGGCTCCCGCGTAGACGTATTCGTGCCCCTTGATACTGACATCAAAGTAGAACTCGGCCAAAAAACCAAAGGCGGCCAGACGGTTATCGCCCAGTTGAAGACCGAGCCGCCGACTTTCTTTGGGTAAGCGAGCTTTTGCGTATCCCGTATCACGACATACGTATCACGATAAAAAGGAAGGCCGCTACAGACATGAACTGCAGCGGCCTTCCTTTTATTTCTACTTGTTTCTACCGCAAGCTACGCTACGCAAAACCTGCGAGAGGTAACATTGCGAATAACGAGCAACGAAAAACGATTAACAAAATCTAATACCAGCCTTCCACCAGCTTCATCAGTTGCTCCAGGTACTTCTGGTCTGTTTCGTCAAAGTCGTTGAGTTTGTCACTGTCTACATCCAGCACCAGCTTTACTTCCCTGTCTTTAATAACAGGCACCACAATCTCTGACTTAGAATCGCTGCTGCAGGCAATATGGCCGGGAAATGCTTCAACATCAGGTACCAGTATTGTCTCCTGGCGGGTGTAGCAGGCGCCGCACACGCCTTTGTTATAAGGTATACGGGTGCAGGCTACTGGTCCTTGAAAAGGGCCCAGCACTAACTCTCCCTCTTTGTTAAAGTACACGCCTACCCAAAAGAAGCCCATGCCCTGCCGAAGGGCAGCCACCAGGTTTGAGATGTTTGCAATGAGATCTGTTTCGCCTGTTACCAGTGCTTCGATTTGTGGTACCAGTGCTTTATATTTTTCCTCTTTGCTGAGGTTTGCATCAACTAAAAGTGATTCTGCCATAGGTGAATTTTAAATAACTGAATTTTGATTGACTGAATGATCAGAAGTATGAAGTGAGGTCATCTCCTGTTAAATGGTAAATGAATTATTGCGGTAGCGGAACAACTGATCAGGGCCTAAAGTTTGAATGTCCTGTAGTTGCCCATAAGCCATACCCGGAGCCTTTATGCCAGCAGGCAGCGTTTTGTGCAGGCTCTTAAAAACCAGAGCCTCATCCCAGAGGTTAGCCTGCAGCAGGCTTTCGAGCAAAAACGTGCCGCCTTCTACCATCACCGACAACACATTGCGCTGGTGCAGGTCCTGCATGATTTGCGGAAGCATGGGTTCCTGGTCCTGTAACTGAACATAATGTAGGTTCTCCTGCTCTTCCTGCTTCTGATAATTATACACCACCGTTAGCTGGGTTTTATCGAACAGGTGCAGGTGCTCGGGTAGCAGCAGGTTTTTATCTATCACCACCCGTAAAGGACTTTTGCCAGCCCAGAGGCGGGTGTTCAGCCGCGGGTTATCGTAGAGTGCCGTACGGCTGCCGATGAGGATAGCCTGCTCTTCAGAACGCCATTTGTGCACCAGCCGCTGTGCCTGTTTACCGCTAATCTGCTCCTGTTTATAGTTGGCGGCAGCTATGAAACCGTCAGCTGTCTCTGCCCATTTCAGTAGGATGAACGGCCGCTTGTGGCTGAGAAAGGTAAAAAAACGTCTGTTCAGCTCCAGGCCCTCCTCCTCCAGTACTCCTACTTTTACCAGCGCTCCGGCGTCAAAAAGCTTCTTGATGCCGCGGCCCGACACCAGCGGGTTCGGGTCAGTATTGCAAATCACCACATCTTTCACGCCACTGCTCACCAGCAGGTCGGCGCAGGGAGGTGTTTTGCCGAAGTGCGAGCAAGGCTCCAGCGTCACGTACACCCGGCTCTTCGGCAGCAGGCTTTTGTCTTCCACTGCGGCAATGGCATTCACCTCCGCATGTGGCCCTCCATATTGCTTGTGCCACCCTTCACCTATAATCTGCCCCTCGTGCACCACCACGCACCCTACCATCGGATTCGGATAGGTAAAGCCGCTGCCCAGTTTGGCCAGTTCAAGTGCGCGGCGCATGTACAGTTCTTCAGACATGATTTAAGTTAGAAAGTTAGAGAATTGTTTGAGCGTGAAAGTAAAAACTGTTTTAGTTGGAAAGCTAGAGAGTGCATGAGGGCAAGTTTAGACTACGAAATATATCTCCAGTATTCACTCTTTAACTTTCTAACTTTTTAACTCTCTAACTCAAAAGAATTACTTTTGCAAAGATACCAAAATCCAAAGAAAGCATATCTGTGGCCACTATCCAGGAAGTTCAGCAACTTATACGGCAAAAGATACGTGATGCCTATCCGGAACCTGAAGCAGGGGCCATTGCACAGCTGGTGCTGGAGCATGTGCTGCAGAAGTCCCGCTTACAGCTGAGCCTGCAGCAGCAGGAGCCGGTAAACCCGGAGCAGGAGGCGAAGGTGCAGGAGGCAATAGTGCGTTTGCAACAGCAGGAGCCTGTGCAGTATGTGCTGGGAGTGGCGCATTTTTATGGTCTGGAACTGCAGGTAGACGAGCGGGTGCTGATTCCGAGGCCAGAGACGGAAGAACTGGTAGACCTGGTGCTGAAGGAGCATAAGGGGCAGCAGGGACTACAGGTGCTGGACATCTGTACCGGGAGCGGCTGCATACCGCTGGCGCTGGTGGCGAACCTGACGGCGGTAAAAGCGTATGGGCTTGAGATCTCGGTTGGAGCGCTGGAAGTGGCAAAAGCCAATGCTGAAGAATACATGCTGCCGGTAGAGTGGCTGCAGCAGGATGTCTTTGAGCCGGTGCAGGGTATAGCTGCCGGGTCTCTGGATGTCATCACAAGTAACCCGCCTTATGTGCTGGAAGAAGAAAAGCAGCTGATGCGCCCGAACGTGCTGCAGTACGAGCCGCACCTTGCGCTGTTTGTACCTGACACAGATGCGCTGAAATATTACAGAAGAATAACAGCAGTAGCAAAAGAGCTACTGAAGGAAAAGGGTAAATTGTACTTTGAAATAAATGAGCGCTATGGAAAGCTGGTACAGGAACTGCTGCTGGAGGCTGGATTTGCAGAGGCAGCGGTGGTGCAGGACCTCTTTGGCAAAAACCGCATGGTGCGGGCTGTGAAATAATTCGTGGCTTAATGTGCATGAGGAGTAGTGAGTTGTATAAAAAGTGCAAATATGTACCTTTGCAGGAAGAACCTACGTAGTTAGCCCGTCTGTAAGGTAAAAGAGCCTTTAATAACAATGGCGATAATAGTGAATCAAGCTTTAACTTAAAGAATAGTACTTTGGCAAAAGAAAAAATACTTGTTACCGGAGGTGCGGGTTATATAGGGTCGCATACGGTGGTAGAACTGGTAGAGGCAGGTTACGAGCCTGTCATCATAGACAACTTCTCCAATTCAGAGGAAAGCGCCCTGGCAGGCATCGCGGCAATAGTGGGCCGCAGTGTGCCGTGCCACCGCATCGATTGCACGGATGTTGCCGCACTGCGAGACGTGTTTGAGCAGGAGCAGAACATTGCGGGGGTTATCCACTTTGCAGCATACAAAGCGGTAGGGGAGTCGGTGGAGCAGCCGCTAAAGTACTACCACAACAATGTAGGCTCTCTTATGGCGCTGCTGCAGGTGATGGGAGAGTTTAAGGTAAGCAACCTCGTGTTCTCTTCTTCCTGCACCGTATATGGCATACCAGAAAGCCTGCCGGTAACCGAGCAGACACCGGTGCAGAAAGCAAACTCTCCGTACGGTAACACAAAGAAAATCTGCGAGGAGATCCTGACAGACCTGGCCAACAGTGGCAGCAGTATCAGGAGCATCGCTCTGCGCTACTTCAATCCTATCGGAGCACATCCGTCAGCTAAAATAGGCGAACTGCCGCTGGGCGTTCCAAGCAACCTGGTGCCATTCATTACCCAGACAGCCGCAGGTATCCGGGAACAATTAACTGTTTTTGGCGATGACTACGACACACCGGATGGCACCAACATCCGCGACTACGTACATGTGGTGGACCTTGCCAAGGCACATGTGGTGGCAGTAGAAAGAATGCTGGAAGGTAAGGTGGCGTCTATAGAGTTCTTTAACGTAGGCACAGGCCAGGGAAACACCGTGCTGGAGGCTATAAAAGCTTTTGAGCGCGCAAGCGGCGAGAAGCTGAATTATAAGATTGGCCCGCGCCGTGCCGGTGACGTGCCTAAGATTTATGCCGATGTAACCAAAGCCACTGAAGAATTAGGTTTCAAGACTACCAGCAGCCTCGATGAGGCCATGAAGAGCGCCTGGGACTGGCAGCTTTCCCTTCAAGATAAATCTAAAAAATAGCATGAAAATATTAATTACGGGCGGTGCCGGTTTCATCGGCTCTCATGTGGTGCGCTTGTTTGTGAACAAGTATCCGAACTACCAGATTTTTAACCTCGATAAGCTGACGTATGCCGGTAACCTGGCAAACCTGACGGATATAGAGGACAAGGAGAACTATACCTTCCTGAAGGGGGATATTGTGGATGCCGCCTATATAGATGGGATTTTTGCAGAACATCAGTTTGATGCCGTGGTTCACCTGGCGGCGGAGTCGCATGTGGACAGGTCTATCACAGACCCGCTGGCTTTTGTATACACCAACGTGATCGGCACAGTAAACCTGCTGAACACAGCCCGTAAGCAGTGGGCGGACAACCTGCAGGACCATGTGTTCTATCATATCTCTACTGATGAAGTGTATGGCTCATTAGGCGAAGAAGGCTTGTTTACAGAGGAAACAGCTTATGATCCACGCTCACCATACTCTTCTTCCAAGGCAAGCTCAGACCATTTTGTGCGGGCGTATTACCACACCTATGGCCTGCCTGTTAAAATATCGAACTGTTCGAACAACTACGGCCCGAACCACTTCCCGGAAAAGCTGATTCCGCTGGCTATAAACAACATCCGCAACGAGAAGCCTGTGCCGGTATATGGCAAGGGTGAGAACGTGCGCGACTGGCTGTACGTAATCGACCATGCTCGCGCCATAGACGTGATTTTCCACGAAGGAAAAGTAGGGGAGACCTATAACATCGGCGGCGTGAACGAGTGGAAGAACATTGACCTGATAGAGTTGCTTTGCGACCAGATGGATGAGAAACTGGGCCGGGAGCAGGGGCATTCGCGCAGGCTGATAACGTATGTAAAGGACCGTGCCGGCCATGACCTGCGCTATGCCATTGACTCTTCTAAACTGATGAGCGAGCTGGGTTGGAAACCATCTGTAACCTTTGAGGAAGGACTCAGCAAAACGGTTGACTGGTACCTGCAAAATACGGACTGGTTGGAGAACGTAACTTCCGGTAACTACCAAAGCTATTACGAGGATCAATACGATAACCGCTAAGGCCGCATAAGATAGGAATTGTTAATTGTTCGAAGAGCAATTAACAAATGATATAAGTATATAGATGTTGATAGTTGATAACTTTAAAACAATCAACTATCAGCAACCAACAAAAAAAGCATGAAAGGAATTATACTTGCCGGGGGCTCCGGTACACGTTTACACCCATTAACCATTGCGGTTAGCAAGCAACTGATGCCGGTGTATGATAAGCCGATGATTTATTATCCGCTGTCTACGCTCATGCTTTCTGGTATCAGAGATGTTCTTATTATCTCTACACCGCACGACCTGCCGCTGTTCGAGCGCCTGCTGGGGGATGGCAGCCAGATTGGATGTAACTTCAGTTATGAAGTGCAGGAAGTACCAAACGGGTTGGCGCAGGCCTTTGTGATTGGAGAGGACTTCATAGGGCGTGATAAAGCGGCATTGATACTGGGCGACAATATTTTCTACGGCTCCGGCATGAGTAAGCTGCTGCAGGCCAACAACGATCCGGATGGTGGTGTGGTGTATGCCTATCATGTACAGGACCCGGAGCGCTACGGCGTGGTAGAGTTCGATGGGAACAACAAGGCTATCTCTATTGAAGAAAAGCCGAAGCAGCCAAAGTCACACTACGCTGTGCCTGGCCTGTACTTCTACGATAATGATGTGGTAGAAATAGCGAAGAGCCTGGAGCCAAGTGCCCGCGGCGAATATGAAATCACAGACGTGAACAAAGAGTACCTGCGCCAGGGCAAGCTGAAAGTGGGCATCCTAGACAGAGGCACTGCCTGGCTCGACACAGGGACTATTGTTTCGCTGATGCAGGCTGCTACGTTTGTGCAGGTCATAGAAGATCGGCAGGGGCTGAAAATCGGCAGCATTGAGGAGGTAGCCTACCGCATGGGTTTTATAAATGCGGAGCAACTGCAGCGCGTAGCGGAGCCATTGCGAAAGAGCGGCTACGGCGAGTACCTGCTTAATATTCTGAAGTAAGCATCATCAACAGGTTAAACAGAAACGCCCGGCTGAGGAAACTTAGCTGGGCGTTTCTGTTTAATATATTATGATTCCAAGTAAAAGGCCTGTCAGGATGAGCACGGGTGCCGGTATCTTTGTGAACAGGAGCAGGCAGAAAGTGGCTACTACAATGCCGAAGTTCAGGGGCGTGTTTTCAATGGGGTGATACAGCTGTATGGCTGCTGCCACTACCATGCCGGAGCTTACGGCGCTGATTCCCTCCAGCGAGGCCCGCACCACCCTGTATTTCTTCAGCTCGTCCCAGAACCGAATGACAAAGAAGATAAGAAAGGTGCCCGGTAGAAAAATGCCGACGGTAGCCACAAAAGAGCCCAGCAATTGACCTGACACCCCATACTGCCGCATCGCCAGGCTGCCCACAAAAGAGCAAAAAGAAAAAGTAGGTCCTGGCAGCGCCTGCACAATGGCGTAGCCGGACAAGAACTCTTCACCGGTGAGGTAATGCTTAAAGTCAACGAACTCCGTGTAGAGCAAGGGGATAAGCACCTGCCCGCCTCCAAATACGAGGGTGCCGTTCCGGTAAAAGTTCTCAAAGAGCCGCACGGGCAACGAAGTAGTAGCTGCCCCTAACACCGCTGCCGTTACCAGCACTCCTACAAACAGGATAAAGTTAGCCCACTCTATGCGCAGCTGCTTGTTTTCCTCCATGGGCTGTTGCCTGAAACGCAAGGCTGTAACAGCGCCTCCTACAAGTAGCATAACAGGAAAAACCCAGGGTGACGAGAAAAAGTAAACAAGTATAGCGGAAATGACCAGGAGCACAATAGCTGTTTTTGTATGCACCACTTTCGTACTGATCACATAGGCAGCGTAGGCCACAAAGCCCACGGCCATGGGTAAGATAATCCGCAGGAAATCGAGCGATATGCCCTGCTCCTGCAGGTAGGAGATTCCCAGTGCCGCCAGCGCCATGATAGTGGCAGCAGGTGTAATCCAGACAAACAGGGTGAGGTAGGCCAGGTTAGGGCCACCAATCCGGAAGCCTATGGCCGTAATGGTTTGGGTAGAGGTGGGGCCGGGCAGAATCTGGCATAAGGCATTGAGTTCTATCAGTTCCTTCTCCGTTATGTAGCGGTGCTTGTCCACGAGCAGCTTGAACATCATAGCAACATGCGCCTGCGGCCCCCCGAAAGCAGTGAGGGCCAGAATCAGAACATCTCTGAGAAAGATATAGTAGCGCAAACTCATGTGGGCATAAAAGTAAAAAAAGAGAGACAGCTTTTAACTATCTCTCTTTTTAATATTGCTTTTTTACTTTTATAGATGGCTAAACTTCATCTTCTCCGCCTGTAAGGTGCCTGTCAGAAGATGAAATTTATAATAAGCTTAGACTTTCTTCAGGCCAAGCTCAATAAGGCGCTCGTTCAGGTATTCTCCTGCAGTGGCGTCAGGATACGCCTTCGGATTTTGGGCATCTATACAGCTCTCCAGACAAGTCAGGTCCATTTCAGAACGCGGGTGCATGAAGAACGGAATAGAGTAGCGGGAAGTGTTCATCAGTTCGCGCGGCGGGTTCACCACCCGGTGGATGGTAGACTTCAGCTTGTTGTTCGTCAGGCGGGCCAGCATATCGCCCACGTTTACCACCACCTGCTCGGGCAGGGCAGTTATCGGAATCCACTTGCCGTCGCGGCGCAGCACCTGCAGGCCGTCGGCACTGGCGCCCATCAGCAGCGTTATCAGGTTAATGTCACCGTGCTCGGCCGCGCGAACGGCATCAGCCGGCACGCTGTCCGGGTCTTCGATAGGGAAGTAGTGGATAGGGCGCAGTATGCTGTTGCCATTGTGCACCTTTTCGTCAAAGTAATTTTCCTCAAGGCCAAGGTTCAGGGCAATCGCCTTCAGCACCTGCTTGCCGGCTGCTTCCAACTTGCGGTAAGCCTCCAGCGTTACTTCTTTGAAGTTTGCTACCTCCTCCGGGAAAATGTTGTCCGGATACTCCTCTTTGATAGGGTCGTTGTCTGTTACCTCCTGGCCTACATGGTAAAACTCCTTCAGGTCGCCGGTATTGCGGCCTTTGGCATGCTCTTTTCCTTTGCCCACATAACCGCGCTGTCCTGCTAGCTCAGGTACCTCATATTTTTGCTTTACCTCATCCGGAAGCGCAAAAAACGCCTTGGTCGCAGCATACAGTTTCTGGGTTAACTCATCACTTAAACCGTGGTTGCGTAGCGCTATGAAGCCAATATTCTGGTAGGCATCGCTTAGCTGATTCACAAAACGAGCCCTTCTTTCCGCGTCACCAGATGTAAAATCTGCCAGATCCAGCGAGGGCACCTCGTCAAACAAAATTTCGCTCATATAGTAAGAACTGTATACTTTTTAGTGATATTTACGTAGTTCGCAATATACGAAAAAATAAAATCGCTAAATTAGCCCGATAGCTAAACCAAACTACAATTAGATGAAAAAAACGTACTTACTGCTGGCGTCAGCGCTTATGATGGGCTTTACAGCCTGTGATACTGCCCGTCAGACACAGGATACTGAATCTCCCACAGCAGCTACAACCCCAATCAGAGGTGGAGGTCCGGTACCTGTAGGTGCTGTTATGAGCAAGGGAGGCCTGCGGGTTTTTGCTTTCAACAACTCACAGAATTACCCGGAGTCGATGCTGCGCCTGAACGTGCCGCCTGCAGGAGGAGTGGTAGAGCCAGGCCCGGTGCAGTTTGACTACGACCTTTCGAACTATCAGCTTACCCGTATGACGCCGCACTCCAACGCGGATCACCTGGCAAACTCACAGCAGGGGCAGCACATTCATAACATCGTGGACAACGAGCCTTATACCGCCCACTATGATACAGAGTTTCAGAAAGAGCTGACAGAGGGTGACCATGTTATCCTGTCATTCCTGTCACGCTCTTACCACGAGAGCCTGAAGCACAAAGGTGCTTATGATTTGCGCGTGGTAACAGCAGGCAAGCCTACGGAGCGACTGAATTTCGATACCAATGCTCCGCACATGTTTTACAGCCGCCCGAAAGGCGAGTATGTAGGAAAAGATACAGAACAGGTAATGCTGGATTTCTACCTGGTGAACACAAATCTTTCTGCCTCCGGTAACAAAGTGCGGGCTACCATTAACGGTACTGAGTTTATGCTGGACCGCTGGCTGCCGTACATCATGGAAGGCCTGCCGATGGGTGAGAATACCATTAAGCTGGAACTGGTAGACAATGCTGGAAATGTACTACCGGGGCCGTTTAACAGCGTAACCCGTACGTTTACACTTAAGCCTGCAGCATAGTCCTGAAGCTTAACAAAAGCAAAAGCCTGCGCCGAATCGTTTTTCGGAGCAGGCTTTTTGCTTTTAGGGCTGGCTGTTCTTTTGCTGTGTAACATATTGTAGTAGAAGATATAAACCTGCCTAAGCTTGGTGCAGGAGTATAATTGTAATATATTCCATTGGAAACTCAGGAGTTACCTGAGTTAAGAAGTTGCCAAACAGGAATGAATATGATACGATCTAATTTAAAAAAGGGCCTCCTGCTGCTTTGCCTGCTGCTGGTTTCTGCTCACAGCTTTGCAGCCGATCCGAAGCCGCTGGAAATAGGTGCACCGGCGCCGGACTTCAGCCTTCCGGGAACTGATGGCAAGACCTATACTTTAAAAAGCTTTGCCGATGCGAAAGTGCTGGCGATAATCTTCTCCTGTAACCATTGCCCTACAGCGCAGGCCTACGAAGACCGCATGAAGGCTTTGGCGGCAGACTATAAGAACAAAGGAGTAGCGGTGGTCGTAGTTTCCCCTAACGATCCGGAGGCAGTAAGCCTGGATGAACTGGGCTACAGCGACATGGGCGATACCTTTGAAGAAATGAAAACCCGGGCGAAGGAAAAAGGCTATAACTTCCCTTACCTCTACGACGGCGAAAACCAGAAAATGTCGATGGCTTACGGGCCGGCAGCCACACCGCATGCTTTTGTTTTTGACAAGGAGCGCAAACTGCGATATAACGGCAGGCTTGACTCCTCTGAGAAGCCGGGTTCTGCCAATGCAGAAGACACCCGAAACGCCATAGACGCCCTGCTGGCAGGCAAACCGGTGCCTGTTGCCAAAACGAAAACATTTGGCTGCTCCATTAAATGGGCCGACAAGAAAGAGATGGCGGAGCGGGCAAGGGCGCAGTGGGCAAAGGAAGAGGTAACGCTGAATGTGATTGATGAGCCAGCGCTGAGGGACCTGCTGAAGAATAACACAGATAAGGTGCGCCTGGTAAATGTGTGGGCCACCTGGTGCGGCCCCTGTGTGCAGGAATTACCTGATTTCGTGGACATCAACCGCATGTACCGCAACCGCGATTTTGAGTTCATCACTATCAGCGCCGACAAGCCGGATAAAAAAGACAAGGCACTGGCAACTCTCAAGAAACTGCAAGCCTCCAATAAAAATTATCTTTTCAACTCAGAAGATAAGTATGCTCTGATAGAAGCCATTGATCCGGAGTGGCAGGGCGCGCTGCCTTATACCCTTCTGATAGAGCCGGGAGGGAAGGTGCTGTATCGTAAGCAAGGCACCATTGTGCCTGCTGAGATGAAAAGAAAGATTGTAGAAAAAGTGGGAAGGTATTACTAAGCTTAGTCTTGGGGAGAAAAATTCAGGAAAGCCTATTTAGGTACTGTCACTGGAGGCATAGAAAAAACCTCATACAGATATACCTTTAACAAGAACTCCTACATTCTTTTTCTATTGAGAAAGTTGAAAAATACATATTAGCTCTTGTTCAGCATTTTATTTAAACCATGAAGAACTTTAAAATTTCAATTCTTGTGCTCCTGCTTTTAGGAATTAGCTCCTTCCTTCTTTTAAGCGCCGCTAATCCTAAAGAAAAAAAGCTTCGGCATGTTGTAGCTTTTAAATTTAAACCGGAAGTTACCAAGGAACAGATGCAGAAAGCTACTCAAGACTTTCATGCTCTGAAGGGAAAGGTGCCACAGATTATTGAATTTGAAGGAGGGCCTGATGTGTCCTTCCAAGATAAGAGCGGGAAGTTTACCCACTGCTTTATTGTCACAGTCAGAAATGAAGAAGATTTAGCTGCCTACGGGAGTCATCCAGACCATCAGGCCTTCAGTAAATCTGTAGACCCTCTTTTGGAAGAAGTAATGGTGGTTGACTATTGGACAGAGTAGAATATGGATGATGCAGGGAAAGGCTAGCAGTATTAACCTGTACATAGCTGTCTCAATTTGTCCTACAAGTTAACTATTGCCGCCGTACAAATAAAAGAAGGCGGCTACATCTTATCAGGTGTAGCCGCCTTCTTTTATTTGTTTAAGCCTCTCCTGTTATTCTTTCGGCTTATTCTGCCCTCCACCTCCTGGGTTGGCAATGGAATTGCGCATATCAGTGTCTGACTGGATGTTCTGCATGCGGTAATAATCCATAATGCCCAGGTTGCCGCTGCGGAAGGAAGCTGCAATGGCCTGCGGCACTTCTACTTCTGCCTGAATTACGTTGGCACGGGCCTCCTGCGCTTTGGCGCGCATTTCCTGCTCTACGGCTACGGCCATGGCGCGGCGCTCTTCGGCTTTCGCCTCAGCCACTTTTAGATCGGCCCCGGCCTGGTCTATCTGCAGCTTGGCACCAATGTTCTCACCTACATCTATGTCGGCAATATCAATAGAAAGAATTTCGTAGGCAGTACCGGCATCCAGGCCTTTCTGTAATACCAGTTTGGAAATAATGTCCGGGTTCTCCAGAACGCTCTTGTGAGAGGTGGAAGAACCGATAGATGTTACAATACCCTCTCCCACACGCGCCAGGATGGTTTCTTCGCCGGCGCCACCTACCAGTTGGTTGATGTTGGCGCGCACCGTAACACGGGCCTTTGCGATAAGCTGGATACCATCCTGCGCCACAGCGGCCACGTTAGGCGTATTGATTACCTTCGGGTTTACGGAAGTGGTTACGGCCTCAAACACGTTACGGCCTGCCAGGTCTATCGCGGTAGCCTGTTTGAAGGAAAGCGGAATGTTTGCCTTATCAGCAGAAATAAGCGCCTTGATAACAGTGGGTACATTGCCGCCTGCCAGGTAGTGCGTTTCCAGTTCTGTTGTGGTCAGGTCGATGCCCGCTTTGGTGGCGTTGATCATGGAGTTGACAATAAGGCTGGGCGGCACCTTTCTAATGCGCATGAACACCAGCTCCGCCAGGCCAACCTTTACGCCAGAGAAAAGGGCGGTTATCCAGAGGCTGATAGGCACAAAGTACAGGAATATCATCAGGGCCACGATGACTCCTGCAATAATTAATAATACCGATAGGTTTTCCATCTGTGTTTTTTAGCTGACTTCTTCTACTATAATTTTATTTTGACTCAATCTGATAATGCGGATAGCTTTGTTTGGTGCCACAAACTCTCCCTGGGTCTGCACCTCATGGTGGCGCTCAGCAAACAGCGCAGTTCCCTGGGGGCGCAGCGCCGATACGGTTTTGCCAACCTCGCCTTCCTCCAGCAGGTGTGGGTTGTCTTCGTTTACATGGCCGCGGTTCTGGTTTTTCAATGCAAAGTGCGACCAACTGTCGGATCGGAAGCTGTAGACAAACGCTAACGCACCTACGAGTACTGTGCCGGCAAGTATAATATGCCCGATAGTAGTGCCCAGTGCCGCATAGCCAATCCATACGCCGATGGCAGTCAGTATGAAACCTATAATACCCACCACAGTAGTGCCCGGCACAAAAACCAGCTCTACAACAATGAGGAGCAGGCCAATGCCAATCAGCAATACAACTGTAACCCAATCTAGTAACATAATGCAGTGCGTTTATATAGGTAAATATAGTGAATTCTTTGCACGAAGCGCTACAAATTGCTGGCTGCAGTATTATTGTTTAACTGCTGCATGCACAAATTGTTAGACGGCTGTTGGATGGGCAGGTGAAAGGAGCAGCAGAAGGACAGATTCCTGCAGAGCACAGCTAGCAGAGGGCAGGGTGTTTCCAGCGCAACAGAAGGCGCTCAAGGCAAAAGTGCCGCCCCCGGATAGGGAGGCGGCACTTTTATAATGCTATTGCTACGGCAGTTGCCGAATAACGAACACAACAATCTACGAGCAACGAAGCTAGTATGCTTTTGCAAAGTACACGCGCTGCTTGCTTGGCTTTCCTGTGAGCATATCCACACCGTCTTCTTCTTCTGTGTTCAGAGCAATGCAGCGGATGGTTGCCTTCGTCTCTTCTTTGATGCGTTCTTCTGTTTCAGGCGTGCCGTCCCAGTGCGCCAGCACAAAGCCGCCTTTGTTCTCCAGCACCTCCTTAAACGCATCATAAGTGTCTACTTTGGTGGTGTGCCCCTCCCGGTAAGCAAAGGCCCTGTTATAGATGTTTTCCTGTATTTCATCCAGCAGCGCAGGAATGTAGCTGGCAAGCGAGTCAAACTGCTGCGTGCTCTTCTCCTTTGTGTCGCGGCGGGCAACTTCGGCAGTGCCGCTCTCCAGGTCACGGGCACCGATAGCAATACGCACCGGCACGCCCTTCAGCTCCCACTCCGCAAATTTAAAGCCCGGGCGCTCCGTGTCGCGGTTGTCGAACTTCACGCTGATGCCTTTGCTTTCCAGTGCCTTCTTCAGGGCATTCACCTTCTCACTGATTTGAGCCAGTTGCTCTTCGCCTTTGTAAATCGGCACTATCACCACCTGGATAGGCGCCAGCTTTGGAGGCAGCACCAGGCCCTCGTCGTCGGAGTGCGCCATTACGAGCGCGCCCATTAAACGCGTGCTCACGCCCCACGATGTTCCCCACACATGCTCCAGGTCACCTTCTTTAGTAGCAAACTTCACATCAAAAGCCTTGGCAAAGTTCTGGCCCAGGAAGTGCGATGTACCAGCCTGCAGCGCTTTACCGTCTTGCATGAGCCCTTCGATACAATAAGTGTCCAGAGCGCCTGCAAAACGCTCGCTTGGGGTCTTCACGCCTCTCACTACCGGCAGGGCAATATATTGTTCGGCAAAGGTGGCATATACTTCCATCATTTGCTTTGTCTCGGCTACAGCCTCCTCAGCGGTGGCGTGTGCCGTGTGTCCTTCCTGCCACAGGAACTCTGCTGTGCGCAGGAACAGGCGCGTACGCATTTCCCAGCGCACCACGTTCGCCCACTGGTTAATCAGCAGGGGCAGGTCGCGGTAGCTCTGAATCCAGTTTTTGTAGGTGCTCCAGATAATGGCTTCTGAGGTAGGGCGCACAATAAGTTCTTCCTCCAGTTTCGCGTTCGGGTCCACACGCAGCTTACCTGGTTTGTCGGGGTCAGTTTGCAGGCGGTAGTGGGTTACCACGGCGCACTCTTTTGCAAAGCCCTCCGCGTTCTGTTCCTCAGCCTCGAACAAGCTCTTGGGTACAAACAGCGGGAAGTAAGCATTCTCGTGGCCTGTGTCCTTAAACATATCGTCCAGCACGCGCTGCATCTTCTCCCAGATAGCGAAGCCGTATGGTTTGATCACCATGCACCCGCGTACGGCGGAATTTTCGGCTAAGCCAGCTTTTTTTACCAGCTCATTATACCATAAGGAGTAATCTTCGCTTCTTTTAGGTAACCCTTTGCTCATCTTTAAACTAATTTTATTATATATGGCTTACTTATAAGGCTTTTGGAACAGATTTTGCTACTTTATAGACAAAAGCCTGATATCATTCTGGCACAAAATTACGTTAATATATTATACTATAGATAAGGTTTTGCGCCATCGTGTGTTTATCTTTAATATAGATTGAAATAGATCAATTCTTTTACAGCAGATTACAGCAGAGGCCATGAAAAAATATACATTACTTACAGTAGCCCCCATGCTCGCACTGATGGCGGTAGGTTGCAGCAGCCCTATAGCTATGCAATCTACGGAGTATGATGATATGTACTACAGCTCATCAGACAAAACAGAGTATGTGGAGCCAGAGGCAACAGCTAGTCAAAGATATGAGGAAAACAGCACAGAGCAGGCCTTAGCCGAAGGAGAAGTGCTGAACCCGGAATATTCAGGTAGCAACGCCAGAACAGATAACTATGACGGTGATGAGTACTACGACGGACGTTCTTACGATGCCCGCAATAACTGGTACCAGCCAAGCTACTCTTTTGTAGACCCATACTGGGGTGCAGCTTATGCTCCGCGCATGTCCAGTATTGCCTTCTATGATCCGTTCTACGACCCATTCTTCGATGATCCGTTTTATTACAGCTCATTCAGCCGTAGCCCGTACTGGGGCTGGAACAGGGGCCTGAACATTAACATTAACTATGGCCTTGGCTGGGGTATGCCGATGGCCTGGGGTGGTGGTTTTTATAACCGTCCTATGATGGGCATGGGCGGCTGGTGGCCAAACAGCTACGGATACGGTTATTACAATGGCTTCCGCCATGGTTTCAATAACGGATTTTATGGAGGTAACCCATATTATGGAGGCTTCTATGACAGACCTGTTGTGATTGGTAACCCTGTAAGAATACAGAATAGCCCACGCGGATCACGCAGTGCTGTAGTTACAGACAACCCTGCTTCGCGCAGACCTATCAGAGGTGGCGTGAATGAGGGAGAGAGCATCGGCAGACAGACAGTAGGTTCAGAAAGCGTAGGCCGCCCTGCACGCAGAAGCGAGGCCACGACTTCTCCGAACAGAACAGAAGGAAACATAAGAATACAAGAGGGAGAAAAGGCTACATTGCCAACCCGCCCTAGCCGTGCAAGACGCAGCGAGCCTGCCGTTAACCAGCAGGAGCAGCGCGCTTTACCAAACAGAGTTGAACGCCGTAGCCGTACGCAGGAGTATCAGCCGCAGCAACAACAGGAACGTCGTGTTCAACCACAGCAACAGGAAAGGCGCGTACGCCAAATAGAGAGCCGTCCGGCCCGTACGTATGAAAGCCGCCCGGAGCGCACATATGAGAGTCGTCCGACACCTTCTTACGAGCGTAGCAGCCCGATGCAAAGCAGCCCGACGCCACGTAGCAGTGGTTCCTCAGGGAGCAGTGGCGGCGGACGCCCACCAAGAGGGGGAAATTAATCTAATCAGTAAAGCATAAACCAAATAACATGAAGAAGATAGTTTTGGCCAGTCTGGCGCTTGCGCTGGGCTGGAGCGGAACTGCTTTTGCTCAAACCGAGGTGGATGCCCTGCGCTACACTCAACTGGGCGTAACAGGCTCTGCACGTGTACAAGGTTTAGGAGGCGCGCAAACAGCATTAGGCGCTGACATCTCCAACCTTTCATCTAACCCTGCCGGTATAGGCTTGTTCCGCCGGTCAGAGTTTAGTTTTACACCAGCATTACAGTTCAACACAACAGATACCGATATAAACGGGGCGCGGCAGTCAGATGAGCGCAACCTGCTCACGATTCCGCAGGCAGGCATTATCCTGTCTAACCGCAAAGGCGACGAGGATGCCAGCGACTGGCGCGGCCTTAACTTTGGTATAAACCTGACAAGGCTCAATAACTTTAACCAACGCATCAGCTATAACAATACCATAGATCTTGATGAGCGTTTTGAACAGGGTCTTTATGGTAATACAATTGTAGATTACTTTGCGGACCAGGCAAATAACAGAGCCCTGAGCGGAGGCCAAACCCTTCGGCAAAGCTTGGATGCTGAGTTTGGAGAAGAAGTCTCTATAGAAGGCCTTGCCTACAGCACCTACCTGATTGATATTTTTGAAGATGCGCAGGGGCAATATGCAGAACCGCTTTACTCCTTGGGCGATATCGCTCAAAGTGAAGTGATTGAAAGGAGAGGATCTCAGAACCAGATTGACATTGGCGTAGGTACCAGCTACCGTGACCGGATTTACTTGGGGGCTTCTGTCGGCATTGTAACTACAAACCTAACACAGGAGAGCACTTTTCTGGAATCAGGTAACTATGTTGCCAGCTTTGATGAAGATGGCAACCCGGTTAGAGAAGGTAACTATAGCCTGGAGCTATTTGACCAGTTTACAACACGTGGAGCAGGCGTAAACCTGAAAGTTGGTATAATTGCCAGGCCAATTGATGCCCTGCGTTTAGGGGCCTCCATACAGACGCCAACGGCTTATACGCTTACTGACACATATCAGCGTTCTTTGTATTCAACTACATTAAACCCTGATACGGGCGTACCAGAAGATAACAGTGCTTCCGAAGTGCCGGGAGATTTTTCCTATAGCCTTACGACACCTTTCAAAGCAACAGGTGGTGTAGCTGTTTTCCTGGGCAAGTATGGTTTTATTACCGGCGATGTGGAATACGTAAATTACGCCGGCACCCGCTTTTCAGCAGATGACACTTACGGGAACGGTTCCGGTAACATGTTTACAAACCTGAACAACAGCATCTCCAGTATGTACCAGTCAGCTATGAGCTATAGAATAGGGGCAGAAGGCCGTTATGAGTCGTTCAGGGTGCGTGCAGGATATGCCCACTCCGGAGACCCTTATGCAAGCTCAGAGCTGGATGGTGCTATTAACTCTGTTTCGTTAGGTGCAGGTATCCGGCTGCAGAATTACTATGCAGACCTGGCCTATGTCAGAAGCACAAGCGACAGCCGATACTCGCCTTACCAGTTCGGAGATGGCACTGAGCCAGTGGTTGGTATCAGCAACACGCAAAATTCTGTGCTGCTCACCGTAGGGTATAACTTCTAAGTTACTTAAGCAAAAAGAAGCAGGCAGCCTTTTATCAAGGCTGCCTGCTTCTTTTTGCATAGAACTGGTTTTGTGCCGCTGCAGGCGGTACAGGTACGGTTTTGGCTAGATCGTATGGTGAAACGATATTATTCCTATAATTTAGAGGAAGGAAAAAACTTACAAAACACATGTATATTAAACTAAAAACAAATCTTTTAGCTGCCGTGCTTTTGTGCTTCGTTTTTGTGGCACAGGCGCAGCAGAAGAAAGACATTACGCTGGAAGATATTTACCGCAACGGTACGTTCCGGGCGGAGTCGGTGTATGGCGTGAACTGGATGAAAGACGGCCAGTTCTACAGTTCCACTGTGCCAGACGAGAAGAACAGGGTGTATGACATCGTAAAGTATAACGTCACGACCGGACAGCCTGTCAGCACCATTATTGAAGGCGAGAACCTGGTGCCGGCAGGCAGCAACACACCTATCCAGTTCGACGACTATACCTTCAGCTCAGATGAACAGAAGGTGCTGTTCGCAACGGAGAGTGAGCAGATTTACCGCCGTTCTTCCAAAGCAGATTTTTACATATATGATATTCCTACCAGGAAACTGACAAAGCTCAGCAGTGGTGGCAAACAAATGTATGCGTCTTTCTCCCCGGACGCGAAGCGCGTTGCCTTTGCCCGCGAGAACAACATGTTTGTAGTGGACCTGAGCAACATGCAGGAGACGCAGATTACCACCGACGGCAAATTCAACTCTATCATCAACGGGTATTCTGATTGGGTGTACGAAGAGGAATTCTCCTTTGCAAAAGGCTTCCATTGGTCTCCGGACGGGAAGAAGATTGCTTACTATACCTTTGATGAGACAAACGTACCCGAGTTTAATATGCAGAAGTGGGGCGAGCTTTATCCGCAGGACAATAAATTCAAGTACCCGAAGGCTGGTGAGGCAAACTCAAAAGTAAAAGTATCGGTGTATGATGTAGCCAGCGGCAAGGTGGTGAAAATGGACACCGGCAATGAGGCCGATGTTTACATCCCGCGCATCAAATGGACGAATAACCCGAACCTGCTGTCTATCCAGAAGATGAACCGTTTGCAGAACACCCTGGAGATTCTGCATGCTAACGCCACCACCGGTAAAGCTGATGTAGTGCTGAAGGAAACAGATAAGGCCTACATTGATGTAACAGATGACCTGACTTACCTGAACGACGGCAAGAACTTCATTCACTCTTCTGAAAAAGATGGCTACAACCACCTGTACCTCTACAACATGAACGGCAAACTGGTGCGCCAGATTACCGATGGCAACTGGGAGGTTAGCGAGTTTGTAGGGTACGATGAGAAGGGCGACCGCCTGTACTATATGTCTACGGAGGTGTCGCCACTGGACCGCCACCTGTACAGCATCAGCAGCAAGGGCAAAAACAAAAAGCGCCTGACCGACAAAGCCGGTACGCACCGCGTGAACATGAGCAATGACTTTAAGTACTACCTCGATTATTATTCTGCTGCCAATGTGCCACCTACTGTTAGCCTGCACACCGCAAAAGACGGTAAATTAATTAAAGTACTGGAAGATAACCAGAAGCTGAAGAATACGCTGGCGCAGTACGATATTGCAAAGCAGGAATTCTTCAACATGAACACCGCTGATGGTACAAAGCTGAACGGCTGGATGATTAAGCCGACAGATTTCGACCCGAACAAGAAGTACCCTGTGCTGATGTTTGTGTATGGTGGCCCGGGCTCCCAAACCGTAACCAACAGCTGGGGCGGCAACAACTACCTGTGGTACCAGACACTGGCCGACAAAGGCATGATTATAGTAAGTGTGGATAACCGTGGCACAGGTGCCCGTGGTGCTGAGTTCAAGAAACTGACCTACGCTAACCTGGGTAAATACGAAATCGAAGACCAGATTGAGGCGGCAAAGTGGTTAGGCAACCAGCCTTATGTAGACAAAGACCGCATCGGTATCTGGGGCCATAGCTTCGGAGGCTACATGACGTTGCTGGGCCTGACCAAAGGCGACGGTATATTCCGAGCCGGAATTTCTGTGGCTCCGGTTACAAACTGGCGCTTCTACGACAGCATCTATACGGAGCGCTACCTGAAAACGCCACAGGAGAACGCTGCCGGCTACGACCAGAATTCGCCACTATCTTTCGCGGACAAACTACAGGGAAACCTCTTGCTGATACACGGTACCGGCGACGATAATGTGCACTTCCAGAATGCTGTGGCCATGCAGGATGCCCTGATTAGCGCCAACAAGCAGTTCGAGAGCTTCTATTACCCGAACCGCAACCATGGCGTAGGGGGAGGAGTTACCCTGCTGCACCGCTTCAAGATGATGACAGACTTCCTGGAGCGCAAGCTGATTAATCCAGAGAAAGACGGTAATCTATAATGGCTAAAGCCTGTGAACAAAGAAGCCCATCAGAAATGATGGGCTTCTTTGTTTAAACTGTATTTATGTCAGCTACGAAATGACTCCTTCAAAGTACTTACAGCCTGTTGCAGCTGCAAATACTGCTGTTTATGCTCGGGATGCCTGTTCTCTGCCAAGGCTTGCACTTCGCTCCAAATAATGTCTACTAATGGCTGAGCCGATTGAAGCTCATTCCTGCTTTGATCCAGTTCGAGTTTTGTCTTCGCAGCTCCATATACACGTTTACTAGTTTTGCCAGGGCTTTCAACGACTCTATTTTTTGCTCCGCCAGTTCTCTGGGCCGGTTACCTATTACACAGAGAGAATCCAGTGCATGTCCGCATCCCTTCACGGGCACACCGGCATAAAATGCAATATTCGGCTCACCTCTTGTTAATGGGTTATCATGAAAGCGTTCATCATACCTTGCAGCAGGTACTATGAATGGTTCGTTTGGATTCAGAATAGCATGGGCACAGAAAGAATATTCACGGGGAGTTTCTTGTATTTCCATTCCCTGCCTCGACTTGAACCACTGCCTTTCTTCATCTACCAAAGTCAGAAGGGCTATAGGCAGGGCTGCAAAAGGATTTGTGCCGCTCAAATTGCCAGGAAGAATTTAAATCGTATAGTTGTTAAAGTACCATCTGATAAGGCCAGGATTAGGTTGCTGAGAAAAATATGCAAAAATTTAGACAGGGAATGGTGATATTTCAACCTTCAGCCGGATAAACAGTTAAAAAGCATATGCAGACACTAGCAAAACCAGTGATGGCTGCTGACATACGCGAGGCGCTGGTCAGAAACCGGGAGCAGACCCTGGAGGAGATATATGGCAAGGCATACCCCATGGTGCTCCATTATGTGAAACAGCATCAGGGCACAGTAGACGATGCCAAAGACCTGTTGCAGGAGGCCATCATCCTATTTTATGAAAAGGTGGTGCACGAAGAGTTTGTCTTAACGGCATCTGCCACTACCTATATTATGGCTGTCTGCAAAAACCGCTGGCGCCGGGAACTGGAGAAACGCAACCGGCAGCAGGAACTGCCGCCTGATATAAACGAACGCATAAAGGAAGAAGCGAGTGCCGATGTCGATCAACCGCTCTTCAGCATAACGCATTTTGTGGAACAGCTGGGGGAGAAGTGCAAAGCCATTCTGGTGGCATTCTATTACCTGGGGCAGCGCATGGAGCAAGTGGCGGAGCAGCACCAGTACCGCAACGTGCGTTCGGCCACTGTTCAGAAGTTCAAGTGCCTTGAGCGGCTGCGCAAGTCACTGGCCTCTTATTCCATCCACCATTTCAGATAGTACACGATGCGCCCCGAATTAGAAACGATGCAGTTGCTGGAGAACTTCCTGAGCGGCAATCTGGCCGAGGAGGAAGTGGTGGAGGTAGAGATACGGCTGCTCTGGGACCAGGAGTGGCAACAGCAGGTGGCACAGCAGCAGTTGGCTTACCACGCCATCCGGGAGTCCGGCAGGCAGCACCTGCGCCACGAGCTCCGGGCTATCCACCAGAAGCTTTTCGGCTAACGCGCCGACAGATACATACTTTCGCTGTTTCAAGCAGCTGCGGAGGACTGATGGATATAAAGCTATGCCTGCCATCTGCTTATCCGGATATCATACATAACACTAAATCTTCCTTACACCACACCTAAGCTGCACCTTCAAAATTTGCAAGGGTGAGAGACTATTGCCTTTTCTTTTCAATTGATGACTTCAACTTATACATAACCACTATGTACCATTCAGATTATTATAAGCAGGAATTCCGAAAGTTCGCCGTGCACGGGCAAGGCGTAAATGGCTTGCTGGTAGACCAGTATATGCACCGCGTAGATAGCAATGCGCACCTGCACCGCATCGACAATATGACACGATCCGTGATCGAAGAGCGCCCCACACACTTCCGGGAAATCGATGTTTTCTCGCGCCTGATGATGGACCGGATCATTTTCCTGGGTATGCCGATAGACGATAACATTGCCAACGTAATCACAGCGCAGCTGCTCTTCCTGGAGTCTGCCGATGCCAAAAAGGATATCCTGCTCTATATAAACAGCCCGGGCGGCTCGGTGTATGCTGGCTTAGGGATATATGACACCATGCAATATATAACACCAGATGTAGCCACTATCTGCACTGGCGTCGCACTGTCGTTTGGAGCGGTGCTGCTGACGGGCGGCGCCAAAGAGAAGCGCTCTGCGCTGCCACACGCCCGCATCATGATTCACCAACCTTTGGGCGGGGCACAGGGGCAGGCCTCTGATATCGAGATCACGGCCCGCGAAATCCTGAAAATGAAGAAGGAGCTATATGAGATTATAGCCTTGCACAGTGGCAAATCCTACCAGGAAGTCTATGACAACTCCGACCGCGACTACTGGCTCAAAGCTGAGGAAGCGAAGGAGTATGGGTTGATTGATGAGGTGTTGATGCGGGAATAGTAATTAATTGAAATTATACAGGAAGCTGATAGGAGACAGATTTTTTCTTTGGTCGAGATGGCATAAGAAGCATAAAAGGCTACAGCTTCACGCATACATTCTGCGGTTCGGTAAAAAAGCGTAGCGCCTCAAAGCCACCTTCACGGCCAACACCGGAGTTTTTCATGCCGCCGAAGGGTGTGCGCAGGTCGCGGAGGAGCCACGTATTGATCCAGATAATGCCGGAGTGTACCTGGTGCGCCACACGATGGGCGCGGGTAAGGTTTTGTGTCCAGATGGTGGCAGAGAGGCCGTAGTCGGTGCAGTTGGCGTACGGGATTACTTCTTCCTCGGTATCGAAGGGTGTGAGCGTAACCACAGGTCCGAAAATTTCTTCTGTGTTGGTGCGGCAGTTGTAGGGGAGGCCTTCGATAATAGTTGGCGCAATAAACCAACCTTTGGCGCAGCGGCCTTCTACCCGCACCTGTTGCCCGCCAGTTAATATGGTGCCGTCTTCCCGCTTTGCCAGTTCTATGTAAGACAGCACCTTCTGCATGTGCTGCTCGGATACCACGGCTCCTTGCTTCGTGCCATCCTCCAGTGGGTCGCCCACCGTCATGGCTTTTACTTTTTCTACAAAGGCATCCCTGAACTTATCGTACAGCGGGCGCTCGATAAAAATGCGGGAGCCGCAGAGGCAAATCTGTCCCTGGTTTGCAAACGAGGAATGGATAGAGGTATGAAGCGCGTTGTTAAAATCGCAGTCTGCGAATATGATGTTTGGGTTCTTCCCGCCCAACTCCAGCGACAGCTTCTTGAACATAGGCGCTGCCGTAGCGGCAATGGAACGCCCGGTTGCAGTGCCACCTGTGAAGGAGATTACCGGCACCTTCGGGTGCGCTACCATCGCCGCGCCCACCTTGTGCCCGTAGCCATGCACAATATTCAGCACGCCCGCCGGCAACCCAGCTCTCTGGCACAACTCCGACAGCAGGTAGGCGGTCATGGGTGTTACCTCGGAGGGCTTTGCCACCACGCAGTTTCCGGCAGCCAGGGCAGGAGCAATCTTCCAGGTGAACAGGTAGAGCGGCAGGTTCCAGGGCGAGATGCAGCCCACTATGCCATGCGGGTGCCGGATGGTATAATTGATTGCCTCCGTTCCTTCCATGTAATGCGCCTCCGAGGCAAAATGCTGAATGGCGGTGCCATAGAAGCGCATGTTGCTGCTGGCGCGCGGAATGTCCACCGTCTTGGCCAGTTTCAGCGGTTTACCATTGTCCACTGATTCAGCTTCGGCCAAGCGGTCATGGTGCTGGTCAATCAGGTCCGCAATGCGCATCAAAAGCTGACCCCGCTTTTCCGCAGGAGTGGCCGCCCACGCAGGAAAAGCCGCCTGTGCCGCCTGCACCGCTAATTCCACGTCCTGCGCATCAGAGTCGGGAATAAGGGAGTATACCTCGCCAGTAGCCGGGTTGTAGTTGTCGATGTACTGTCCCGTTACTGGCGCAATGAGCTGGCCGTTGATGTAGTTTTGAAGCTTTTGCATGTTGCCTCCCCCTGCCCCCTCCTAAAAACAGGAGGAGGTATTTTGTAAAGTTATTTTTATTTATGTATTCAATCTACCTGTGCTGTACCTGCCGCTGCTTAAATAGTAGGGAAAAAGCTCCCTCTCCTGTTTTTAGGAGAGGGTTGGGGAGAGGTTAATAGGCTGGGGGCTAAATACTCCCCGTTCTGCCTCCATCTACTGCCAGGCTAACGCCATTGATGTAGGCGGCGGCGGGTGTGGCCAGGAAGGCAGCGGCGGCGGCAACTTCTTCCGGTTCGGCAAACCGACGAGCAGGTATAGCGGCTTCCATCTCTTCCTGCACCGCTTCTTTACTGCGTCCCGATTTTTCTGCCCTGCTCTCCACCAGCGACCAGATGCGGCTGGTTTTGGTAGAGCCAGGAAGTACGTTGTTCACCGTAATACCAAACTGCCCCAACTCATTGGCCATTGTTTTGGCCCAACTGGCCACCGCGCCACGGGTAGTGTTAGACACACCCAAGCCCGGAATGGGTTCCTTTACAGAAGTACTGATGATGTTGATGATGCGTCCGTATCCGGCTTTTTTCATCAGCGGCACCACGGCCTGCACGAGCTGGTGATTGTTAATAAGGTGCATGTTGAAGGCCTTGAGAAACTCTTCCGGCGCAGCCTCCGTGATTGGTCCACCCGGAGGACCACCGGTGTTGTTGACCAGAATGTGCACCTTATCCTGCTCCTGCACATACGCCTTTATCTGCAGGTATACTTCATCCGGATTCGAGAAATCAGCCACAATGTAATCGTGCTGCTGACCATTGGCCTGTTCAAGCTCCCGGACTGTTTCCTTTAGCTTTTCCTCATCTCGGGCTGCCAGCGTAACGCTGGCACCTAAAGCGGACAGTTCTTTGGCTACTGCCTTGCCAATGCCCTGCGTGCTGCCGCAGACAATGGCGCGTTTGTTCTTCAGGTCTAAATTCATAATTTCAATGTACGGAAAACAATGTAAACTTGCCTGCTCATACAGCAGCGGGTGCCAGAGGTGTTACCATTTTAAGCCTCTTTTGCGTACCTTCAAATGAACAACATCATCAACTTAACGACACAAAACAATGGCTATAACAAGACCCTTTAACTTTAAAGCTTGGATAGAAGAAAACCGCCACCTGCTAAAACCACCAGTGGGTAACCAGCAGGTGTTTAAAGGCAACGACGATTTTATTGTGATGGTGGTAGGCGGACCAAACGCCCGCAAAGACTACCACTACGATGAGGGTGAGGAGTTCTTTTATCAGTTGGAGGGCGACATTGTGCTGAAGATCATTGAAGACGGCAAGCCAGTGGATGTTCCGATTAAAGAAGGCGAAATATTCCTGCTGCCGCCCCGCGTGCCACACTCCCCGCGTCGCCCGGCAAATACGGTAGGCCTTGTGATGGAGCGTTACCGCAAAGCAGGAGAAAAAGACGGCTTCCTGTGGTTCTGCGAAAACTGCGGCAACAAGCTATATGAGGAATATGCTGATGTAACAGATATTGTAGGACAGCTGCCTGTGATTATGGATAACTTTTGGAAGAGCGAGGAGCGCCGCACCTGCAACAACTGTGGCGAAGTGATGCAACCACCCGTTCAGCCTGCTGAAGCGAGAAAGTAAGAATGTATTACAAAGTAAAAAGCACCCTCGCAAACATGCTATATATACATGTTTGCGAGGGTGCTTTTTGTTTAGACTGCTTTTCTTGATGGTGTCAGTCTTTCATTCCCCTCTTAAAGAAAGCGGCTCTTTCTCACCTTTGTCATCCTGAAAGGAACTTGTGGGCAAGCCGCAGAGGCTTTACTCTCTTCTAACAGGAACAGGATCCTTTCAGGATGACAGGAAACAGTGAACGGATGATTATTGAATGAAGAAAATCGGGTTTATTGCCTGCTCATCGAATCATCTATGTACTGTGGCAAACAAAACTATGCCTGCTCGGCTTTAGTAAGTATAAAGCAATTATGCTACTATGAACAAAATCAGCCTCGGCACATTATCCTTCTTTACTGCTATAGTCTTTCTGTCTGGGTGTAACTCAAAGCATCCGGTGGTGCAGGAGCAGCCTAAAACCATAGAAACGCCTGCAGGGCAGCAGGTGACTTTGCCTCCGCCACATGCCACGGAGTCCAGCCGGAACTTCAGCAACGTCATTGGCTGGGAGAATGGCAGAACACCAAAGGCTCCCGCAGGATTTACCGTAACAAAGTATGCTGATGGCCTGCAGAACCCGCGCTGGCTGTACGTTACTCCGAACGGCGATGTGTTAGTAGCAGAAGCGAGTACAGAGGTAGGCTTCTGGAAGAAGCTTGGCGCGAAAATAATTGGCATTACCAAATCCATGGCGCTGGGCAATAGTGCCAACCAGATTACCCTTTTCAGAGACACCGATAAGGACGGAAAGCCAGATGTACGGGAGACTTTTCTGAGCGATTTAAACCAGCCCCTCGGCATGTTGGTGCTGAACAACCATTTCTATGTGGCCAACACAGATGGCGTATGGCGCTACCCTTACCAAACAGGGCAAACCACCATTACGGCGAAGGGAGAGAAAATTCTGGATCTACCTGCTGGGGGCTATAACAACCACTGGACGCGCAATATTATCGCCAGCGCTGATGGCTCTAAGTTATATGTGGCTGTTGGGTCGGCGAGCGACCATGGCGAGCACGGCATGGAGTATGAAGTGCAGAGAGCGAATATTCTGGAGATAAATCCGGATGGTACGGGCGAGCGTGTGTATGCCAGCGGCCTCCGAAATCCGGTAGGTATGGATTGGGCGCCCGGCACCAACACACTCTGGACGTCTGTGAACGAGCGAGATGATCTAGGAGATGAGTTGGTGCCGGACTATTTGACGAGTGTGCAGGAGGGAGGCTTCTATGGCTGGCCCTACGCTTACTTTGGCCCCAACGAAGACCCGGAATGGCTGGGCAAACGGCCGGACCTGGTGGAGAAAACGATTGTGCCGGATGTGCCACTTATATCACATTCCGCATCTTTGGGCCTGGCTTTTTATGATAAAATCACTTTTCCTGAGAAATACCACAACGGGGCATTTGTGGGGCAGCATGGTTCCTGGAGGCGATCAGAGTTAGTGGGTTATAAGGTGGTGTTTGTGCCTTTCCAAAATGGAATGCCTGCCGGTCCTCCGGAAGATTTCCTGACGGGCTTTTTTGCCGACAGCGGAGATGATGAAGTGTATGGGCGCCCGGTCGGAATTGCGGTGCTGCCAGATGGTTCTATGCTCGTGGCCGATGATACCAGCAATACCATCTGGCGGGTAAGTGCCCAGCGGTAGGGTGGAAGTACAAATGCTGCCAGGGCTTCTTCTTTGCTGCTAAGCTTTTGCTCTGAAACATGCGTAATAAGTAGAAAAGCTGTATATTGATGGATTGCCCTTTGCCGCAATGCCGGCATGCAGGTTGTTTTCATCCCTTTCATATATGCAAGATAAGAAGCCCCAAACCACGCCTACTGGTGGTGCCAACCTGTTTAAGGTCGACATCCACACGCATATTCTGCCGCGCACATGGCCGGACCTGCGGGAACGCTATGGCTATGGTGGCTTTGTGAGGTTGGAGCACCACAAGCCCTGCTGTGCCCGTATGATGATGGATGATAAGTTCTTCCGGGAGATACAAGACAACTGCTGGGATCCCAAAGTGCGCATGCACGAGTGCATACAGTACCAGGTGGGGGTGCAGGTGCTGAGCACGGTGCCTGTGATGTTTAACTATTGGGCCAAACCAGAACACACCTACGATCTCTCCCGCCTGCTGAACGACCACATAGCAGGCGTAGTGGCAGATTACCCCGACCGCTTCGTGGGTTTAGGCACGCTGCCGATGCAGGCGCCAGACCTGGCAGTAAAAGAGCTAGAGCGGTGTGTAAAAGAGTTGGGCCTGGCGGGTGTGCAAATTGGCACCCACATCAACGAGCATAATTTAGATTCCCCGTTTCTTTTCCCAATTTTCCAGGCAGCAGAAGAACTGGGCGCTGCTGTTTTCGTGCACCCTTGGGACATGTATGGCAAAAAGAAGATGAGCAAATACTGGCTGCCGTGGCTGGTGGGTATGCCTGCCGAAACGAGCCTGGCCATCTGTTCTATGATATTTGGAGGTGTGCTGGAGCGCCTGCCAAAGCTGCGGGTGGCTTTCGCACATGGTGGTGGTTCCTTCCCGGCTACCATTGGCCGTATTGCCCAAGGCTTCGAGGTTCGCCCGGACCTGTGTGCCGTCGACAACAACGTAAACCCCCGCGAGTACCTGGGCAAATTCTACTTCGATTCGCTGGTGCATGAGCCAAAGGTGCTGGAGTACCTAGTTGACCTGGTGGGGGCAAACTGCATCGCCCTCGGCACCGATTATCCTTTCCCGCTCGGCGAACTGGAGCCTGGCAAACTCATCGAGTCTATGCCCTATGACCGCGTTACAAAAGACCGGATGCTGCACGGCACTGCCCTGGAGTGGCTGAACCTGAAGAAGGAGCAGTTTTTGCCGCAGCAAATGCAGCAGAAACTAGCGTAAGCCTCTACATTTCATGCTTCTCCTCATATTCCCCAAATACCCTTTGGCAAGATTGGTAGTTCCTTTAGCTACCTAGGAGTGCGTTAATTTATCCTTAAAGTATTTAACTATATAAATGTTAGATTATATTTAGAAGCAAAACATTTTATTAGCTAGCTATATCTATGAAGTTAAAACTTTTACTTTTCCTGATTTTTTGTTCTACTGTTGCATACGCTCAAATTCAGGGCGAGAAAGGAAGCCTGATTTTAAAGAATGGGAATATTCTAAATGGAAAGGTTACTTATTATTATGATAACCCTAACAATATCATCCTAAATGCGCATCAGGATGCAAAAGAAATGTTTTCTCCGGAGCAGGTGACAGAGATAAAGTTAGAGAACGGTGAAAAGTTTGTAGCTAAGCCTTATACCATGGAGGATAGTATTATAATCCTGCAGGTGCTTCTAGAGTCACCAAAAATAAGTCTGTTCAGGAGAGAAGATAATTCTGAGCTGCACTACTATGTTCTGAAAGATGCCACCTTGCACAAGCTTGAGAATAACGATATTGTTGTTTATCAGGAAACGAAAACTTATAGAAAGAAAGACCGCAAGTACGTAGGCACTCTTAGTTCCCTGATGCCAGACAGAATGGACTTGGTTGAAAAGCTAGACAAGGTACAGTTGAACGAGCATGATTTAACAGAAGTAATACTGGAATACAATAAGGGAGATCTTTCCTACTACTGGAAATCAGATAACAAAGTACGCAGAAAACCAAATTGGATAGCTTTCACGCAGTACAGCCAGTACGGTTCTGTTCTAGGCACGCCTACAGCGGGTTACTCATCCGGTATGATGATAGGGCTGCAATATTATTTCTCAAAACATAGCCGCTATTCTTTCAAAGTCTCCCTGGACTACTCTAGTTACATTTTAGATGATGAAGAATTCTCTGTAAAAGGGCTAGGTGTAAGGTATCAGCATGATATAAAAAAGGCAGAAAAGTACAGCTTTTATTTGCTTTTGCATGTTGCCGACATAGCACATTTGACGGTTGTAAACGAGAGGCAGGTAATAACAACAGCAGGACAGTTGGTGCTTTTGCCGCGGTTTAGCCCTGGTGTCGGCTTCGAGGCTAGACCTTTTCCCAGAATGGCAGTTTACTCTGAGATAAACCACTTACTAAACTTGAAGTATTTTCCAAGGTCATTCAGTCTGGGCTTAAAGTATGATTTTGGCCGCACAAGTTGGTAAGCTTTCTTAAACTTTTTGCTTTCCCGGGTCAAACCACCCCTAACCCTTCCTTGTCCAAGGCGGGGAGCCCGTAGTTGCTAATTTATTAGCTGCTTTTGCATTGCATCTGTTTATCTCAGTCGGCCTTTAACTTTTAGTAAGGCTTTGCGGAAATACGCCTGCACCAAAGACCTCGCAGCGTGCGCAGCTCCTGCGAGCGTCTGCGCCAACAGCCTTTCAAGACCTGAACTCGAAACTCAGCACTCTAATTCTTATATTAGCAGCATTCAGAAAACAATAGCTGCGTAAAACAGCTTACTTATAAAAAACATCCGCACAAGCATGAACTATCAGAATACCCTGGCTTTCGCACAGGAGCAGGACCAGCAAGACCCGTTAAGGCATTTCAAAGACCGCTTTTACTTTCCGCAGGTAAACAAACAGGATGCGATTTACCTCTGTGGCAACTCCCTGGGCCTGCAGCCGAAGTCAGCGCAGATGTACATCGACAATGAAATGTATAAATGGGCGAACCTGGCGGTGGAGGGGCACTTTAAAGGCGAAGAGCCCTGGGTAAACTACCATGAACTGCTGACTCCTGGTGCTGCCCGTGTGGTGGGTGCCAAAGAAAGCGAGGTAGTGATTATGAACCAGCTGACGGTGAACCTGCACCTCATGCTGGTGTCTTTTTACAGACCGGAAGGTAAGCGGTATAAGATCATAACCGAAGGCGGGGCTTTCCCGTCTGATCAGTATGCCCTGGAGACGCAAACAAAGTATCACGGCTATAACCCGGACGAAGCCGTGATAGAATTGTTCCCGCGGGAGGGGGAGCACGCCCTGCGCACCGAAGACATCCTCCAAAGTATAAAAGAACATGCGGATGAGCTGGCACTGGTGATGATGGGCGGCATTAACTACTATACCGGGCAGGTGTTTGAGATGGAAGCCATCACAAAGGCAGGCCACGAAGCAGGTGCTTTTGTAGGTTTTGACCTGGCACATGCAGCTGGTAACGTGCCCCTGCAGCTGCACGACTGGAACGTGGATTTTGCCGTGTGGTGCACCTACAAATACCTAAATTCCGGCCCGGGCGGCACGTCCGGAGTGTATGTGCACGAGCGATTTGGCAACGACCCCGGAATACCCCGCTTTGCCGGTTGGTGGGGGCACAATGCAAAAGAGCGTTTCCAGATGAAGAAGGGCTTTAAGCCGATGGAAGGCGCAGCAGGCTGGCAATTGAGCAACGGACAAATTCTTCCCATGGCGGTACACCGCGCTTCGCTGGAACTGTTCGACGAGGCAGGCATGGAAAGCCTGCGCGCCAAGAGTGAAAAGCTGACAGGCTACCTGGAGTGCCTGATTGACGATGTGCCGGTGGGGGAGGATGTGCTGGAGATGATTACGCCGCGCGACCCGCAGGCCCGCGGCTGCCAGATATCCATGCTGGTGAAACAGAACTCCCGCCAACTGTTTGATAAACTGATGGAAGCTGGCATTATCGTAGACTACCGGGAGCCCAACGTTATTCGGGTGGCACCAACGCCGCTTTACAACAGCTTTGAAGAGGTATACCGCTTTTCTGAGATCCTGCACGAAAGTCTGCAACGGCATTAAGATTTTTTAATTTATTACAGAAACGGAGGGGAAGCGCACAGACTGCCCCTCCGTTTTGCGTTGATAGCAGGACGCCGCGGCTTTACTTTGCTCCCCGTTTTCAGTATATAATAGCTAGCATTAAAGCAGCCACAAAATAAGACATGGATTTTACGATTGAAGATATCTTACTTAGTGCGTCCATCCTCCTCTTTCTGAGCATCCTGATTAGTAAGAACCTGGGTAAGCTGGGGATTCCCTCCCTGGCGCTGTTCCTGGGGGTCGGTGTGCTGGCCGGTTCAGAGGGTATCGGCGGCATTTATTTTGATGACTCCCAAACGGCGCAGTCGCTGGGAACCATTGCGCTGACAATTATACTTTTCTCAGGTGGCCTGGACACGCGCTGGGAGAGCACCAGGCCTATACTCTGGCGCGGCATTACGCTGGCTACGCTGGGGGTTTTTCTAACGGCTATGTTAGTGGGGCTTTTTGCCACTTATGTGCTCAACTTCACGTTGCTGGAGGGTCTGCTGCTGGGAGCCATTGTGTCCTCTACCGATGCGGCAGCTGTATTCTCCATCCTTCGCACCCGGAACATTGGCCTGAAACACAACCTGCGGCCAACGCTGGAACTGGAGTCCGGCAGTAACGACCCGATGGCCTACTTCCTGACCGTTAGTTTTACCTTTCTGCTCACAAACGGAGAGGCCAGCATCTGGCAGCTGGTGCCCATGTTCTTTCTGCAGATGACGATTGGTGCCGTGATGGGCGTGGTGATGGGTCGCGTCATGGTCTGGACAATTAACCGCATCCGGCTGGACCAGGAGGGCCTGTACCCGGCGCTGACGCTGGCCATGGTAACTTTTACCTTTGCTTTCACAAACCTGATTAGCGGTAACGGCTTTCTGGCAGTGTACGTTTCGGCGGTTATCCTGGGCAACAATAACTTCATTCACAAGCGCAGCCTCACCAAGTTCTACGACGGCATTGCCTGGCTCATGCAAATCCTGATGTTCCTGACGCTGGGACTGCTGGTGTTCCCGTCGCAAATGCTGCCTGTTATTGGTTCTGCCCTCCTTGTTTCGCTGTTCCTGATTTTAGTGGCCAGGCCTGTCAGCGTATTTATCGGGATGTCTCTCTTTAAAACTACGTGGAAGGACAAGCTGTTTGTGTCGTGGGTAGGCCTGCGGGGGGCGGTGCCGATTGTGTTTGCCACATACCCCCTGCTGGCCGGTGTGGAAAGGTCGGGCATGATTTTCAATATCGTGTTTTTTATCGTGCTCACGTCTGTTATGCTGCAGGGCACCACCTTGAAGCTGGTGGCAGACTGGCTGAACCTGAGCCAGCAGGACAACAGCCCTAAGCGCGTACAATTGGGTGAGGATTTGGGGTACGCGTCCAGCAGTTCACTGGTAGAACTGCTGCTGCCCGGCAGCAGCCCCGCCGTTGGGAAACCACTGGTGGACCTGCAGTTGCCCAAAACTTCCTTGATTGTGCTCATAGACCGGGGCGGCAAGTTTGTGACACCAAACGGTGCCACAGAACTGGCTGCAGGAGACAAACTGATGGTGATGGTTGACCAGGACGAGGCGCTGCACGAGGTAAACCAGGCACTGGGGCTATAATAAGGATGTTCTGATTCTCTTTAGTATAGTATGCCGTATTAGGATATGATGTGCAGCTGCTAAGACTTATTGGAACAACTGCAAAAACCTGGCTATAGCTGGCATGGCTAACAGAAAGAATAAAGCATAGTATAGTCATCAGCATAATCCGCTTGTCAGTCCTTTAAGGTTAAAAAGCAGTTTCATTTTCCGGACACCATCATTGGCAGCAACTAAAGAGATATGATTCGAGCCTACACAAGCAATAATAAGGAAGAGCTCTTAATCTTACTAAGGCTTAACACGCCGCAGTATTTTGATGTATCGGAGGAAGCCGATTTTATAGAGTATCTTGACCACCGCCTGGAAGACTATTTTGTAGTGGAAGAAGATGGGCAAATCATTGGCTCAGGCGGCATCAATTACTTTCCGGAGTCCAAGCTGGCCCGCATATCCTGGGACGTTGTTCATCCTGATTTTCAGGGAAAAGGTGTCGGGAAAAGACTTATGTTGCACAGAATAGAGCATATCAGGAAAAATCCTGCTATAGATTTCATTGTCGTCCGGACAACGCAGCGCGTGTACCCTTTTTATGAGAAGATGGGGTTTAAGCTGGAGAAAACGGAAAAGGACTTTTGGGCAAAAGGCTTTGACCTTTACCAAATGAGGAAAATACTGAAAAGGTAAGTTCAGGTTTGTAGAGGATTTCCTGAAGGCATCTTCGAAAGTAATGACAGGTCAGAATAAAGACCGGACGTATTCGCGAGCGCTGCAAACCTGAAGGTGGCCAGTGCAGCAGATACATACCCTTCAGCGACACCAGCTTACCTTTTCTGCGGTTGTTTTAGAGCCGCTACCGGCTATTCTAATCTTATAAGGGCTGATGCCGTAGAACAATGAGATACATGTTGAACAAAATTATACTACTATGAAAAAGATGGAATTGAATGTATGGAAAGCTCTTCGCACTGGCCTTGCCTGTACCTTGATGGTAAGCATGGTTGCCTGCGGCGGCACCGAAGAAGCAGAAACAGAGGAACTGGCAGAAGTGGATACCATGGAAGAAGATGCCGGTGTAATGGATAACTGGGACACAGAGCGCTTTGGTACTTCGTTTACAGAAACAGGCCGTTTTGGTGGCTGGGACGAGAACGACGACAATATGCTGGACGAAAATGAGTACTACGGCAGCTACTACGACACCTGGGATGTGAATGATGACAACGCTCTGGATGAAGACGAGTGGAACAATGCTTCCAGGGACTTTGGTATGGAAGGCCAGAACTGGGCCGACTGGGACGTCAACAAAGACAACAGATTAGATGAAAACGAATTTCGTACCGGGGCTGCCAGAAACAACAACTACAGCACCTGGGACAGAGACGGTGATAAGATGCTGAACGAGCGGGAGTACTCTGATGGAGTTTTTGGCCTTTGGGATAACGACCGTGACGGTGCACTTACCAACGATGACTATAATACAAGATACAACAGGTACTACGGCAATAGAGAGTAAGACAAGTGCCGGATTAAAAAAGGAAAGCCTGCAGCTATTAACGCTGCAGGCTTTCCTTTTTTAATCCGGGTATGTGTGCCCTTGGCCGGGCTTCAGGCAGGAGAAGCCTTGTCCTTTACGCTTACTACCTATACCTTTAGCTTCTCACTTTCTCTGAACTCCCTCATCCGCCTGAAGTAATCTTTAGCGGCAGCCATTACCTTCGGCGACAACAGCAGGGCAGATGTCATGGTGGGGATGGCCATCATGGCGTACATGCCGTCAATCAAGCTAATGACAGCCGTAATAGAAGCAGTGGCTCCCAGCACAATGGTGAATACATAAAAGTAGTTATAGTAGTACTTATACTTTGCCCCGAAGAGAAAGCCGAAGCACTTGGTGCCATAGTAGGAGTAGGAAAACAAAGAGGTGAAAGCGAAGATGAGCACGCAGAGCACCAGGATGTAGCTTCCGAAGCCAGGCATGGCATCGTTAAAGGCCGCAGCCGTTACCGAAACACCATTGGCTCCCGAGTCATCCCAGGTGCCTGTCACAATAATGGCCACGCCTGTCAGGGTGCATACTACAAGCGTATCAATGAGCGGGCCCAGCATGGCAACCAACCCCTCGCGGATTGGCTCGTCTGTTTTGGCGGCACCGTGCATCATAGAAGCCGTGCCAATGCCGGCCTCGTTCGAGAAAGCAGCCCGGCGTGCGCCAGCTATAATAATGGCTCCTACGGCTCCGCCCAGCATCGCCTCTGCAGTAAAGGCATCTGTAAAAATCAAAGCAAAAGCACCCGGTATGCTGGTGTAGTTAGCCGCCATAATGTAAAAAACCGCTGCCATGTACAGCAGCACCATACCTGGTACCATTTTGCCTGCCACATGGCCAATGCGCTTTATACCTCCGAAAATAACCAGCGAAGTAATCAGCACCAGGACAAGCCCAATGCTGAGGTCGGAGTAGAAAGGGTCTGTGAAGCCTATGCCGTTTGGCACGAGTACTACCTCTCGTATAACCTGAGTAAGCTGGTTTGCGGTAAAAATGGGCAGGGCCCCAAATAAGCCTGCTATGGCAAAGAAAATCGAGAGTGGCATCCACTTCTTTCCAAGGCCTTCTATAATCACATACATGGGGCCTCCCTCTACGTGCCCGTTGCTGTCTTTGCCACGGTACATTACGGCCAGCGAACAGGTGAAGAATTTGGTGGCCATTCCCACAAAAGCGCTCACCCACATCCAGAACAGCACGCCCGGGCCTCCTACGGTAATGGCAACAGCCACGCCGCTTATGTTGCCCATGCCAACTGTGGCGGCCAGCGCACTGGATAAGGCCTCAAAATGATTGATGTCCCCCGGGTCGTCCGGATCGTCATATTTACCGCGCAGCACATCCAGGGAATGCCCCAGGTAGCGGAAAGGCAGGAACCTGGAGTACAGCATGAAAAAGGTGCCGCCCCCCATGAGCAGTAAAAGCAAAGGCAGCCCCCAGGCGGCGTCGCTGAAGGCAACTAAAAAACTTTCTATTGCTTCCAAAATTGTGCGGAATTAGAGTCTGTAGAAACAAATATAACCATTGAAGCAGGTTAAACCCGAATAAATAAAAGTAGAGAGCCCGGCGGCAACAGCTGACTTTACAAAACTATACGGATACAAAGGCAGTAACTTGATTCGTACCAGGTTAAGTAAAGTAGCAAATATCTGGCAAAAGCTACCTGCACCTGCCTGCTTTTACGGCATTACAAACCAGAATGCGTATGTATGCCTATCTGTAACTGACGGTGTGGTAAGGGCCTGGCAGAGCAGAAAACACAATTCCCCTGTTATAAGTGGCCGAATCTAAATAAGAGTACATCTGATGGATGATTATATAATTGCAATGACGGTGATAGGGCTGGCGGCTCTTTCCATGACATGGGTTCCGACACTCATGGAAAAGACGCCCATCTCGTACCCTATCGTATACCTTGCGCTGGGTGTGCTCATTTACCTGCTGCCCCTGGGGCTGCCATCGCCCGACCCAATCTGGCGGGAAGACTATGTAGTGCGGATTACAGAGCTAAGCGTTATTATTTCCCTGATGGGAACAGGACTCAAGATCCGTCGCAGGTTTAGCTTCAAGCGGTGGCGGATTCCGCTGCGGCTTGTAAGCATTACCATGCTGCTGAGCATTGCGGCCATTGCATTGCTGGGATGGACCTTCCTTGGTTTTTCTGTGGCCGGAGCTGTTTTACTGGGTGCCGTGCTCGCTCCTACCGACCCGGTGCTGGCAGAACAGGTGCAGGTGGGCCCCCCGGATGAAAAAGAGGAGGATGTGGTGCGCTTTTCGCTTACGGCGGAGGCAGGCCTGAATGATGGCTCCGCTTTCCCTTTTACCTGGCTGGCGGTGGTGCTGGCCATATCGGCAGGAACGGGTGACGAGTGGTTTACGGATTGGGTATTGCGTGACCTGCTGTACAGGATAATTGTTGGAGCAGGGGCAGGCTACCTGATAGGGCGCGGGTTGGCATACCTGCTTTTCACGCTTCCTAAAAAAACGAAGTTCCCCAAGGCAAAGCACGGCTTCCTGTCGCTTTCAGCTACACTGGCAACCTACGGTGTAACCGAGCTGCTGCATGGCTATGGCTTTATTGCTGTGTTTGTGGCAGGCCTTACCGTAAGCAGCATTGAAGCAGAAGATGAATATAACATCGAGATGCACGATTTTGTGAACCAGGTGGAGCGGATTCTCATGGTGATCCTGCTGGTGCTGTTTGGCGGTAGCCTTGTAACAGGTATCCTGGACTATCTTACCTGGCAGGGCGCGCTGGTAGGCATTGTGTTCCTGTTTCTTATCAGGCCCATTACAGCCCTGCCCAGCATGCTGGGGACTTACTCTACATTTAAAGAGAAAATGGCTGTCTGTTTCTTCGGCATCCGGGGTATTGGCTCGTTCTTCTACCTTTCTTTTGCTTTAGATAAAGTAGGCTTTGCGGAGGCGAACGAGCTGTGGTCTGTTGTGGCGTTTATTGTGATGGTCTCTATTATACTGCATGGCATAACTGCTACAAAAGTAATCACTAACCTGGACCTGGAGCGTAAGCAAAGTGGCCGCCCTGTGCTGGAGACAGACCAGACACCTGACGAGATCCATTAAGAAGCACAAAGCCTCCAACCTGGCCTTTTAAACGTTATCTGATAGTTTAACTCTCTATTTTTGCAAAAGCTGCCCTTACCCAACGCCGAGGTATACTATGCCCCCCGGTTTTTTAGCCCGGAGGAAAGCAATGCTTACTTCCGGGAGCTTGAGCAAGGTATAAACTGGCAGCAGGAAAGCATCCGGATGTTTGGCAAAGAGCTGCCCATGCCGCGCCTCACCGCCTGGTACGGCGACAAAGGGTACACTTATTCCGGCTTGTACAATGAGCCAAAGCCGTGGGTACCGGTGCTGCAAAAGCTGCGGGAACAGGTGAAGGAGGCCACCGGGCAGGAGTATAACAGTGTGCTGCTTAACTTTTACCGCAGCGGCAACGACAGCATGGGCTGGCACTCCGACGATGAGGCAGAACTGGGGAAAGAGCCTTCTATTGCCAGCCTGAGTTTTGGCGGAGAGCGCCGGTTCAGTTTCAAACACCGCACCAGAAAAGACCAGAAGCCGGTAAGTATAACGCTGGAGCATGGCAGCCTGCTGCTGATGCAGGGCCCCACGCAGCACCACTGGCTACACCACATCCCCAAGACCAAACGACCCGTACAACCACGCATCAACCTTACCTTCCGGAACGTGAAAGGATAGCAATCTTTGCCATTCCGGGCCGGAAGCCGTTACTTTACGTCGTCAAGCGGCCGTGGGCCCTGCATGTTATATGACCGAGAAGAAGAACATTGCCATCATGGGAGCCGGTTTGGTGGGCTCGTTGCTGTCTCTGTACCTGGCCAGGCGTGGCCACAAAGTAGACCTGTACGAGCGCCGACCGGACCTGCGCACCACTATAATAGATGGCGGCCGTTCTATTAACCTTGCCCTCAGCGACCGTGGCTGGCGTGCCCTCAAAGGCATTGGCATAGAGGAGGAGGTGCGCAAAGTAGCCATCCCGATGCGCCGCCGTGTGATGCACGACGAACAGGGAAACCTCACATACCAGCCATACGGCAAAGAAGGGCAGGCCATCTACTCTGTGTCCAGGGGCGGCTTGAATATGGTGCTGATGAACCGCTCGGAGCCGAACCCGGATATTACCTACCACTTCAGCCGCCAGGCCATGGATGTGAACCTGCGCACAAACGAGGTGCAACTGCGCAACGTGGAAACCGGTGAGATTGAAACCATACAGCCAGACCTGCTCTTTGGGGCCGATGGCGCTTTTTCGGTGGTACGGGGTGCTATGCAAAAAACCGAGCGCTTTAACTATGAGCAGCATTACCTCGAGTACGGCTACAAAGAACTGACCATACCTGCGACAGCAGAAGGCAGCTGGGCGATTGAAAAAAACGCGCTCCATATCTGGCCGCGCGGCAATTATATGATGATTGCCCTGCCCAACGTTGACGGCAGCTTTACCTGCACGCTATTCTTCCCCTACGAGGGCGAGCACTCTTTTGCCAACATCAAAACCAAGGATGATCTGCTAAGCTTTTTTAATGAAGTATTTCCGGATGCCGTGCCTTTGATGCCGGAACTTTCAACAGAGTACTTTGAGAATCCTGTCGGCTCATTGGTTACCGTAAAGAGCTTCCCGTGGAGCTACGAAGGAAAATCTCTGCTAATAGGCGATGCCAGCCATGCAGTGGTGCCGTTTTACGGGCAGGGTATGAATGCGGGCTTCGAAGACATTACGGTGCTGGATCAGATGCTCGACAGCTTCGACGGAGAAGACTGGGAAGCATTATTCAATAAGTTCGAGCGCCGCCGCAAGCCTAACGCCGATGCCATTGCCGACCTTGCTGTGATGAACTTTATCGAGATGCGCGATAAGGTAGCCAATGCTCGTTTCCTGCTCCGCAAAAAGATAGAAGGTAAAATTTCAGAACAGTACCCCGACAGGTGGATTCCGCTATATTCTATGGTTACGTTCACCGACCTACCTTATTCTTATGCAATGGAAACGGGCCTGAAGCAGGAGGAGATAATGAAGAAGGTGATGAAGCACATCAAAACCGTAGAGGATTACGACAAGCCGGAAGTGCAGCAACTGTTGGAGAAACAGCTTGTCCAGAAAGAGAAATTGAAGCCGTATAAGGCGAAGGAAGTTTAGCGGTCCAGCCAGCTTTTAAACGACTGCACCTTTTCCCGGCTCACCACCACCTCTCCGGCAGGCGCTGAATGATGCAATTCCAGCTTTAGGCGGCTGTTAGACCAGGTGATAATATCCTTGATAGCCTTTTGCCGAACCAGGTAGCTGCGGTTCACCCTGTAAAAGACATCCGGGTTTACCAGTTGCTCTACCTGCTCCATGGTATAGTCAATCGCATAGCGCTTGCCACTGGCACATTGCAGGAAAGTGGCTTTCTCATAGCTATAGAACGAAGCTACTTCCTCCACAGGAATCAGGTGCAGGTGTTCCCCTACTTTCACCACAAACTGGTTCTTGTAGTTCTTTTTGCCGCTAAGCAATTGCAAAGCCTGCTCCAGTGCGCCCTGTTGCGGAGTTGCAGTGGCCTGCCTGTTTAGCTTCCTGAATTTCTCCAGTGCAGCCTGCAACTCGTCCGCATCAATAGGTTTGAGCAGGTAATCAATGCTGTTTACTTTGAAGGCTTTAATGGCGTATGCATCGTAAGCTGTGGTGAAAACAACCGGCACCTCCACCGGCACCTGTTCAAATATCTCAAAGCTCAGTCCGTCGGCCAGCTGTATGTCCATGAAGATGAGGTCGAGCTGCGGTCTAAGCCTTAGCGTTTCCACGGCTTTACAAACTGATGGTGCCGTGGCTACTACTTCTGCGGTGTTGTCGAGTTGGAGCAGCATGTTTGTCAGTCGGTCTGCCGCCAGCTTTTCGTCTTCTATAATAAATATCCGCATTATCCCTTAAAGTATAAAAGAGGCATTTTCACAATAAAAGTATGTGCCGTAGCATGTATCTGTACCTTTTTGTTAGTGAGATAGCTATAGCGGGACTCGATGTTCGGCAATCCTATGCCTTTGGATTCTTTCCCTTCCCGAATGCGCCGCTCCTGCAGGCTGTTCTGCACTACAAGATAGTCATCCTCTACGTATAAATGTATCCGAAGCGGTTCTTCCTCCAGCGCCACGTTGTGCTTAATAGCATTCTCCAGCAGCATTTGCAGGGCAAGCGGCACTACCATCAGAGTCGGGTCTAAGGGTAAATCATTTTGTACCTGCATTGCCTCCCCATGCCGTATTTTCTGCAGGTAAATGTAAGAATTCAGAAAGTGCAGTTCCTCCAGCAACGGCACCACTTCTTTCTGGCGGCTGTCGAGCACGTAGCGGTATACTTCAGACAGCTTCCGGATAAACTTTACCGCCTGCTGCTGGTCTGTCTCAACCAGGCTGGTGAGCACATTCAGGCTGTTGAACAGGAAATGCGGATGTACCTGTGCCTTTAGCGACTCGTACTGCGAGGCGATGTTTTCCTTCTTCAGCCTTTCGGCATTAATAGCGGTTTGCCGCCAGCTTTGCAGGAAGTGCCAGCTATGGAAGCACAGGGAGATGATGAAGGTGACAACGATAGGGACGGTTAAGACATGAACCCAGTCTAGTTCGGTTAGCTCCTGTGGAGAGGAGATAAAAATGATGTGAGCAAATACAACAATAACAACAGTAAGAAGCACAGTCGCCACCACGCTGATCACAAAGCGCTTCGTGGGGTTCTCTAACCAGGGGTAGCGCTTCGCCAGAAAAGGAATAAGCATGTTAGTATTGCCCTTCCATATCAGGATAAAAAGAGAAAAGGAAAACAGGAAGTTATATACAGCCTCTTCTAAACGCTGGCCCAAAATAGGCGGGCCTACGGCTATGGCGCCAACAGCGGATAAAATCCAACCCAGGACCTCCCGTAAAACTGCCCGCAGCTTACCTTTCTTTTTTGCTGCCACTGCGGCTGGTTTAGGTGCTACTAGTTCTTCTTTCAACAATGTCATCCGGAAGTATAAAAGTGAATTTAATTACTTGCAGTGATTTTTACTATCACTGTTTCCGCTGTGGCCTTTCTTCTGGCTTTTTGTTTATACTTTGTGATGAAAAAGCTAATAATAGCAGTGCCAATTACAGTTGGCCCCAGCCATGCCACCAGAGGCGGAAGCAGCGTGTTGTTTACGACCAGAAAAGCGGTGAAAGCGGCAATGTTACCAGCAATCATGCGTGTAATGTGGTCGTAGAGCCAGAAGTTCTTATCGGCCGGAGCTTTGGTATACTTGCGGACATCTTTCGCTGCGAGGGCCAGTGCTATACTTCCGAAAACTACAGACACGGTACTGCTACTGCTACCTGAACCACTCAGTATTCCGGACAGTCCAAGGTAAATAAAGAAAGCCGCAAAGGCAGCCATCGTAAGGGATATCACCCAGTCCAGAAGCGGTGCTTTCTGCCCGCGCGCCAGCCCCTTTAAGTATAAGACGCGGTAGCCGGAACTTACCAGATAGGCACTGAATACCCCGATGATCAGCAGAAAAAGGCTATGGTGCGCAGGCAGGACCGCCATGCTTATGGCTGTACCTGATACGAGCATCATGGCATAGAAAAAAAGCTTGCCCGTGCGGCTGTGTTGTTTGCCTCCTTTCTTGTTAATCATGGAAAGGGGGCCTGCAACCAGGGCTAACGTGCCAGCTGCTATGTGCAGGATGAGCAATGTCTTGAATAAAGCTTCCATGGCTGTTGGTGTTGAAGTTTGATACAGACCAAAGGTGTAAAAGCTTTCTTCTAGTGTAAACTGAAAGTGGATGAACTGTAGATAGGCATGGATGAACTGTATAAAAGAAGCGTTACTACATTGCAAAGCCCCAGCTTTCGCCTGTACACTTAGAGTATTGGATGGACGATGGAAGCGTGCCTGTTGCCTGTTGAAGTGCTATCTATATCCGGAACAGGAAGGTAAGAAGAGTATACTGTCCCCAACAGTCGCATTTGTCCCTGCTTGCCTCCATTTGTACAGAAAATCAGCTGGCCTGAAGCTAATTCTCACGGACTGTGGCGTGAAGAAAATGGAGCCCTGTTATGGAAGGGAGGCACAGATTGCTGCTTGTTCCATTCCTGCTCCTAAAGGCCGCTGCACAACTATTTCCCTCTAAAACAGGTATAAATGGCAGGTATCTGGGAAAGAGCCCTGCCTGACAAATCAATTTTTACACCTCTTACTTATTAAATCCAGAGCTTTATGAACTTTGTAAATAAATTGAAAGGGGCAGCTATTGCTGCGCTTATACTAGGCTTTTCTACTGTTGGTACAGTAGCAACTGCACAGCAAGCCACAACGCCTCCGGCACAGCAGGGGGTACAGCAGAACTTTTCAGATGCCGATCTGAAGCAGTTTGCAGATGCCAGCAACCGCCTGATGGCAGTGCAGCAGGAAGGGGAGAAAACGATGCTGGGCATTCTGCAGGAAGAGAAACTGAGCATCGATAAGTTCAACGAAATGGCGCAGGCGCATCAGCAGCAAAAGCTGGCTGAGGTGAGTGCCACTCCTGAGGAAATGGCTGCTTTTAACAAGGCAGCACAACGTATGATGGAGATGCAGCCCGCTATGCAGAAAGAAGTAGAAACGGCTATCCAGAAAGACGGTATGACACTGCAAAAGTACGAGCAGATCATGATGGCCTACCGCCAGGACCCTGCCCTGCAGGAGAGAATAAATAAAATGATGGGACAGCAGTAAGCGCGCTGTCGCATCATTTAGAGCAACAAGAAAGCCCCGCCGGGATACCTGGCGGGGCTTTCTTGTTTTTATCAATCCTAACTATAATTACTCTTTCTTCTCCGGCTCCTGGCCGTGTGCAAATTCCATGATGCGGAATGTCCTGGCCTTGCGGTCGTAGTAGCCATAGTGCAGCTTATCGCCGTAGCGGTACACCGTCTTGAACTCGGGCTCCGGCTTCAGATCCTGCTCAAAGTTCTCGATCTTTTCCTGCAGTACTTCCGACTCTGCCTTCGACTCCACCTTTGCTAAGCCATCAGCACTGAGCACAGACCTGAAGTAGGTGCTGGTGCCCGGGCCTGAGTTGAAACCGCTTCCCTGGCCATATGGGTCATAGAAGTAGCGGCTGTAGAAAGGCGAATTCAGGTAATACGTCGGAATATTATAAGCTGGTGTCCAGCGTCCCGGCACCATCATCAGCCCACGCGAAGTTCTTATATAGCGGTCTGGTGTGCGCACCATACGGCCCATATCATCGCGGCCATTTCTTTCTGATGGCGCCTTGTAAGAACCAATCGTCAACTGAAGCGTGCTGTCGCTGAAGGCATCCACCGTGATGGCCGGTACACCGTTGGCCAGGTTCTTCATCACCTTCGACGTCTTCTCTATTACTGACTTATCAGAAGAGAAGAGAGACTTAGCGCCGCGCTGCTGTACAGGCGTAGACTTGATGGCAATCTCTTCATCGCCGCTGTAGGCATACTCCTTAATCGGCTTTAAGGTATTGAAGTCAAAAGCCGTCAGTTTAAACTGATCTTTCTCAAGTTGCACCCTGAACAACTTATCCTTATGCAGGAAAGAATTGAAAGTCGGCTCACTCCCCTGCTTAACAGCCGGAAGGGTGCGGTAATTTGTCTCACCTGTACTCCAGTCCAGCGTCAGGATCTCTGTAGTGGCTTCTTTATTGCCTTTGCCTTTCAGGTCAAACCCATCGAAGATCATATGTATTTTCTCACCACGGATATAGATTTTGCTGCGGTGATGCCCCGTAAACACATTTTGCTCAATGTCGTCGCTTACATAGATAAGGTCTGTTTCGCGGGCATAGCGGTCGCGGGTGCGCGGCAACTCAGGCTTGAAAACCCTGTGCTCTAAGCGCGCTGCTTCCTCATCAGTGTCCCGGTACAGATGCAGGTTGTTGTCCTTGTCGGTGTAGAGCATATAAAAGTGCTCCTTATTGCCGAAACCGCCCAGGAAGTTGGCATTGCGGGCAACCTGCAACTGCTCGTCCTGCATGCTGCGGAAGGCTCCCGTTCTGCGGTGAACTGCAAAAGGACGCACATACTCCCGGCGGCCGTTTGTATAGCGGCTGTAGAAAATGAACTCGTCATCTGTTACACGGGTACCCAGAATCTGCGGCTCCTGCGACATACGGTACGGAATCTCGTGCTGCGCAATCTGCTTTCCGTCTGGTGAGAGCAACGAAAAGTTCAGTTTGCCGCCTTGGTAAAAGTATATCACCACGTTACCGCTCTCGTCTGCTACCGTTACTAAATCCTCGGCGCGGTTCATGGGAAGGTCTATATTTGCGAACTCTGTCTGAGCATTTGCCACAGTAGCTACGGCACCCATCAAGAGCAGGCTTAGAAATATTTTACGCATAATATAAGGTGTTGATTGTTATAGAAATATAACTGCAAATTCTTGGCCAAAGTGTAAAAGAAAGCAGGCAAGGCACAGAAAATCTTAGTTGATCCTGTTGCTTTGCCTGCTGTAGCCAGTAGCGCCTTCATGGTTCTACAAAAATTTGCTCATTCCTGTACATACGAATTTCCCCGCAAAAGAAGAGTGCTTCAAAGAGGTGGTATGCCTATAACAGGCTACTATCGGCTCACGCAGAAAGCGATGGACAACTGAATCGTATGATTCTTCGCCTTAACGGATTTGTCGAGCACGTTTGCCAGGCCCAGGTGGTGGCGCAAGCTAACAGTGTACTTGCTTTCGTCTCCGTAAGAAAAGCCGTAGGCAAGGCCATAATCCATTCCTTCTAAGTCTGGAGAGTTACTAAAGGCTTCAAACTCATACTTCTGTGAGACCAACAGTGCGCCATAGGCACCACCCTGTATACTTGTGTTGGGTTCAATAAAGTATTTGGCGGTTACGGGTACTGTAATGTAGTGCAGCAGCAGGTGCCCTCGTTCCATTTCCGATCCCTGTAGCGAATACTGCACCTCTGTCTGGATACCGACCTTGTCGGTTTCCATCGTGAGCAGGTAGACGCCGGCATGAGCACCTGGTTGCCAGTTGGTGCCGGCAATATCCTGGCCTGCAATGGTTGCAAAGTTAAGCCCTAGCCTTATACTGGTGTACTTGCTTTTTTCAGCATTAGGAGGTGTGTCCTGTGCAATAGCAGGGGAAAGACAAAGCAGCAAAAGTGCTGCTAAAACTGCGTATAATCTTATCATGGCCTGACTAAAAGTTGGAAACCCAAATATAGGAAAACCTAATTGCTATGCTATGGCAAATAAAAAGCCCGGCTATTACTACAGCCGGGCTTTTTCATAAAAGTATAAAATGATTTTAGAACTCAGCGTTCTGCGGTGTTCTCGGAAAAGGAATAACGTCCCGGATGTTGCCCATGCCGGTAACAAACTGCACCATACGCTCAAAGCCGAGGCCAAAGCCGGCGTGCGGGCAGCCTCCGAAGCGGCGGGTATCAAGGTACCACCACAAGTCCTCTTCGTGAATGCCTACACCTTTCATGCGTTCTATCAGTATATCCAGGCGCTCCTCCCGTTGCGAACCACCCACAATCTCACCGATGCCTGGTGCCAGTATATCCATGGCAGCAACAGTTTTGTTGTCGTCGTTCACGCGCATGTAAAACGCTTTGATGTCTTTCGGGTAATCTGTCACGATAACTGGTTTCTTGAAATGCTTCTCCACCAGGTAACGCTCATGCTCGCTGTGTAAATCCGCTCCCCAACTCAGGTCATACTGGAACTTCTTCTTTTTATAGTGGTTCGAATTCATTAAGATGTCGATGGCGTCGGTATACGTAATGCGCTCAAAGTCATTGTTAACCACAAACTCCAGTTTATCCAGCAGCGTCATCTCCTGGCGCTCATTCTGCGGCTTGGCTTTATCTTCCTCTATCAGGCGCTGGCCCAGGAACTCAATGTCTTCGCGGTTATTGTCCAGCGCATAGCGGATGATGTATTTGATAAACTCCTCAGCCAGGTCCGCGTTCATCTTCAGGTCGTAGAAAGCCATCTCCGGCTCAATCATCCAGAACTCGGCCAAGTGGCGCGTGGTGTTGGAATTCTCTGCCCGGAACGTTGGCCCAAAGGTGTAGATGTCGCTGAAGGCCATGGCCGCCAACTCGCCCTCCAACTGACCGGAAACAGTCAGGTTGGTGGATTTGCCGAAGAAGTCTTCCTCAAAGTTGATGTTGCCGTCTTCGGTACGAGGCAGGTTGTCCAGGTCCAGTGTGGTGACGCGGAACGTCTCACCGGCACCCTCTGCGTCGGAGGCGGTAACAATAGGCGTGTGCATGTATACAAATCCCTTCTCGTTGAAGAACCTGTGTACAGCGAAAGCAAGTGAGTTTCTGACTCTGAAAACAGCTCCGAAGGTATTCGTGCGGAAGCGCAGGTGCGCAATCTCACGCAGGAATTCCAGCGAGTGTGCCTTCTTCTGCAACGGATACGTTTCGGGGTCTGCCTTACCCAATACCTCTATGCTGCTGGCCTGAATTTCGTAGGCCTGTCCTTTGCCCTGCGAGGCTACTAACTCACCGGTTACGGCGATGGCGGCACCAGTGGTCACATCTTTCAATGTCTCCTCGCTGAACTTCTCAGCGTCGGCAACCACCTGCAGGTTATTTATAGTAGAGCCGTCGTTTACGGCGATGAAGCTTACAAACTTATTGCCGCGCTTGGTGCGCACCCAGCCTTTCAGCAGTACCTCTTTGCCTGCTTCGGCACCCGTTAACAGGTCTTTTACTTTTGTGCGTTGCATGTATATGGTTGTTATGGAGTATCAGGACACAAATAGCAGGATACAAGAACGGATGTTTTCTTTTACCTTCTAATCCGCATGGTCGGGCAGGCACAGGTGTTTACCTGTCAAGTCTTGTATCTTATATCCTGATACTTGTGTCTTCCTAAAAGTCCCTCAAAGTAACGATATTTTAACCTTTTTTGTAAATGCGAGTAAAATTATCCTAAATTTGAATGTGTACTTAACAGCACGTTTTTCTTTAATCAACCTATGCAGCGACTCGATTTAAGACAACTTTTATCTCAGAAGTTATCGCCGCAGCAGATACAATTTATCAAGCTGCTGCAGATACCTACTGTTGAGTTGGAGGCGCGCATAAAAGAAGAAATGGAGATGAACCCTGCCCTGGAAGAGGGGCGTGAGGAATCTGCCGAAGAGTATAACGAGTCGGACGATTATGAAGGGGAGGACGATTATGGAAAGGATGATGACGTTGACCTGAACGACTACCTGAACGACGACGAGATAAGCGGCTACAAAATGCAGGGAGACCGCGGCGGTGACGACGAGGACAAGGAGATGCCCATCGCCATGACCTCCACGCTCACCGATTCGCTGATGGACCAACTGGGCTTCCTGGACATGGACGACAGGCAGTATGCCATTGGGATGCAGCTGATCGGCAGCATCGATCATGATGGCTACATACGCCGGGACCTGAGTGCCATTGCCAATGACCTGGCCTTCTCCCAGAACATAGAGACAAGTGAAGAAGAGATAGAGCAGGTGCTGCACCTGATCCAAAGCTTTGACCCTGCCGGTATTGCGGCCCGCGACCTGCCAGAGTGCCTTCTACTACAGCTTGAGCGCCGGGAGCAGGAACCTACTACGGTGCTGGCGGAGCGTATTATCCGGGAGTCTTTTGATGAGTTCACAAAAAAGCATTACCAGAAGATACAGAGCAAGTTCAACATCTCGGAAGACGAGCTGAAGAAAGCAGTTGACCTGATCATCAGGCTAAACCCGAAGCCGGGTGGTGCCGGTGCCAGCATGACGCGGGTACAGTATATTATCCCGGATTTTATTCTCACCAACGAGAACGGGCAACTGCAGCTGTCGTTGAACTCGCGCAATGCTCCGGACCTGCGCATCAGCCGCTCTTATTCTGAGATGTTTGATGCCTACGACAAGTCAGACAAGAAGGACAAGAAACTGAAGGAGACGGTGACCTTTGTGAAGCAGAAGCTGGATGCCGCCAAGTGGTTTATAGATGCTATCCGGCAGCGCCAGAACACGCTGTTGCGCACCATGGAGGCCATCATCAAATACCAGCACGACTTCTTTTTAGAAGGGGATGAAAGCGAACTGCGCCCGATGATCCTGAAAGACATTGCCGAAGAAATCGGGATGGACATCAGTACCGTGAGCCGCGTAGCCAACAGTAAGGCTGTGCAGACAGAGTTTGGTATTTACCCGCTCAAGTACTTCTTCTCAGAAGGTATTGCTACTGACTCCGGCGAAGACGCCAGTAGCCGCGAGGTAAAGCACATCCTGAAAGAAATCATTGAGGGCGAGAGCAAACGAAAGCCGCTTTCGGATGAGAAAATTGAGAAGATGCTGAATGACAAAGGTTATAACATAGCCCGCCGTACCGTCGCCAAATACCGGGAGCAGCTAAACATCCCCGTAGCCCGCCTGAGAAAGGAATTATAGTCCGCCGCCTTACCTGAATCCAGACAAACCTGATGCTAAATTAGCAAATTTCCCGCTGTTGTGTCTGCTCCTTGTGTCGGTAACGACGAAGCAGGTATGCTGCTTTGTATGTTTCTGCCAGGAAGAAGTAATGTTATATAATTAACCAAAGCCGCACTTTACAACGTACACCCGAGAAACTTAAATAGCAGAGATGAAAGTATCTTTTGAGGAGTTAAAATCAGAATTTAAGCGCGTGCTCCTGAAGGTAGGCTTTGAGGAAGAAAGAGCTGCAATGTGTGCGCGGATATTTGCCGAGAACAGCAGAGACGGCGTGTACTCGCACGGCCTGAACCGCTTCCCGGTTTTTGTGCAGATGGTAAAAGACGGCCTGATTGATGTGCAGGCCGAACCAGAGAAAGTAGGGGAGCATGGCGTAACAGAGCAGTGGGACGGACACCTGGCACCAGGCATGTATACCGCTACAAAGGCAATGGCACGCGCTGTAGCACTGGCAAAAGAAAACGGCATGGGCTGCGTGGCCGTCAGAAACACCAACCACTGGATGCGTGCCGGCACGTACGGCTGGCAGGCGGTTGAGGCCGGTTGTATAGGTATATGCGCCACGAACAGCATTGCGAACCTGCCTCCATGGGGCGGAACCGAACCGCGCTTAGGCAATAACCCCCTCGTGGTTGCTATTCCTCGAAAAGAAGGTCATATTGTGCTGGATATGGCCATTTCGCAATTCTCTTATGGCAAGCTGCAGGAGTATGAGTTGAAAGGGAAAGAACTCCCTGTAGACGGTGGATATGATGAACAGGGGAACTTAACGAAAGACCCGGCTCAGATTAGAGAAACAGAGCGGAGCCTGCCCATCGGTTTCTGGAAAGGATCTGGGCTGTCGCTGGTGCTGGATGTGCTGGTGTCTTCCTTAAGTGGCGGACGGTCTGTAGCGAAAATCACAGAGGCAGGAAACGAGGCCGGAGTTTCGCAGTTCTTCCTGTGCATAGATGCCGGCAGGCTGGATGAATCGATTAGCAACAGCATTATTGAGTATACAAAAAGCAGCGGTGTGATGGACGAAGGCGGAGAGATACGGTATCCGGGGGAGAGTTCCTTAGCCACACGCCGCCGAAATGAAAAGGAAGGCATACCGGTAAATGAGGAAATCTGGAAACAGGTTTTAGATCTGTAAAGGCCTGAATCCAAAGCAGGCTGCAAACTTCAGGACAAAACCTGTATGATGCTGCTGAGTTGTGCTGTTGCAGTAATACAGAAGCTTGTAAACCGACCTCGTTGTGCTTTCTGACTAGCAAGCTGTTGGAGAGAAGTCACAGCAGCGGCAACTTATGATTGAACAGAATTAATTGGAGAATTGCTGCGTAAGTAACAACCACTATATTAAATTTGTCTTATTACTTTACTGGATGCTTTTGCTCAGGAGCCCATTCATCATTCGTGTTTTATAATTCTATCAAGTGAACCGTACCCTTGCGCAGGTGCTGTCGGTTGTATTTCACCCGCTGTTGCTCCCGACGTATCTTTTCGCAGTCATCTTGTACTACATGCCTACGGCTACCCTTACCTTACCCTACCGCATCCGGTGGATAGTGCTGAGCATGATCTTTTTTACCACCTTCATTATTCCGGGTGTGGCCGCTTATAGCCTGGTGCGCCTGGGTCATCTCGATTCCATAGAGATGGACCGGCGGGAGCAGCGCAGCTTGCCGCTGCTGTTTACGGGTATCTGCTATGCGCTTACATCCTACCTGCTCTACCGCGAGCCTTCCTTTGATGCCATTTTTTACTTTGTGATGGGCGTTATTGCTGCTTCAGTTTTCCTGACATACATCATCACGCAGTTCTGGAAAATAAGTGCGCACAGCATGGGCATGGGAGGAGGTTTAGGTTTGCTGCTGGTGCTGAACTGGGTTGCCCCGGACGCTATGATGATAGGTCCGATCGCCTTGGGCATACTGCTGACAGGTGTTGTGCTCTCTGCCAGGCTGTCGTTGCACGCACACACGCCCGCTGAGGTATATGGCGGCTTTGGCAGCGGTTTCCTGTTAGCACTGGGTGCTGCCTATGCAGGTCTTTGATGACAGTTTACTCCGTAAAACTGAAGGCCTTTCACATTCAACATCAGTGCGGTTGCTGAAAAAAAGGTTTATTGCTGTTCCTCAAAAGGCATAGCCAACAGAGAGGTTTAGCTGCGGCAAAGGCACCACAAAAATAGCAGAGTTGTTTTCTGCCGCCACGCTACGGCCGATAATATGCTCTGGCAGGAGCTCGTCAGCGTTATTGGCAAGGGCAAATTTAACCCGCCCACCAATTGCGCCGCCTATATCTGCCGTCAGGTGGTTCGAGAGCTTGAACTGCACACCTAGTTGGTAGCCGAGGTCCAGGGAGTGCTGGTACAGGCGGCCAATAAATTTATAGCCCGGCTCACTGGGGTCTTGTGCTGGCAAGTCGAAAACATTCTGCTCAAACGCCACAAAACGATATCCGAATACAGGGCCGTGGAAGAAGCCGAAGGGCGCACCCTCATTCTTCGCAGTATACTTGCGCTGACTCATCCGGATGCCTAATCCCTTCGCGTTTTTACGTTCCGGAACCCAGTCGTCGCCTTTCAGGAAACTCCAGTAAATGTAGCTTAGGCCAAACTCATTGGAAATACGCTCTGCGCGCATTTTCTCATACCCAAGATATACTTCACCAATCTGTAGCGGGTATAGTTTTACAACGCGGTCATAAGAGGTGTCTATATTCTGAATGTCACGCTCTATCTGTGCCTTGGCTATAGACAGTGGTGCAAACAAAAGTACAGCAGTTAATATCCAGTAGATGCGGTTCTCCTTCTTCATTTCAGGCTACTCATTTCAAGATTGCAACACTATTACAGTAATTTTATTTGAGGGTTTAGATACTCTCTGGTTGTGAAATGTACAAATCAGGTTATCTTGTATTTTGCTAAGAAAAAAAGCTGTGTTATCTTATTTCATTAGCCGACAGGTAGTAATAGCTAAAAGTAATTATTGGTACGTTTAACAACTTGTATAAGCGCAGATCGTATAATACAAGCTGTTTGCTGTAAAACAGCGAAATTTAAATAAAATAAGAATTTAAAAAAAATACAAATATGAAAAAGTTTGCATCAACAGGATTTATAGCAGGAGCCATACTTTTTGGTGTGGCATCCTGTAGCCAGGAGCAGGGGGCTGTAGAAGAGGCGCAGGAAACAAACGAGCAACGCGCTGAGGACACTGCCATGGAAGATCAGATGACGAACATGTCTGATTTTATGACCAGAGCAGCCAGCAGCAACATGCTGGAAGTGCAGGCAGGGCAGTTGGCGCAGCAGAAGGGACTGATGCAGGAAGTGAAGAGCTACGGTCAGATGATGGTGACAGACCATCAGAAGGCGGGTGACCAGATGAAGCAGCTGGCGCAGCAGAAAAATGTTGTGCTTCCTGACAGCATGAGCCAGGAGCATATGGAGCAGTTGGAGGAACTGCGCAACGCAAACGGCGCTGAGTTCGACAACCAGTACATCGACCTGATGGTAAGCTCGCATGAGAATACGGTCAGCTTGTTTGAAGATGCCTCCAATGACATAGAAGACCAGGAGGTGAAAAGCTTTGCCACTACTATGTTGCCGTCACTGCGCCAGCACCTGGAGCAAGCCAGGCAACTAAATGAGACAACGGACAATACTACGAACGCTGGTACGCCTACAGAGCAATAATCAGGCAACGTTCTATATATAATTGAAGTAGTATAAAGCATCTGCAAGGCTTATCTTGCAGATGCTTTATATTTTAAATCAATTCGAACCATGAAAAGAACTATACTCATACTTTTAACCGCCACAACCTTATTATGTACCACTGCCTGTGGCTCCGACGACAGCATTGATCAGGCTGTAGAGCAGAGCATGGAGCAGTTTGAGGCAAATGGCGTGGAAGGCATGCGAAACGACGCCTTGTTTGCGGCAGAGGCAGCCAGTGCCAGCTTGCTGGAAATGCAGCTCGGAGAGGCTGCTGTAGGTATGGCCGTTAGCCCTGAAGTGAAGGAACTGGCGCAGGAAATGATGCAGGCCAATCAGCAGATGCTGAATGATCTGCAGCAGATAGCTACTCAGAGTAATTTCGTGCTGCCCAGCACGCTCGGTGAAAGGCACCATGAAGTATACCAGGAAATAACTGCCAAAACAGGTATTGCTTTTGACCTTGCCTACGTAAACCGCCTCAGCGACGAGCATGAGGAACTAATACAGCGGTATGAAGATATAGCCGAAAACGGACAGGACATGGCGCTAAAGCAGTATGCCTCGAAACAACTGCCCCTGCTGCGGCAACACCAGCAAATGGTGGAAGAACTGGAAGAAACAATCAAGAATGCATAAAGAAACAGCGGCTACCAATAAGTAGCCGCTGTTTTTTTATGCGCCTTCATGCTTTAAGCTTCTTCGCTTTCGCGGTAGTGGCTCGTCTCCAGCTCTTCTTTGAGAAATTTAGCCGTATAGCCTTTGCCTGCGGCCACTACTTCTTCCGGAGTGCCTGTGGCTACAATGGTACCACCTGCATCACCACCTTCCGGACCGATATCGATGATATAGTCCGCTACCTTTATCAGGTCGAGGTTGTGCTCGATGATAAGTACGGTATTGCCCTTGTTCGTTAGCTTGTGCAGCACATCCGACAGGTGCTCAATGTCCTGGAAATGCAGACCGGTAGTTGGCTCATCGAGGATGTAGAATGTCTGGCCTGTATCTTTCTTAGAGAGTTCTGTTGCCAGCTTTACGCGTTGTGCCTCTCCACCAGACAAAGTGGTTGCCTGCTGGCCTAAGGTGATATAACCCAGGCCTACTTCGTTCAGCGTCTGTATCCGGCGCAGGATGCGTGGCTGGCTATCAAAGAAATCTACGGCTTGCTCCACGGTCATGTCCAGCACATCGGTGATAGACTTGCCTTTGAAGCGTACTTCCAGTGTCTCGCGGTTGTAGCGCTTGCCTTTGCAGACTTCGCACGGCACGTATACATCCGGCAGGAAGTTCATCTCGATGGTGCGCATACCAGCGCCCTCGCAGGCCTCGCAACGTCCGCCCTTCACGTTAAAGGAGAAGCGGCCAGGGGAGTAGCCTCTTATCTTGGCTTCCGGCAGTTGCGCAAACAACGTCCTGATATCCGTGAAAACACCGGTATAGGTAGCAGGGTTAGAGCGCGGCGTGCGGCCAATCGGCGACTGGTCTACCTCAATTACCTTATCAATATGCTCCAGGCCTTCTATCTTTTTGTATGGCAGCGGGTCACGCTTTGCCCGGAAGAAGTGCGTGTTCAGGATAGGGTACAGCGTGTCGTGAATCAGCGATGACTTGCCGCTGCCCGACACACCCGTTACGCAAATCATTTTACCCAGCGGCAGCTCCAGCGTTACGTTCTTCAGGTTATGGCCTGTGGCACCAATCAGGCGCAGTGACTTTCCTGTTCCCGGGCGTTTCTCCCGCATAATTGCTATGCCACGGCGGTTGCTCAGGAAGTCGGCGGTGGTGGTGCCTGCTTGCAGCATTTGCTCCGGCGTGCCGGCTGTTACCACCTGGCCACCATGTATACCCGCACCCGGACCGATATCCACTACATAATCTGCCTGCAGGATCATGTCTTTATCATGCTCCACCACAATGATGGTGTTGCCAAGATCACGGAGGTCTTTTAGAGCGTTTATCAGGCGCTCGTTGTCGCGCTGGTGCAGGCCAATGCTTGGCTCGTCCATGATGTAAAGCACTCCCACCAGCTGCGTACCGATCTGTGTAGCCAGGCGGATACGCTGGCTCTCGCCACCGGACAGCGTTCGCACCGGGCGGTGCAGGCTCAGGTATTCAAGGCCCACATCCAGCAAAAAGCCAATGCGCTTCCGGATTTCCTTCAGCAGTTCCCGCGCAATCACGTTCTGGCGCTCACTCAGCCTGTCTTCCAGCCCCTCAAACCACGAAGCCAGTTTGTTAATGTCCAGCACCGAAAGCTCCCCGATATTTTTGCCGTCTATCTTAAAGTGCAGCGACTCTTTCTTGAGTCTGTAACCGTTGCACTCCGGGCAAACGGAGGTCTGGGTAAAGTCCTCAATCCAGGAGCGGATATTGTCAGAGTCTGACTCCATCTGGCCCTTCAGGAAGTGGATGATGCCCTCAAACTCTACAACATAGTTGCCTTTCTTGGTGCTTACCTCCAGGTCCTCCTCCAGTCCATACATCAGGATGTGCAGCAGGTCGGCGGGCAGGTCTTTGATAGGGGTGGCCACAGAAGCCTTAAAGTGCTTGAACAGCGCTTCAATCTGCTTGAAAATCCAGATATCGCGGTACTCGCCCAGCGGAGCAATGCCGCCCCGGCGAATGCTCAGGCTCTTATCCGGAATCACCGTTTCCTCAGTTATCTCCTGTATCTCACCAAGGCCATTACAAACAGGGCAGGCACCGTATGGGGAATTAAAGGAGAAACTGTTCGGAGCAGGGTCGTCGTAGGCGATGCCGGTGGCAGGGTCCATCAGGTGGCGGGAGTAAAAGTGCGTCTGGTTGGTGTCAGCATCCAGTACTAGCGCTGTTCCCTTGCCATGCGTCAGGGCATTCTGAATGGAGCCGGACAAGCGGAAACGGTCTTCCTCCTTCACCACAAGCTTGTCCACTACAATTTCGATGTCGTGGATTTTGTAGCGGTCCACCTGCATCTTCGGTGTTATCTCCACCAACTCCCTGTCTACGCGGGCCCGTATAAAGCCCATCTTGCGGATTTGCTGGAACAGCTCGCGGTAATGGCCCTTGCGGCCTTTCACCACCGGTGCCAGTACGACAAGCCGCTTCTCGCTGAAGTTCTCCAGGATATGGTTAACAATCTGGTCGTCGCTCTGGCGCACCATCTTGTCGCCGGTTACATAGCTAAAGGCCTCGGCGGTACGCGCCCAAAGCAGGCGCATAAAATCGTAGATTTCCGTGATGGTGCCTACTGTAGAGCGAGGGTTGCGGCTCGTCGTTTTCTGCTCTATGGAGATTACCGGCGAGAGGCCTTCAATCTTGTCTACATCCGGGCGCTCCAGGCCACCCATAAACGAGCGGGCGTAGGCCGAGAAAGTCTCCATATAACGGCGCTGCCCTTCGGCATAGATGGTGTCGAAGGCCAGCGATGACTTGCCGGAGCCACTGATGCCGGTGAATACCACCAGCTTGTAGCGGGGCAGCTTAATCGAAATATTCTTGAGGTTGTGTTCACGGGCGCCGTATACTTCTATCTGTTGCGCTTCACCGTCCATGGCAGGCGCGGTGGTGGCAGTATCAGGTGCAGTGGTGCCGGAAACTATTTGTTGCTCTTGGTTGAAAGCCATTCAGCGTGTGTGGTTTTAAATCGCAAAGGTACATAATCTTAGGCTTCTGCAGCAGCAAAATCCTAACCCTTCTTAACAGCAACCAGCAGCAATTGGTTTAGCCTGCAACAAGATAAATAGGCAGTTCTAGTCGACGTTACCGTACTTGGTTGGTTCCTTTTCGTTTAGTTCAGCGTGCTGGTGGCTTGTATGCGTATAATCGTTCCGCTGTCGCTCTATAAGCTTTTGCTTTTGAAGGTATCTGTAGAAGCTGTAAGCAGCGAGCCCAAGCCCCAGGGGCATCGAGATAATACCGATGATCTCGAGGTATAAATGCTGAGAGAGCTTTATGGCGGCAAACCCACCGGCTATAATCGTGATAGCCGTTCGCAGATAAGCCATCAGCGTGCGTTCGTTAGCGAAGATAGTGCGCTGTATGGCCATCTGGTCACGAATTTCTACATTCTTCTTTTCCTGATGCTTCAGCTTCTTCTTCAGCTTCTTTATCTTTTCCTTCTCCGGATCGGACATAAACTCTTCTTTTGTGGGGAAATACCAAGGGCAGGGGAAACAGTGTGTAGCCGCAGCTACGGAGATACGTTCGGTGATCCAGCCTTGTCCTGTTCTGCCACCTCTGCATGTATAGGGCTTGTTGGCGTGTAGGAATAGGTATGGCGCGCCACCTCACGCTTTTTAGTGGAGAACCTGTAGTAGCCAAACAGAGAAATTCCTAAGCCGATAGGAATAAAGACAAGCCCGATTCCAATGTAAAAAGGGTCTTCCTCAAAGACTTTAATGAACGTGAGCCCCGCCAGCACCATAGCCGTGCCCGTACGCATATAAGCCAGGAAAGTCCGTTCGTTGGCTAGCTTAGTCCGCTCCATGGCCAGGCTGTCCCTGATTTCCAGGTTATGCTTTTCCTGAATCTTCAGCTTTTTCCTTAGCCTCCTCTTGGCTCTTTTGTGAAGCAGTTCCTTTATGCTCATGTAAAAGTGTACGAAAGGAGGCAGGTAAAGGTAAAGTATATTCGGCCATACTTCTGTCTTCATTCATTTTCCCTTTCCCTTTCCCTTTCCCTTTCCTGCACCTGCTCATAGCTGCCATACCTGAAAGCTGCATGTGCTTTTCTGATACTGGCCAGGCGACGGATGGGATCTGCCAGTGCCGGATGAGGCTTCTAAATGGAGCTGCTCAGGGTGAAGCGGGGTATCTGCGTCAAGTAGCCTGGTTCCGCTGATTTCCCATTCACTGCCATACTGAACAGCTGGTTGAGCGAGAATGCGAGTGTTCAAAGTAGTTCTTGTCGCTGTGGCCTGAGTAGGGGCCTTGTAGCACTCACAGTTAGTTGGTGGAGCCCAACATCTCCGGGTTTGCCCAGTGGCAACAGCCCCCATGAACCACTTCCCTGAAACCGGCAGTTGTCCTGAAGTCCGCGGCAAAGGCTTGCCAGGTCACGGAGGAAATGTAAGGCCACCTGCTGCTTCCACTATCTGCTGCACTCCCACGGCATTATAGCCTTTGGCGGATAGCAGGCTAAGGGAGCAGTTTAAGATGGCGAGTGATTATCACGTATCAGGGCTTTGTATGAAACACCGTTGAGCGGGTGCAGCAAAAACAGCGTGATTCCGGGCCTTGCCATGTAAAACAGAAAAGCAGGCCCGCGGAGCGCCTGCTTTTCTGTTATGAGCATACCTGAAGTAAGGTAGGATATTAAAAGTTCGGAGACAGCAGGTACTGGCTGTAGAAGTCGTCAATGATTTTAACGGCTTCTGAGGCATCGTCCACAATATGCACCAGGTCCATATCCTCCGGGCTGATGTTGCTTTCCTCTTTAAGCATCACGTTTTCGACCCATTCCATGAGGCCTCCCCAGAAAGACCGGCCCACCAGCACGATAGGGAAGGCTCCGATTTTCCTTGTCTGGATAAGCGTAATCGCCTCAAACAACTCGTCCAGTGTCCCGAACCCGCCTGGCATTACGATAAAGCCCTGCGCATACTTTACGAACATCACCTTGCGCACAAAGAAATAATCGAAGTTGATGAGCTTGTCAGAATCAATGTAAATGTTGTTGAACTGCTCAAATGGCAGCTGGATGTTAAGGCCAACGGACTTGCCACCCTCCGAGTGGGCGCCTTTGTTACCGGCCTCCATAATGCCCGGACCACCACCCGTAATCACACCGTAGCCGTGGCGCACCAGCTTGGCGGCAATCTCTTCAGCCATCTGGTAATACTTGTGGGAGTTTTTAGTTCGGGCAGAGCCGAATATAGAAACGCATGGTCCTATCTTGGCCAGCTTCTCAAAGCCTTCCACAAACTCAGACATCACCTTGAATATCTGCCAGGAGTCTGCAATCTTTATCTCGTTCCAGTCTTTGTCTACAAAGGCCTGGCGTACCCTGATGTCCTCCTCAGAGGCAGGAGGCGCTGTGGACTCGCCGCTTTCGCGCAGATCCGTAATTGAAGTAGCTTTATTCTTGTTTATATCCGGGTTCCGGATAGTCTGGCCACTGCCTGAGTTAACTGTTTCTTCGTGTAATTTGGTTTTACTTGTCTTTCTGAGTTTTGTCATAAGTTCTGTATCTTCTTCAGGAGCTTGCTGCTCCAGAGCACCTTCCTAGCAGGTGCGTTCGTCTCGTTAAATGTAAAATGGCTGCTGTGGTACAGCGAGGCAAACCCTGGAAGCCTGGTGCTAACTATTTAGAGCGGATGGCGATAACTGGGTCTAAGTTCGAAGCCAGAACAGCTGGAATAATGCCTGACAACATCCCTATCACGGCCGATACGCCGAGGCCAAGTATAATGTTGCTTATTGAGAGCCCTATCTCCATCATGTCCTGCGGGATGAGCGTGAGCAGAAACACCAGCAGGATGCCTGCCGCTCCGCCCAGGAGGCTCAGGAACACCGACTCAAATAAGAACTGGAACAGGATAAAATAGTTTTTGGCTCCCAGCGATTTTTGAATGCCAATGATGTTTGTCCGCTCTTTCACCGATACAAACATGATATTGGCAATACCAAAGCCTCCCACCAATATAGCGAAGCCTCCTATCACCCATCCTGCTAAACCCACTACTTCAAAAAATCCGCCAATAGCCTGCGTGGCCATTTCAGGTCGGTTCATGGCAAAGCTGTCTTCATCACGGGGGCGCAGGCCACGTACCGTGCGCATGATGCCGCGTGCCTCATACTCCAGTTCCAACAGGCCCGGGTCATCATCACGACCCTTTACTACAATGGCAGAGCCCACGCCATTAGGCCCGGTAGCAAACATTTTGCTGTACGCCAGATACGGCACAATACCCATCTGGTCGAAAGGAAAGCCGCCAAACATACTTTCTCCCTGCTTCTCCAGCACACCAATGATGCTGAACCGCTGCCCGCCTACCTTAATTTGCTTCCCGATGGGGTCCTGCCTGGGGAAAAGTGTTTCTGCTACTTCGCTTCCGATAAGGATAACGTTACGACCGGCTTCCACCTCCTGTGGTATAAAATAGCGTCCTCTTTCAATAGGCACTTCCATTGCTCTGTTGTATTCATACGACACGCCCATTAAAGTGGCATCGCTAAAGCTGCTGTTGCCATTTTTAAAGGTGTTGCCTCCCCTGTCAGAGAAGATAGCCACACCATCGGCCATGGTAAGGCGCCGCTCTAGCTGGCGAAACTCCCGGATTGTGGGTTCCGGCCGCTGAAAATATTTCCACCAGGGATAATTCGGGCCAAAAGACCAGGGCCATTTCTGAACATAGATTACTTTCTCGCCGATAAAACTCATGCTGTCGCGCACGTTACGCTCAAGTGAGTCTACGAGTGTGAACACAGAGATAATGGCGAAGATACCGATGGTTACTCCCAGCAGGGAAAGAAGGGTGCGCAGCATGTTTGCCCGAAGTGCCTGCCACGCAAACCGGAAGCTTTCTGCAACAAGACGTAAATATATCATAGTTTTTTTCTAAGTCAGGCTATAGCAGGGCGAAGTAGTTTCCTTAAAAGTAAGAAATATTCGGGCAAACTGAGTAAAATTGCGGCTTGATTTTTTGGTTTCTACAGAACAGTTATCTATGAACCCATCCAGGCTTTTTAACTGTTCTCGTATCAGAGGGAGAACGAACTAAATACCATAATATTTACATTGTTGTTCGGCTCAGTGCAAAAGCAGCGCTGAATATAGCTTGAAACGGGTTTAAGTCCCCTCTTAGTTTGCCCCTAACACCTCTAAAACCTGTAATTATTTCCTTAAGGTTTACATGAGATGTTCACCTCAGAGTAGATGCTTTCGCTTAGTTCATCGCACAACTGTGGGTTCATCGCGCAACGGCTTCTTGTGTAACTTTTTCATGTGTGTTTTGTAAAATACAGATATGTATTTCTTGTCGCACCAATTGCTACTCATATGCAGGCATGTAGTGGCTGTATTTCCAATACAATCGGACCTAAGTTAAAGCTGCTTCGGAGCAGGTGGCTCAAAGGCGTGAACAGTGGGGAGTACTGCGAAGGGATGCAGTACACTTGCCAGTTGATAAAGCAGCATCAGCTTGTTTACTGGTTGCACAGCACATGGGGCATTCTATATTTCCGTTGATACGTAAATTATTGTTGCGTTTCAGATGCGTGGCTTATGCAGTTAACAACAGACCTCCTGGCTTGTGAAATAGCCACTGACTCTTCCCTGCTCCGGAGCCGGTGGCTTGGCGAATTGACCAGCAGGACTTACAGGAAGAACCTGCTACACGCTTGTGTACTATTAAAGGTGCACAACCTAAGCTACTGGCTTTACCGCACCTCCAAGCACTATACCCCTGACGTCAGCGATCAGACTTGGATGCAGGACGTGCTATTCCCGCTGCTTAGGCAAACCAACCTCCAAAGATGTGCCGTGGTCGTGTCAGAGGACATTTTCCAGCAACTTGTCGCAGATACCCTGTGCAGCAGGTCAAACCGGGTCTTCAAGGGCAAAATCAAGTAAAAACCTTCATCGATTCAGTAAGCGCAGAGGACTGGCTAACGACACAAGGCTAATAGAGCATCTGTCAAATATTCCCCTTGCTACAACTTCGCCGGAAGCCTAAGTAGTCTTTGATACTATCAGGAGCGGATACCTTTAACCTTGTGGGGCTGACGGAGCATCTTTACGCTTCAAGATAATCTTATCAATCTTATACCCGTCCATGTCTACAATCTCAAAATCATACCCGTTGTGTTCGAGTCTCTCGCCAACAACCGGCAGCCTGCCCATGGTATAAGAAATAAAACCCGCCAGCGTAGCGTAGTTGTCAGAATCCCTCCCGATTACCTCCTGCCTCAACTCCCTGTTTAGCTCATGCACCTCAATGGAGCCGCTGACCAACAAGGAGCCGTCTTCCCTTCTGACAATCTCCGGCTCTTCCATCTCATCCAAGTCGGGCAGGTCGCCCACTATGGCTTCGAGGATGTCATGCACCGTGATGATGCCCTCTATCGTGCCGTACTCGTCCACCACAATGCCAATATACTGCTTAGCCTTCTTAAAGCTGTTCAACACGGCACTTGCCAGCATCGTCTCCGGGATAAAGATTGGCGGCTGCAACACGCCTCTGAGCGGTTCCCCTCTGTTGTTTGTCAGGTACTCGTAGAACCGCTTGGCAGTCAGAATGCCAATGACGTTGTCAATGCCACCATCAGCGGCAGGGAACTTGGAGTGGGCGCTCCTTTCAATTTGTTCTTTAATGGCTGTGAGCGGCTGGTTGATATCGATATACTCTACCTCTTTCCGATGCGTGCGCAGGTTCTTCGCCCGCTGCTCCGAGTAAGTGAAGATGTTCTGGTGCAACTGGATTTCATCCTTTGCCAGTGTTCCCTGTTTACCTGCAGTCTTTAGTATCTGCCTCAGTTCTTCCTCGGACATCTTCTCCTCCGTTGGCTCCTTTATGCCCAGCAGCTTTATGGCGAGATTGGTAGAGCCGGACAACAGCTTCACCAAAGGCATTGTGGCTTTTGTGAACACCTTGACAATGGGCGCAACGGCAAGGGCTATGTTGTCAGCATTGGAGAGCGCTACCGTCTTGGGTATCAGTTCCCCTATCACGATGGAGAAGTAGGTTATCAGCCCCACCACCAGTACAATGGCAAGCGTGTCCGCATAAGGCGCAAGGAAAGGTACACCCAACAGCCACGCCTCTACATCGCCTGACAGGGCTGCCCCGCCGTAGGCGCCGGATACGATGGCGATGAGGGTGATGCCCACCTGTATGGCGGAGAGGAAGTTCTCGGGTGTTTCAAGGAGTTTCACCACATCCTGTGCGCCTCGGTTTCCCTGTTTTGCTTTTTGGGCAATTCTGTTCTTGTTGACCGAGATGATGGAGAGTTCGGAGAGTGCGAAAAATCCGTTTAGCAGGGTCAGGAGTATCAGAATGAGTATTTCCATGTATTCAATGACAGGACAGTAGCAGCAACAACAGTCTATACTTCAATTATAGCCAAAAGGATTACGAAGCCATTTACAGGGAGACCTGAAGATGAAACAGCTACTGCATCCCTGCGTCATGTAGTAGCCTATTTCAAAAAAATGTATGCTCGGGTTTTTGGTTACAAAAGATGTAATCAATAAACAGACTAAAAATAACGCAGAAATCATTCTACCACGACGGGCTGGAACAAAAATTTAGAGCAGGTTCGAAAAGAGAACCATAGGCTGGCTGGTGATTAAATTAGGCTTAGACCCAACCGCACCCGACATGCACCTTGGACACGCTGTTGTACGCAGGAAGTTGAAGCAGTTTCAAGACATGGGGCATCAGATTGTGATTCTGGTCGGAAGCTTCACAGCGGGAATTGGAGAACCTACTTGAAAGAACAAAAGCCGCAAGCCATTAAACATTGAAGAAGTTCAGCGCAACGCAGAAACGTACATCAGCCAGTTATCAAAGGTAATTGATGTAAGCGAAGCCAAAGTTGTGTTCAATTCTAGATGGTTGGATGAACTACCCCACAGGAATTTATTTAGCTGCTCTGACTCGTCCTGAAGAAATTTGACCGTCGAAATAGAAGACATCACTTAAGCCGTATCAAAATTCCCCAGTTGTGCAGGACAAACACACCGGTGACAGACACTCATCAACTGGTGGTTTCGTAAAAGGGGCTGAAAAACAGTAAAACGAAAAGTTACCAATGGATACTGCGAGTTTGATAGAATGGGGCGGCTTCCTGCTTATAGTTGCCTTGGTGTTCATCGAAACGGGCCTGCTGGTGGGGCTGGTGGTACCGGGCGGGGAGACCCTGGTCTTCACGGCAGGCCTCCTGGTGAGTACGGGCGCCCTGAAGGTTTCTATTGCCGTGCTGCTGGCCTCGCTTATCCTGGCGGGCATCGCCGGGGACACCTCCGGGTACTTCATCGGGCGGAGGTTCGGCACCAGGCTCTTCCATAAGGAGGATACCTGGTACTTCAGGAAAAAATACCTGCGCCTGGCGACAGACTATTTCGGGAAGCACCGGAAGGCCTCCCTGGTCTTAGGCAAGTTCCTGCCCATCATCCGGCCGTTCAGCCCTGTGATAGCCGGAACGACCAACATGAAGTTTGCCTCGTTCGCCCTGCTAACACTGGTGGCCAGTCTGCTCTACATGGGGGCATTCGCCCTGACCGGGTATTTCCTGGGCCGCCAGTTCCCTGTCATCAGGGAATATCTGGGCTGGATCCTTCCCATCAGCATCGCGGTGGCGCTTGTTCCTATTGTCCGTCAGATCCGGAAAGACAGCAGGAGAGGGTAAAAGGAAAAGTTCTTTGTTATGAGGAGCCTGCGAACAGGCTGCATCAGTGTTTCTATCCGGAGCCAGGAATAATTTAACCTTCCGAGCCGCTGAGGCTAAAAAATAAGCGTGGCGCTGAAGCCGGCATTTTCCGGGCCCAAATTCGGTGTCATCAGGAGCTTTTGTCTTCGGTTCTTTAGCTTCTGGTCTGCCAGTTCGTATAAGTAGTTCACGCCTTTCGCGCTGAGGTAACCCACCGCGGCGCCTTTCATCACATCAGTAGCCCAATGCACGTTGTCATGTACCCTGGATATGCCGACAAGTGTGGCCACCCCGTAGGCGATGGGCGGAACCAGCTTGTGCTCCCGATACACTGTGGCTATGGAAGTGGCAACTGTAAAGGCTGTCGAAGTATGCGAAGAAGGAAAGGAAGTATGGTCTGAATTCCGGAAAGGGCCATCAAATCTGTCGTTTTCAGTGGCAACGTCCGGACGGTGCCTGCCGAAAGCTCTCTTGAGGGTACTCGTTGCTGCTGCATTCACCAGTATACTGCCTATAGAGACCATGCCTGCTTTCTGCAGCTTCTCATCCTTAAATATCAATCCGGAGGCAAGCGCCACGCCAGCCGCGGGCATCAGGTACTTCTGGCGGCCAAGAGGCTCTACAGCGCCTGCTACATGCTCTGTTACAGTGCTTCTGTAGCGCTGCGAGAAGTTCTGCACAGGCTCATCGAGGAAAACAAACGTGGTGGTCCAGAAGCCAATATCGGTGGCTATCAGGGCAGTGTTCTTTACAGCAGGTGAGAAGAATCCCACTAACTTCCCCGTCTCCGCCCCCTCGTTAGGCTGTAAAAAAGAGGAAACCTGCACCGTGCTATCAGAAGGGACCTGCGCCTGTGGCTGCGCAAAGATGCTGAGAGGGAAGAGCATCGCTGCAAAAAATAACTATACCTGTACAAGTGTGCTTTCAGAGAAGCAGCATGGTGCTGACATGGCTAATAATAATGTAAGAGGAAGAGTACTTGAACTGTTTTTTGTGTTCTAAAGGGAGTGGCACTACTGCTTTGTTCATAAGCTTTTGTTTCTCACCTTTTTCTTCCCCAATGGTAGCACCCAATGTTGTAGTAATTCTGTAGTGCAAAATTAAGTGCGGCAAAGCTTCTTCAATCAGGCAGGGCTTTGGCGAAAAGCAAACCAGCTGAATTTGAATATCGGTAAATCGAAAGGGACCCTTACAACTTGTCGCCAGGTCTGAGGAAGGACACAAGCTGCTTTAAAGGGCAACCTATAAATGGCTTAAGCGCCTTTTGGAAGCCTCCTGATAAGGGCCCAGCCCGCTTTCACTCGCAACGTAGATGTCGCCTGTGTCGCTGAATGCCAGTCCCTCCGGCTGGCGGAGCTGTTTTCTGTCCAGCACCGTTGTTTTCTGTATCAGGCCCTGCTGAATCAGGGTATACATGCGGTGGTTCACCCCATCCAGCAGATACAATTCTACTATGGCTTCATTTAGCTCCAGTGAGGAAGGCAGAAGTGTGTCATAGACGCTCTTCTGCTTCTCGGGCTTAGTTCACTTTTTTGCTTAGCCCGGCTTTGAATGGAGAACAGGAATGCAAGAAGAAGTAAGGTTGATTTCACGTTGGCTGTTTTTAGTTTCCAGCGCAACTCTATCGCTTAATTCTGAAGGAAAACAGTAGCCATCTCAGGTTTCTGCTGTCATCTCTGATTCCCGCCACTGTGAAACACCTTTTCTCCGCTGCCGTTTTACAATCTATGTAGTCATTTCTAACCTAAGCAGATGATGTTTTGAGGCTCCACAGTTTACTCACCGCATACCTTGCCTGGCTAAGTGTGCTGCTGGCGGCACCGCTGCAGGCAGTGGCCCAGGAGCAGGATTCAGCAGGCATCAACATCGTGGTTCCTGCTGACACCGTTCTACCCGGGCAGAAAGCCCCTTTTACAGATGCGCAGCGTCTGGAGGCAAGCGACAAACGGTTCCTGAGAAGGGCGGTTCTTCCTTCGGCTGTGCTGATAGCGGCAGGCGTTTATACGTACGGGGGGCGGGGCATCTTAAGCAGCAACGATGTCTTTGACTACAGGAACCAGACTTTCCCCGACTTCGGGACCAAGGCGGATGATTTCGCCATGTTCGCACCTTTGGTGGGGCTATATGGTTTTAACCTCATCTCGCCGCTGAACCGCCACAAGTTGGGCCGCCAGACGGTTCTGTTCTTCTCTGCCGTAGGAGTTACATCGGCCATAGTCGGGCCCACCAAATTAACCACCAGCATTGAAAGGCCAAACGGGGAGCCTTACGCCTTCCCCTCCGGCCATACCGCCTACGCCTTTACCATTGCCACCTTCATGGATAAGGAGTTCCGGCACACGAGCCCCTGGATTAGCGTGGTGAGTTACGGCATTGCAGGCGGAACGGGCGTGCTGCGTGTGCTCAACAACGAACACTGGATGTCGGATGTGCTGGCAGGTGCCGGAGTTGGTGTACTCTCTGTGAATATGGTATACTGGGTACATGCCAAGTTAACCGAGGGCGGCGGGCTGAACACCGCTGTAGTACCTGTGGTGTTGCCAAACGGCAGCCCGGGAGTCGGTATGTACCTACAGTTCTGATGAACAAAGGGTTTGGCTAAGCTCGAATGAGACCTGTACAGTTCCAACACGTTGTTCCGTGGAACAAAGACATGGCGCGATGGCTACCTTAGAAGCCTGATGCTGCGCATGAGGGTAATGTAACCCTCTCCGTCTTTGTCATTCCCCACCCGCTTTCGATCCTCCGCAAACAGAAAACCAATCCGATTTGCATCATTTCTCCCTTCTGCTACCGTGAGCATTTGCATTATCCCATCATTCCTCTAAGCTGAAATTAGTATAACCTGTAACAGCTGTTATGATAGGTAAAGAGTTTGATGATTGTGAAGGCAGCCCATAATTACCACACTTGCTGATACATGATAGAGCAGCAAACATATAAAGCTTGCACGATTGTGCTCAATGTATAGGAATCCAGGCTTATGGAAAACGCGTTGGCTGATGTGTGCCAAGCCCTCAACTTCAGGAACCGCCTATTTAATGGCCGTAGCCGCAACTATTCTGGTATAAACAGCAAAACCGCTTCTACACCAGTTAAGGCGGTCTTACCGATAAGTCTTACTCCGCTGCGGCGCACATGCCAATCAAGTTTTTACGATGCGGATGAAATTGTTTAGTCGGCACTTAATGTCAACTAACCCATGTTTTGAGCTCTTGCTCATGAAAACACTCTGTTGAACATAAAAGGTGCTATAGAACAGCTCAAGTAGTACTGCTGAGGCTAGTCCCGCTGGTTATGCCTATGGCATCTGGTTATAATCAATCCAGCTTAGTTGTAGAATATCATTCCTCCGCCACCGTCAAAGCGTGGGTTTACGACGTTGTTGAACAGCGAGCCGAACCTGTAGCGGACCCCGAAGTTGAAGTAGAAGTCATAGTTGGAGTCTAGCTGGCGCCGCCTGGTCAGCAGGTCCTGGTCAGAGACCGTCCCCTTGATGATGTTCAGCTGGTCCCGCTGTATGGCGTAGTACCCGCCCAGGTTCAGCGAAAGCCCCTTGACCAGCCGTA